>JAURNL010000057.1 GCA_030830205.1 Crocinitomicaceae bacterium | reverse complement strand
TAGAGCGCTCAGGTCGGCAATAAAGGTTTCGTCTCGCAATTTTTCGGGTTGGAAGAGTGCTAAGGAGTTGGCAAGTGCGTATGCTTTAATCGCACTTTGATGCATCTGTTGGCCGCGGCCAGCGGGTTTGTCAGCAACGGTTACCACGCCTACTACTTCGTGTTGACTTTGTTTTAATTCATCTAGAACACGAACTGCAAAAGCAGGTGTACCCATGAAAACAATACGCAGTGATTTACTCATACTTGCTTGTTTTGCCAATTATATTTTTTAAGATAAGTGATCGAAACAATTCCTAATATACCAAAATAGATATATTCAACAGTCCAAATCCAGTAAACATCGAATGCCCATACTTTGATAAACAAAAAGCAAAAGATGCTATATACGCCTACAGTAAAGAATTCGATAAGCATAGAATGTAGGGTATTCCCGCTTCCGTGAATTGTTTGAAAATAAACAGAAATGAATCCAAATAAAAGTATAGAGATCGCGATGAGTTTCAAAATATCAGCGCTTTTTGAAACATAAGTTTCGGCAGGATTGACCATTCGAATCATTGATTCAGGATATAAGAGTGCACCATGAAATGTAAGCAACATGAAACATACTGTTAAGAATTGAATTTTTCGCTGAATAATTGGAATCTGGTCAATTTTATTCGCACCTAAATATTGTGAAATATAAGTTTTTGTTGTGCCTGCAAAGCCCCATATAGGCACAAAGGCTAAGAAGTATATCGAGCGTATATTTTGTGAAACTGTAAGGTCGAATGTGCCTTTTTGCTCAAGCCAAGTAAAGAATAGAGTCCAAGTGGCTAATGCAGAAAAGCCTTGCAACATGAGTGGGCTTCCCACTTTCAACAATTCTTTAACAGAGGTCCAATCAACTTTGAAATAGGCAAAGAGCTGATATTTTTGCTGTTCCTTTGAAAAGATTAAAAAACATAGCATGGTACACATACCAACTGAATCGGCAATGGTCGAGGCTAAAGCTGCTCCTCTAATCCCTAATTCAGGAAAACCATAATTTCCAAAAATGAGTAAATAGTCTAGAATTCCATTAAAGCATGCTGTTAATATGGCGGAGACTAGAACGACCCATGTTTTACCTTCTGCTAAAAAAAATGCTTGTATTGCCAAGGTAATCATAGCAAAAAATAAGGCAAAACTTCTTTGTTCAATGTAAATACCTTGAAGTTTAGCAATCGATAAGTTTTGAGAATAACTCACTATTGAGCTTGGAATGAATAGGTATAAAACAGTAAACAAAAGACAAGCCAGAACAAATAGGGTCCAAGCAGTACTGCCAAATACCTGCCCAATAAGTTCTGGTTTTTGTTGGCCAATTCTCCTGGCAATAATGATTTGAGCTCCATCGGCCATCCCAGCCAAGCACATGAATAAGGTTACATACAAAAGACCTGCATTTCCAACTGCATCAAATGCTTCTGTCGAATACCTGGCAATTAATGAGGCATCTGTTAGTAATACGATGGATTGGATAAATCCTGTTACCATCATGGGTAAGGCTACGCCTAAAATTGTCTTGTACCTTAGTGCGAGCATTTAGTCTATTTGGATCACCAAACCTTTTAAGTACGCACCTTCGGGATGAAATGCTTGAATAGGATGATCAGCGGGTTGATGCAATTGATCCAAAATCCGGCAAGAACGCCCCGCTTCAATAGCTGCCGCAATTACTGTGTTCGTAAAAAGCAGCGTATCCACAACCTGGGAGCAAGAAAAGGTAAAAATAAGGCCACCTGACTTAATTTGACGAATGGCGTGTGCATTTAAACGTTTATATCCCTGGATAGCCTGATGACGTTTATCACGATGCTTGGCAAACGCTGGGGGATCCAAAACAATGATATCATAATCTTCAGGCAAATTTTTCATGTAGTCCATGGCATCATCAACGATCGATGCGTGTCTTTGCTCAAAATTATTGAGCGCAACGTTTGCATCTGTAAGTGCAATGGCTTTTTTAGAGCTGTCGAGTGAATGTACTAATTGTGCATCATGTAAAAGCGCTTGCATACTAAAACCCCCTGAGTAACAAAAAGTGTTCAGCACTTTTTTACCTTTTGCATATTTCCCCAAAAGGGCCCGATTTTCCCGCTGGTCAATAAAGAATCCTGTTTTCTGACCATTGATCCAGTCGATGTGATATTGTACGCCATTTTCCATTGCCAAGTGCGGAGTTGAGACTTCGCCAAAAAGATATGCGTCTGTTGATTGTTCTCGCCTTGGAAGGGTGTCACTTGATTTGTGATAAATTGCTTTTAATTCTTTTCCGATGACATTTTGAAGCGCTAAAGCAATAAGGTCAACATGTCGATACATACCATAGGAGTGACATTGAATAACGGCGACTCCGTTGTAATAATCGATGATAAGTCCGGGTAAAAGATCTCCTTCTCCATGGCAAAGTCGAAATATATTATTGTTCTGGTTAAGCAGACCTATTCGCAAGCGCAATTGGTAAGCATTTAAAAGGCGTTTCTCATAAAAAGAGACGTCTATAGTTTCATAGTCGAAACTCAAGATTCGCACGGCTATTGTTGCATGCTGAAAATGACCAACCCCTAAAATTTGTTGTTTTTTAGTAGTTAGACAAACGAGGTCACCATCTTGCAATTCTGTGCAGTCGCTTGAGATTGCTCCAGAGAAGACCCATGGGTGTTTACGCTGGATGGAATGATCTTTGCCTTTGGCGATGGTAAGTAGGGGATAAGACATGTGCAAAAATAGCCCGAAAAACCGTACATTTGTCAAAAATTAAGAGTTATGGCTAACAAACGAATCCTCAAAAGAAACATCAACGAAATGGTATTTGATGTAGTAGAAGAATGCTTCTTTTTTGAAATGACTGCTCCAGAAAAAGCAGATCGTTCTGCCAAACTCATTGATGAAGCTGCTGAATTTCAGGATCAAATGTTGACTAAAATGAACAAAGCGAAAGGTAAAGCTGAGTTCCGTGCTATTGCCAATGAAGTGGAAGCAAAAGCAAACTACTTCGTAGACGCGCTCAATGGTCTCAACAAATAATTAAGCTACCCAATGTGGGAGCTTCATCATTTCTCACTTTCCTTGCTACTTGCAGGCATCATTGTTCTGCTTTGGATTACTGAATGGATTCCTGTCTACTTAACAGCCCTTTTGCCACTTTTATTGGCAGTTCCATTGGGCTTACTCACACCTAAGGAGCTTGCTCAATGCTATGGTGACGCCAATATTTTTCTATTCTTTGGCGGTTTTGTAATGGCCCTAGCACTAGAAAAGTGGGGAGTACATGAGCAAATAGCGCGACGGATTATCGCAGTTGTTGGCGATAAAAAATCCAATATTCTTCTGGGATTCATGCTCAGTACTGGCCTGATTTCAATGTGGATTTCTAATACCGCGACTGCACTCATGATGTTGCCTATGGCCATTGCAGTAATTGAAGCAATGCCACCCGCTCATCGCCAGTCTAGATTTAGCATCTTACTTATGCTTTCAATTGCTTATTCAGCAAACATTGGTGGTATTGGTACTCTTATAGGGTCTCCACCAAATACCCAAATGGCTAGTATATTATCGGAAAATTTCAATACAGAGATCAGTTTCTTTGATTGGTTAAAAATTGGCATGCCACTCGCCCTCGTATTATTGTTTACGATGTTTGGAATTTTTAATTATTTGTTGGGCAAAGAAAGAAAAGACGTACATGATCTGCATTTTCATACCCTCCCTTGGACAAAAGCGCAAAAAAGAGTACTCTGGATTTTTTCTGTTGTAGCAGGTTTATGGATTTTTAGGGAGCTTATAGGCAAGTACTTTGGAGTGACTTACCGCGATGAAAACGCAGCCATACTGGGCGCAATTGCCATGTTTCTGATGCCGAGCGGTAAAGCGCGTAAAGAAAAAGTGCTACGATGGTCAGATACTGAAAAATTACCCTGGGGTATTTTACTTCTTTTTGGAGGTGGCTTAGCACTAGCGGCAATTCTCGAAAAAAATGGAGTTCTCAAATATCTGGCAAGTTCTTTTACATCTTTCGAGGGAATTGGTCTTGTTGCAGCTGTTGGATTCATCGCATTTTTAGCAGTTTTTGTAACGGAAGTATTATCCAATTTGGCCATGGTAACCCTATTTATACCGGTTGTAGGCGTTTTTGCGCAGCAAATAGGCCTTCCATTAGTGCCGCTTGCAATGGCGCTCACCTTAAGTGCTAGCTTAGCTTTTATGATGCCTGTAGGTACACCACCAAATGCAATTGTTTTTGGTTCAGGTTATTTGCGTATCAAGGATATGATGCGCTACGGTTTCATACTAAACATCATTAGTTTCATCTTGGTCAGTGTTTTTGTGATATTGTTTCTGTAATTGAAACAATATTCTTAATTTTCGCCACTAAACCTGCTGTATGTTAACTATTGATCGTTTGTTTGATGTCCCAAGACATCAGCTCAAAAATTATCCCAATCCTAACATGTTTGTTACCAAAACAAATGGAATTTGGGTTCCGCTTTCAACTTCAGATTTCCTAGATGCGGCTATGAAAGTTTCTCGAGGCCTTATTTCAATGGGTGTTAAAGTTGGGGATCGAGTAGCGGTAGCAAGCGCCAATCGTTTTGAGTGGAATGTGCTAGATATTGCTGTTCAACAAGTAGGTGCTATCTTGGTTCCGCTCTACCCAAATATTTCAGAAGCTGATTATCGTTTTATTCTGAATGATGCTGGAGTGGAATTGTGTGTTGTTTCTAACCAAGAATTAGTCGACAAGATCTCCTCTGTTCGTAAAGATGTACCAAGTCTTCAACATTTATTTTCATTTGACCAAGTCCCAAATTGTGCTCACTGGTCAGAAATCGAAGCGGCAAAGGGGCAAACCGAGATAGAAGTCGTGGAACAAAGAATGGCGGATGTAAAAAGTTCCGATTTAGTTACCATCATTTATACTTCAGGTACAACTGGTAACCCAAAAGGAGTAATGCTTTCCCATTCAAATATCATAGCTACTGTATCGTCTTGTATTGTGCCTATTCCCGCAGATAAGGATTCAAAAGTGCTGAGCTTTCTGCCAGTATGCCATATATACGAACGCATGTTACATTATTTGTACATGTATATTGGTTGCTCCATACACTTTGCCGAATCTATGGATACAATCGGTGATAACATTAAAGAAGTGAAGCCCGATGTTTTTTCGGCTGTACCTCGCTTAATTGAAAAAGTTTTTGACAAGATCATGGCTAAGGGTGAAGAACTTAGTGGAATCAAACGCGCACTTTTCTTTTGGGCTGTGGACATTGCGGAGCAATACGACGTTGTTGGTAAATCTTTGTTTTATAAGATGAAACTAGCGATTGCCCGTAAGCTCATTTTTACAAAATGGCAGGAAGCCCTTGGTGGTAATGTCAAGGCAATTGCATCTGGCTCTGCTGCTCTTCAACCACGCTTGGCGCGTATTTTTTTGGCTGCAGACATCCCTATTTTAGAGGGTTATGGTCTCACTGAAACATCGCCAGTTGTGTCAGTTAATAATTTTGTCACTGGTATTCGCATTGGTTCGGTAGGTCCGCTAGTAGACAATGTCCAAGTTAAAATTGCAGCTGACGGAGAAATCCTGGTCAAAGGTCCCAACGTCATGATGGGTTACTATAAAAATCAAGAAGCTACCGATGAAGTCTTTGATGCAGATGGTTGGTTCTGCACCGGAGATATAGGAACCTTTCAGGAAGAAAAGTTCTTAAAAATTACAGACCGTAAAAAAGAGATTTTCAAGACCTCAGGGGGTAAATATATTGTTCCACAGGCTATGGAGAATCGCTTGAAACAATCTCGCTTTATTGAACAAGCAATGGTAATTGGAGAAGGTGAAAAGTTCCCAGCTGTTTTTGTCGTACCAAATTTTGCATTTGTAAAAGAGTGGGCGCATAGACACCAACTCAATTTTGATTCCTTGTCAAATGAAGAAATAGTCTCCAATCAGACCTTAGTGGAACGCATCAACAAAGAGATAAACCAAATTAACTTGGAATACGGTTCATGGGAACAACTAAAAAAAGTGAAGCTATTGCCAAATGAGTTTACGATTGATGGAGGTGAGCTCACCCCAACCTTGAAGTTCAAGCGCAAAAAAATTCTTGAAAAATATCAAGAACAATACCATGAAATATACAGCTCATAAATTAATTAAGAACATAAAAAAAGCCGGCGAAAGCCGGCTTTTTTATTACTATGAAGTAACTTCATTAGTGTTGACCTCCAGAGCAAGACTTTTGTGTTGAATTGCCGGAAGAACAAGATTTTTGCGTAGAGCTAGAAGAGCAGCAGCTACCACTTTTCTTTTTCTTTTTGCGTTTGTCGTCTTTTTTAACGATTTGAGTTCCGTTAACAGCTGCATAAGCTGTGCCTGCCATAGAACCTACAAATGCGGTAAGGGCGATGGCTACAAATACTTTTTTCATGGCGTTTATTTTTTTATAAAGTTACAAATTAATTTAATGTGCCAAGCTTGGTCAGTTTTGCTTGGACTTTTTCTCCAATTTTTACATCAATTTTCGTGCCGAGCGGTAAAAATAGATCTACGCGAGACCCAAATTTAATAAATCCAAACTCACCTCCGGTTTGTGCAGTGTCTCCAGTTTGTGCGTAATAACAGATCCTTCGCGCAAGCGCTCCTGCAATTTGTCTGAATAATATTTCAGTTCCGTTTGAATGTTTCACGACGCAAGTACTCCTTTCATTGTCTGTACTGCTCTTTGGATGCCAAGCCACAAGAAACAGGCCTGGATGGTATTTAGTATAGCTAACTTCACCTGAAATAGGGTAATAGTTAGCATGTACGTTTAGAGGTGACATAAAGATGGAAACCTGAATGCGTTTGTCTTTGAAATATTCAGTTTCTTCTACTTCTTCAATTACAACCACCTTGCCATCTGCCGGGCACATGATATCCATGGGATTTGCAATACAGTCGCGCTTTGGTATCCTGAAAAATTGAATTACGAGGTAAAGCAGAATTACAAAACCAATTTCAAGAAACAGAAAAAGCCAGTAAATTGAGCTTGCCAATAGGTAATAGTTGAGCGCACTCAAGCCCAAAAATAGTATGATGCTCCCAATCATGATGGAGCGTCCTTCGCGGTGAAATGTCATCATTTCCAGTAAAGATAAATTATTGACCAACAATAGAAAAATGGAATCGCAAAAAGAGCCGCATCAAAACGGTCTAAAACGCCACCATGTCCTGGTAAAATTTTTCCGCTGTCTTTGATTTGTAAGCTTCTTTTAAACAAAGATTCAAGTAGGTCTCCAAAGATGGCGCAAGGTGCAACAATAAGGGCCGCAATCATCCAAAATAATACTTCGCCTTTGTTTATATAAGTGCCAATGACAAATCCAAGTATGAGTGTAAATACAATTCCTCCTATTGTGCCTTCCCAAGTTTTTTTTGGTGAAATGCGTTCAAATAGTTTACGCTTTCCAAAAGCCCGTCCTGTGAAATAGGCAAATGAATCGTTGGTCCAGATGAGTAAAAACATACCTAGCACTTTTGGCAGTGTAGAGGTGTCACGTACGTGTAGATCGATACTTAAATAAAAGGGCCCAACAACATAAATGATACCAAAGACCAACACAGAGATATTCAATAATGGATGTCCATGCTTAGCCCAAAGTTCATTCAGGATGAGTGTAAAAAATAATGGGAAAATAAGACTCAATGAAATAACTGAGAACCACTCAAAACTAATCCCCACTAAAAGTATGTAGATGAAAATACCAATAAAAATACCGATTTCGCTACTGACTTCAACGATTTGATGTTGTTTGAAGAAGTTGTAAAACTCCCAAAGCCCAACAATCATGAAGAATGAAAAAACTAATGCAAATGAATAGGGATTCCAGAGCATAGACCCAATTACAAGAGTGCCAAAAACGGCACCAGTGATCATGCGTTGCCCCATATTTCCGATCATGCAGTAGGTGTTGATTCTTCAGTTTCGGTTTCTTCTGAACTCGCTTCTTCGGATATAGTATCTTCTTGAACTGGTTCATCGATTGCTGTGGATTCTTCTAGTTGTTGAGGAGTGGATTCTTCAAGAACAACTTCTTCAATCGGGTCCCATGGTCGTTTGCCAAAAATAGCTTCTAGGTCCTCTTTAAAGATTACCTCTGAGCTCAATAATCTTTCGGCAAGTAGTGCTAATTTATCTTGGTTCTCACCAAGCAACTGAAGTGCACGTTGGTACTGACCTTCAATGAGTTTGCTCACTTCTTCGTCAATAACTTTGGCTGTGTCTTCAGAGTATGGCTTTGTAAAAGCATCACGACCTTGTGAGTCATAGAAAGAGATGTTACCTACACGTTCATTAAGTCCATAGATAGACGTCATGGCATATGCTTGTTTGGTAACGCGTTCTAGGTCTGATAATGCACCAGTAGAGATTCGTTGAAAGGTGAGTTGTTCAGCGGCTCTTCCACCTAATGTTGCACACATGTCATCAAGGAGTTGCTCTGTAGTAGTAATACTTCTTTCTTCAGGTAAATACCATGCTGCACCTAATGATTGCCCACGAGGTACAATAGTAACCTTTACTAAAGGATTGGCATATTGCAATAGCCAAGAAACAGCGGCGTGTCCAGCCTCGTGGTATGCAATTGTTTTTTTCTCCTCAGGAGTAATGATTTTATTTTTCTTTTCTAAGCCACCAATGATTCTGTCGACTGCATCTAGGAAATCTTGTTTTTCAACTTGTTTTTTGTTGTGGCGGGCTGCAATTAAGGCTGCCTCATTACATAAATTTGCAATGTCAGCACCTGAGAATCCTGGAGTTTGCTTAGCTAAAAAGTCGACGTCGATTTCTGTCGATAACTTAATTGGTTTCAGGTGTACCCCAAAAATAGCTTTGCGCTCATTGAGGTCAGGCATATCTACGTAGATTTGACGGTCAAAACGACCTGCGCGCATGAGTGCACTATCTAATACATCTGCACGATTCGTTGCAGCTAAGATGATAACCCCAGAATTGGTGCCAAAACCGTCCATTTCAGTGAGGAGTTGATTGAGTGTATTTTCGCGTTCATCATTCGTATTAAACCCGTTGTTTTTACCTCTAGCACGTCCAATTGCGTCTATTTCATCGATAAAAATAATGGCCGGTGCTTTTTCTTTTGCTTGACGAAATAAATCGCGTACTCGTGAAGCTCCAACGCCAACAAACATTTCAACAAAATCAGATCCTGAAAGGGAGAAGAATGGTACTTTAGCCTCGCCTGCCACAGCTTTGGCTAATAAAGTTTTACCTGTTCCTGGAGGCCCTACTAACAGTGCTCCTTTGGGAATTTTTGCACCGAGTTCAGTATATTTCTTAGGGTTCTTTAAGAACTCTACAATTTCAACAATTTCCTCCTTAGCACCTTCGAGTCCTGCTACATCTTTGAATGTCACGTTAGTGCTTTTACCCTTTTCGTATACTTGTGCTCTAGACTTGCCAATATTAAATATTTGGCCGCCACCGCCGCCGCCGCCGCTACCTCCGGACATGCGTCGCATTACAAACATCCAAATCAAGACGATGATACCAAATGGTAATAGATAACCAAGAATTTGGGCAATCCAATTTGTTTCGATAATGTTTTCATAATCATGGTATCCACGTTCATCCAAAGCCTTTTCAAAATTGGCGTGATTACCAATGTTTTCTAGTTCAAAAACAATTTTAGATGGCTGAGCATTTTTATTAGCTAGTATCTTAATTAGTTTTGGAAAGTCTAGGTTTTTACGTGTTTTGATATACGAATTGGCATTTTGACGCAATTGAAACCTAGCGGTGCTTTGATTCACAATTTTCACTTGCTTCACTGCTTTGGCTTCAACTAAGTCGAGTAGTGTTTCTTTGTATTTAATGGTTGTGGTGGATTCGTTATTGATGTATAAGTGAGAACTTACAAGAACGACAACAAAAGCGACGTAAATCCAATAAACGGAAAATGGGTTTTTTCTTTTTTCTTCAGACATGTGGACGGAGATTATAAATTGGGTAGATCAGTACGTTTGGCATCGGCCCAAAGGTCTTCGATGTCATAGAAAGAGCGAGCATCTTTGTAGAAAATATGGCATACTACATCGATGTAGTCGAGCAGAACCCATTCTGAATTGGTCTTTCCCTCTGTGTGCCAAGGTTTTTCCTTTAGCTCTTTTCTGGTGTTGCGCTGCACATTGCTAGCGATACCATCTACTTGTGTGCTCGATTCACCGCTACAAATCACGAAAAAGTCGCAAACGGCACTATCGAGTTCACGCAGATCTAAAATAGTAATGTCTTGCGCTTTGTTATTTTGCATTCCTTCTACAATAACGTCAACAAGTAACGCAGAAGGATCTAATTTTTTCTTTTTTGCCATTGATATGTTTCTAATACAAAACTAACTGATAAATTTGAAAAGACTTGATTTTCATGATGACCAAATTCGGTTCAGTTTTCATTCAGTTAGCATCCGTTGATTCTACTAACAATTATGTTGCCAATCTTATCCAACAAGGAAGTTGCCAAGATGGTTCGGTAATAATGGCAGATTATCAAACCAATGGGCGAGGGCAGCGCGGAAATTCATGGCAGTCTGTCAGTGGTCAAAACCTGATGTTTAGCCTTGCGTTTCACCCACCTTATCCACTAGAAGAACATATTAGGCTCTCCTGGTATACTGCGCTTATATGGCAGCAATGTTTGCTGCGTTTTGGGGTTTCCTTGCAAATTAAATGGCCTAACGACCTATATGTTAATAACCGAAAAATAGGAGGAGTACTCATTGAGCAACAGCTAAAGGGGGATCGTTTAGAATGGGGTGTCCTAGGTTGCGGCATCAATGTCAATGCAAAGCCTGAACTAACTCATTCTACAAGTCTCTTTGAAGAGGTTAAACAGCATTTCAAACCTTATACAGTCCTTCAAGAGTTTTTGGACTTGTTCAACGGGCAACAAGCTTTGCTACTTGGAGACTTTAATACGCTTAAGCAGAAATTTGAAGATGAGCTTTGGCTTAGAGGCACGTTGTGGAGATACCAAACACTTGATGGCCGCCAATTTGATGGCTGCATTCTTGGGGTCAATAACAAAGGTGAGTTGGGTATCCAAACAGATGACTCTATTCAATATTTCGGTAATCAGGAGATTAAATTCTTACATCCCTGAACTCAGTTGTTCGGTCAAGTTTGCTGCCATATCGACAAGCAGTTTTTGTAAAGGTTTTTCAATCAGCATTTTGAGCATCATATTTAACTCTGCGTTGATTTCTATGTAGCCATTCGTGGCTTGACCTTCGCTTTTTAGATAGATAGTTAAATCAAATGCGAAGGGATTGCTTACAGCCCCCTTAAAGTACAACATAGTATCTGTCACTTCTTTTTTTTCAAGGGAGAGAGAAACTTGTCCAGCTGCTTTAAAACTGAATTCGCTCGCTGAACATTTAAATTCAGATGTCTGGTTTGCTGGGAGTAAAAATTGGTAATTTGAAGTTTGGGCTAGGTAGGCACTCACCTGTGCTGTCTGAGCAGGAATTTCAAATTTTTGGCTTTGTAACTTGAGCATTTATTTAGTTTCTCAGTCTTGCATCCAAGTACTAGGATTGTTGCGCCATTCATGAAGGGTTTCTTCATCCGAAGCGCTGATAAATTGCGTTTTGCTTGCTACGTCAATGAGTGTCCCATAGTCTGTCAGACAAACATAGGGGCAATTAGCGGCAGAGAAATTTTGTTCAGCTAATGAGAATCCATAGGTGAATGTGGCAATTAAACCTTTTACATCAAGGCCTCCAGCACGAAGTGCCTCTACAGCTTTTAAGCTGCTCCCTCCGGTAGAGATGAGATCTTCTATTACGACTACGCGTTGACCTTCTTGGTATGCGCCCTCTATTAAGTTTTCCATGCCGTGTCCTTTTGCTGCACTGCGAACATAAATGAATGGTAAACCGAGCTCTTGCGCAATAAGAGCACCTTGCGCTATTCCACCCGTTGCCACTCCGGCAATTACATCTGGTTTTCCGAAATTATCAAGTATTGTTTGTGCGTAGCCTTGGCGAATATGGGTACGTACTTCTGGAAAACTAAGTGTAATACGATTGTCGCAGTAAATTGGCGATTTCCAGCCAGAGGCCCAGGTGAATGGATTGTCAGGTTGGAGGCGCACTGCTTTTGTTTTGAGCAGCAATTCTGCTACCTTTAAGCTCAAATCTTTGTTTACATTCATGCTGCAAAAATACAAAGTTTTCATAGATAAGGCTTACATCGTATTTTCAGATGTCGATCAATCATTGCCAAATTGGACGAAACCCTATCCAAATTCTAATCGTGAATTGGTGAGTTTACTTCAAAATAGAAGCTATCAGTTAGTTTCAAAAAACCCGAAGGAAGCAATGATTTCATTTTTCGCGGCTTTCCAAACTCTTCAAGCCGCCGGTGGACTGGTTCAAAAAGATCATGCAGATGCTTTTTTGTGGATTTACCGTTTTGGGCATTTAGATTTACCGAAAGGGAAAATCGAAAAAGAGGAGCGTACAACAGAAGCGGCGATTCGTGAGATTGAGGAGGAAACAGGCTTAGTGGGACAATTTGAAACTATTGAGACATTGCCTTGTACTTATCATGTCTATGAGCAAAATGGTCTTTCCTTTTTGAAGCAGAATCATTGGTTTTGTTTTCGATTTTCTGGATTGGATAATTTTCAACCACAGATTGAGGAGGGGATAACTCATGTGTTTTGGCTCACTGCCAAAGAATGGCGCTCACGCTTGAATGAGACTTATCCTGGAATACGTGAATTATTAACGCTAGCATGCTAAAATTGTGTTAATTTTATTCTACTCAAGACCAATTTGCTTAAAATTGTAACTCAAACCGACCGATTATTTAATAATTACAAGATCATGAAACTATTTCAACTCTCTTTCCTACTATTCTTCGCACAACTAGCCTTTGCTCAAGCGCCTGCTAAAGCGAAATCACCAGCACAACCTGCCTTGCGTTTCAATTTACTTGAAATTGAAAGACAAGACATTCCTTATGGCTCAGAAGATTTGTTTATTTTTGAGTTTAAGAATATGTCTAAGAAGCCAGCAGTGATTACCAATGTACAAACAAGTTGTGGATGTACTGCAGCTGATCGTCCCGAGACACCAATTCGAAAAGGTAAAAAAGGCGTTATTAAAGTTCATTACGACACCAAGCGAGTTGGCGCATTTACCAAAACCATCACTGTTTTTTCTAACGTTGGAGACCCTATTGTGTTAACCATCAAAGGAACAGTCTTGACGCCTTCAGATTCTCCCGTGATCAACTAGATAATCGCCGCGCGCGCTCAGATAATTGCTATCTTTGCTACTTTAAAATAAGTCATGGATATTGCAAAAACATATGAACCTCAGCTTGCGCAAGAAAAATGGTATCAACATTGGTTAGATAAAGGGTATTTTCATTCTGTCCCTGATCATCGCGAACCTTACACTATCGTCATTCCTCCGCCGAATGTCACAGGCGTTCTTCACATGGGGCATATGTTGAATAACACCATTCAAGATGTCCTGGTGCGAAGAGCAAGGATGTTGGGTAAAAATGCCTGTTGGGTACCTGGCACCGACCATGCTTCAATTGCAACAGAAGCAAAAGTTGTTCAGAAATTAAAAGCAGAGGGTATTTCTAAATCGGAGCTTTCCCGAGAGGAATTCCTATCGCATGCATTTGAGTGGAAAGAAAAACATGGTGGCATTATCCTAGAGCAGCTCAAGCGTCTTGGCGCTTCATGTGATTGGGAACGCACACACTTCACGATGGATCTCGAATACTCGGAATCCGTTATTTCCGTATTCATTGATTTGTACCAAAAAGGGAAAATTTATCGCGGAGTTCGAATGGTAAATTGGGACCCCGAGGCGCTTACAGCCCTTTCAGATGAAGAAGTTAATTACAAAGAAGTTAATTCAAAATTATTTTACGTTCGTTATCAGGTGCTTGATCAAGCAGATCAATGGCTTACTATTGCAACTACTCGTCCGGAAACCATCCTTGGTGATACTGCGATTTGTGTACATCCTGATGATGAACGCTATCAGCACCTCGTTGGAAAAACGGTATTAGTTCCACTTGTCAATCGTCAAATTCCGGTCATTGCAGATGCTTACGTCGACAAAGACTTCGGTACTGGTTGTTTGAAAGTGACGCCAGCTCATGATCCCAATGACTATGAACTCGGACAAAAACACAATTTACCCAGTATTGATCTATTTAATGATGATGGAACGCTCAATTCAAACGGAGCGCATTACGCAGGTAAAGATCGCTTTGAAGTTCGCCGAGAAATTGAAAAAGAACTACAAAATGAAGGATTTTTAGTCAAAACTGAAGATATCATCAATAAAGTAGGCTTCTCCGAACGTACAAGTGCAGTGATTGAACCAAAGCTATCCTTACAATGGTTCGTTTCTATGAAAGAACTCGCCGAGCCAGCGTTAGAGAATGTAATGAATGGCAATATTCAATTTCATCCTGATAAATTTAAAAACACCTATCGTCATTGGATGGAAAACGTCAAGGATTGGTGTATTTCACGGCAATTATGGTGGGGTCACCGCATTCCTGCGTGGTACTACAGCGACCGTCCAGCTGATTTTGTTGTGGCAAAAACACAGCAAGAAGCACTTCAATTAGCTACTCAAAAAGCCGGACGTGAATTATCGTTAAGCGATTTGCGTCAGGATGAAGATGTGCTAGACACCTGGTTTTCAAGTTGGTTATGGCCTATTTCAGTTTTCAACGGTCTTACCCAACCTAACAACCCTGAAATCAACTACTATTATCCGACAAATGACCTTGTAACAGCTCCTGAGATCATGTTTTTCTGGGTAGCCCGTATGGCCATTGCAGGATATGAATATTTAGGTCAACAACCTTTTAAAAATGTTTATTACACGGGTATTGTACGCGATAAACTAGGTAGAAAAATGTCCAAATCACTAGGCAATTCTCCTGACCCTATTGACCTTATTAATCAATTTGGCGCCGATGGTGTCCGCGTAGGAATCCTTATTTCCTCACCTGCAGGAAATGACCTTCCATTTGATAGCTCACAGTGCGAACAGGGTAGGAATTTCACCAATAAAATTTGGAATGCATACCGTTTGGTGTCTTCATGGGAAGTGAAAAAAATGGAACAACCCCAGTCGAGTAAGGTTGCTATTAACTGGTTTGATAACCGTTTTGCACAAGTCCTAGGTGAAATCAACGATAACTTTGATAAATTCCGCATCTCTGATGCGCTTATGTCAACCTATAAACTAGTCTGGGACGACTTCTGTTCTTGGTACTTGGAAATGATCAAGCCTGGTTATCAACAGCCTATCGATAGCCTAACACTTGAGCATACACTTGATTTCTTTGAGCGGATCCTTAAGATTATGCATCCTTTTACACCGTTTGTGGCAGAAGAACTTTACCATGCGTTACGGGAGAGAGAATCTGGAGACGACATCGTTATTGCCGCTTGGCCAGAGGCTAAAGAAGTAGCTAACGAACCACTTGCACAATTTGCTTTTAACGAAAAGGTGATTACCCAATTGAGAAATATTCGCAAGCAAAACAATATCGCCACAAAAATTCCGCTAGAACTCTACATCAAAGCTGCTGCGAGTCGAGCAAATGAAGCGGACAGCGTTATCGTAAAAATGGGTAATTTGTCGGCATTAGGTTATGTTCAAGAAAAAGTGGCTCAATCAAATAGCTTCATAGTAGATGGCATTGAGTTTTTCGTGCCTTTTGGTGAGCAAATGGACCTTGAAGCAGAGAAGAAGAAACTTGAAGATGAATTGCAATACACCAGAGGGTTCTTGAAAAGCGTTCATTCAAAATTACAAAACGAAAAATTCATGGCCGGAGCGCCAGAAGCTGTCGTTGCCAATGAACGTAAAAAAGAAGCAGATGCATTGCAAAAAATCGCAATTCTCGAGGAAAAGCTCAACGGACTTTAATTACTTTGGGTTAAGACTTGAAAATTTCTTAGGCTAAATAAATCGAAAGTCCACGCGCCTATTGCGCTGTTTCCCCAGTGGGGTTTGGCTTTGGTCGATTGGTTCTTTTTCGCCTTTGTACTTCATTACAACTCTATCTTTGGCAAGGCCATTTTGCTCAAAAAAGAGTAATAGTGCCTCACTTCTCCTTTTGGATAGGTTTAAATTGTAGTTATCAGAACCGTCACTGTCAGTATGTCCTGTTATTTCTATGCGCAGATCTGAATGACTCTTGACCATTCGGATTAATTCTTTTAAATACTCCTCAAATTCAGGTCTAATGATTGCTTGGTCGTAATCAAAATATATGGGTTGAAAAGCAAAGTTTTGCAATTCCTTTTTCCTGATTTCAGGTGCAGAAATGCCGTCTGCTAACTCTTGACTGAAGCGTAGAAGCCATTCTTTGGGTAAATAGGGCGTTTTGTTTTTCGATATTTCACCTTTGCTTTGATAGGCAATGAAGCGATAATCTCCTTTATCTGTTGCGCCTTCCAAATATCCGTTTTGCGGATTGTATTGCAATTGATAAGTGTAAGGGGTGAGTGCAAATTCGGGTAGATAGTACCAAGATGCTTTCATTGTAACTAATTGCATTTCTTGATTCTGATATTTTCCGATAACAGGGTAAATACATGCACCTTCTTTATTTTCCAATCTGATTTTGCCATCAATTAACCCATTTGTCACAAAAATATCTAGGTATACTGGAATCATCACCGATTCATCGTTTGGTGAGAATAACATGCCTTGCCAAAAGCCCGTCATTTTTTGAGACCAGATACCTAAGGTATTTAAAACAAGTATGAGTACAACCAAAATGCGCATGTGTACTTATTCGTAATAATTAAATATTTGTTCCATTTTGAACTATCTTCAAAACAAAGTGTTTGAAATAATAAACGTTTATGAAAACAATTTTATTATTCTTAAGTATTCTACTCATGAGTTTAGTGCCCGCTGAAACAAATACAATTTATCAATTTAAAGTCAAAGACATTAATGGTAATAACTTTGATTTTGCCGCTCTAAAAGGTAAAAAAATCATGATTGTTAATACAGCTTCAAAGTGCGGATTAACTCCCCAATATGAGCAGCTAGAAGCGTTATACACCAAGTATAAGTCGAAAAATTTCATCATTGTTGGTTTTCCGGCCAATGACTTTCTTTCTCAAGAACCTGGATCGGATAAAGAAATTGCCCAATTTTGTCAGCTTAATTACGGAGTAAGCTTTCCCATGATGTCTAAAATTTCGGTAAAGGGCAAAGATATGCATCCAGTCTATCAATTCCTGACCCAAAAAAGCAAAAATGGTAAGGAAGACTCCAAAGTAGAGTGGAACTTTCAGAAGTACCTCATCGATGAAAATGGAGAACTTGCAAAGGTTATTTCGCCTCGTGTTTTACCGAACGACCCTAGTATTATTGCCTGGATAGAAAAATAGTTCAAATCGTTGAAATTTTGTTGATAAGTTAAGCCTTACAGGCCCTAAAGAAGCACCTAATAAGAGGTGCTTTTTTTTATTTTTGTTTACACGAAATTTAACACTATCAACAAACTATAGCAACATGGCTGAAGACGAAAAAAGAGACAATTATTCGGCAGATAATATTCAGGTATTAGAAGGATTAGAAGCGGTAAGAAAACGCCCCGCAATGTATATTGGTGATGTTGGAGTCAAAGGTCTTCATCACCTTGTTTACGAGGTTGTAGACAATTCCATAGATGAAGCATTAGCCGGATATTGCAACCACATCAACGTCTTTATCAACGAAGATAATTCAATTACGGTCAAGGATAATGGTCGGGGTATACCAACCGCAATGCATACCAAAGAGAAGAAATCGGCTCTTGAAGTCGTTATGACCGTATTACACGCCGGTGGTAAATTTGACAAAGACACTTATAAAGTCTCTGGTGGTTTGCACGGGGTAGGTGTTTCCTGTGTAAACGCACTTTCTATTCATCTAAAAGCTACTGTTAGACGCGAAGGGAAAATATTCCAACAAGAATACAAAATTGGTAAACCTTTATATGATGTTAAGGTTGTTGGTGAATCAGAAGAAAATGGAACAGAAGTAACATTCACTCCAGATAACACCATTTTTGAATCTACAGAATACAATTTTGATACGCTTGCGGCACGTATGCGTGAATTGGCGTTTTTGAACAAAGGAATTACGATTACCTTAACTGACAAACGTCAGGTTGACGAAAATGGAACGCATCCATGCACCACTTATTATTCAGAGGGCGGGTTAAAGGAATTTGCTTCATACCTTGATCGCAACCGAGAGGCGCTCATTACTGACGTTATTTATTTCGAAGGAGAACGTGAGGGCATTCCAGTAGAAGTAGCATTGACCTATAATACTTCTTACACTGAAAATATTCAGGCTTACGTCAATAACATAAATACCCACGAAGGAGGAACGCATTTATCAGGTTTTCGTCGAGGTCTTACCAACACGCTTAAAAAATATGCCACAGATTCAGGCATCTTAGCAAAAGAAAAAATCGAAATTGACGGCGATGATTTCCGAGAAGGCCTAACAGCTGTTGTTTCCGTGAAGGTACAAGAACCTCAATTTGAAGGTCAGACAAAAACAAAACTTGGTAACCGTGAAGTAACTGCACCAGTAAGTCAGTCTGTTTCTGAAATGCTTTCGGCTTACTTAGAGGAGCATCCTGCTGAGGCGAAGTTAATTGTAGAGAAAGTAATCTTAGCCGCACGTGCGCGCCATGCAGCTCGTAAAGCGCGCGAAATGGTACAGCGTAAAAATGTACTTACAGGTTCTGGTTTGCCAGGAAAATTAGCTGACTGCTCAGAAAAAGACCCTGCTGCATGTGAGGTATACTTTGTCGAGGGTGATTCCGCAGGTGGAACAGCAAAACAAGGGCGCGACCGCCATTTTCAAGCCATTATGCCGCTGAGAGGTAAAATCTTGAATGTGGAAAAAGCCATGCAGCACAAAATATTTGAAAACGAAGAGATAAAAAATATCTATACTGCATTAGGCGTTCGGATTGGTACTGAGGAAGATTCCAAAGCGCTTAACCTAGAAAAACTACGTTATCACAAAATCATTATCATGTGTGATGCCGATGTAGATGGCTCACATATTGAGACACTGATATTAACATTCCTTTTCCGCTACATGAAAGAGCTAATTGAGAAAGGTTATGTTTATATTGCTACTCCACCGCTCTATCAAGTGAAAAAAGGTACTAAGTCAGAATATGCTTGGAATGAAGACCAGCGAGATCGTCTTATTCAAGAATTGAAAGGCGGAGGTAGTGAATCTTCTGTAAATGTTCAACGCTATAAGGGTCTTGGAGAGATGAATGCCGAGCAACTTTGGGAAACCACCATGAATCCAGAAAGCCGCACCCTCCGTCAGGTGACCATAGAAAACGCTGCTGAATGTGATCAAATATTTTCTATGCTGATGGGAGACGACGTTCCACCTCGACGCGAATTCATCGAGAAAAATGCAAAATATGCAAAAATTGATGCGTAACCTCAC
>JAURNL010000056.1 GCA_030830205.1 Crocinitomicaceae bacterium | reverse complement strand
AGAAAATACAACGCAACATATTGATTTCATAAGTTGCAGCATATTTTTCCTCGCGGTAAAGGTGCTCCTCGCCACGTTCACGCTCAGCTGCTGTCATGGTGATTGCTTCTGCAGGGCATGCAACTGCACATAGACCACAGGCAGTACAATTCTCTCTACCTTGTTCGTCTCTTTTTAAGACATGCTGACCTCTGTAAACTGGTGCAAATTCTCGAATTTCTTCTGGATATTTAATAGTTTTCCGTTTGCGAAACATATGACGCAGTGTTGTCAGCATACCGCTAATGATTGCTGGGAGATAAATCTTCTCCCAGAGTGTCATTGGCTTGTCTGAAACTACTTTTTTACGATTGGTTAAGCTTTCCATTGTATATACTTGATTTAGAACCAGCCATTTTTAAATGCAATTACTAAGCCAGTCACCAAAAGATTGATCAGTGAGAGGGGTAACAGCGTTTTCCAACCCAAGTGCATGAGTTGGTCAAAACGGAAACGTGGAATAGTCCATCTAATCCACATGATGACGAAAATGAACAAAAAGATTTTGACCGCAAATGCAAGGATACCAAGGACTGCCAAGGTATTGCCACTGAAATGACTCATTCCTGGGAAATTGTAACCTCCAAAAAACAGAATGGCCATAATCGCAGATGAGACAAACATGGAAGTGTACTCTGCAAAAAGATATAATCCAAGTTTCATGGAACTATATTCCGTATGATATCCACCAACTAATTCTGATTCACACTCTGGCAAATCAAAGGGTGCACGGTTGAGCTCAGCTAATGAACAAATAAAGAAGATCAGGAATGCCAAAGGTTGGTATACAACATTCCATATTCCTTTTTGACCTTCAACAATTGCCTCTAGACTTAAGGACCCAGATAACAATACAATGGTAATAGCAGAAACACCCATAGCCAATTCATAGGAGATCATTTGAGAGCTTGCTCGAATGGCACCATAAAGCGAATACTTATTATTTGATGCCCAGCCACCAATCATGATTCCATAGACCCCTATTGAGATAACCCCAAAAACATAGAGAATACCAATATTAATGTCGGCAACTTGTAAAACAATATCTCTTCCAAATAGATGAAGTTTTGGTCCCCAAGGGATTACAGCACTTGTAATGAGTGCAGTGAACATGGCAATACCTGGGCCAATAATAAACAACCATTTATCGGCTTTTGCAGGAATAAAATCTTCTTTGAGGAACATTTTTACACCATCGGCGATAGGTTGTAGAATTCCAAAAGGGCCTGCGCGGTCTGGACCTACTCGGTCTTGGATCCATGCGGCTAGTTTCCTTTCAAAATAGGTCATATAAGCTGCTGCTCCTAGAGACACCAGGAAAAGCAAAATGACGAGTATAGATTTTTCGATGAGCAACGCGGTATCCATTAGCTAAGGAGTTTGGGGTTGTTGTCGTTTTTGGTGGCATATTTTCCTTGAGAAATAACCGAATGACGGTCTATTTTTCGTGGACCAATAAGATTCCATTTGCTTGGGTCTTTTTTGTCAAAACGACAATCGTTACAAATCCATGCTGTTTTGTCGTCTATGGTTTCTACTTCACCATATTTATCTTTTCTGGCTGTTACTCTGAAGATTTCATTTCCGAACATCCAAACTACGGCTTTTCCCGAGCATTTGTCACAAGCGCATTCGGCCTCATAAGGTTTTAAGAACCAAACGCGAGATTTAAAGCGAAAAGTTTTATCTGTAAGCGCTCCAACGGGGCAAACATCTATCATGTTGCCAGAGAAGTCATTATCAATGGCATTCTCAATATAGGTCGAGATTTCAGCATGTTCACCTCGGTGCAATACACCATGTACGCGCTTTTCTGTAAGTTGATTGGCCACATGGACACAGCGGTAACATAGGATACAGCGATTCATGTGTAACTTAATCTTGTTGCCTATATCAATTGGACTAAAGGTGCGTCGTTCTTCGCGGTAGCGCGTTTTTGCCGAGCCATGTTCATAGCCCAAATCTTGGAGATGGCATTCTCCTGCTTGGTCGCAAACTGGACAGTCTAAGGGGTGATTGACAAGCAGAAACTCAACAACACCACCTCTATTGGTTTGTACGCGTTCAGATGTTTTATTCTTGACAATCATGCCATCCATTACCGGAGTAGAACAAGATGCAACTAGCTTAGGCATTGGTCTAGGATCAGCAGTTGATCCTGCAGCGACTTCAACTAAGCAAGTACGGCATTTACCACCCGTGCCAGGTAATTTACTGTAATAACACATAGCTGGAGGTACGAGTTCTCCACCAGCTTGCCGTGCAGCGTTGAGAATAGTAGTTCCCGGAGCTACTTCAATTTCGACGTCGTCAATTGTTACTTTTATCATAGGACTATGCTTCAAGCGGGGCTTGGATTAAACCATAATTTCTTTTCTGTGCTTCCTGAGGCGAATTAACGTGCCATTCAAACTCATCTCTAAAATGACGAATAGCAGCCGCAACTGGCCAAGCAGCCGCATCACCAAGCGGACAAATGGTATTACCTTCTATTTTTTTATTGATTTCTTCGAGCAGGCTAATGTCTTCGAGTGTACCCATACCGTGTTCAAGTCGGAATAAGACCTTTTCCATCCAACCTGTGCCTTCTCTACAAGGTGAGCACTGACCACAAGATTCATGGGCGTAAAAACGAGCAAAATTCCACGTGTTACGAACAATACACTGATCTTCGTCAAAGACGATAAATCCGCCAGAACCTAACATTGAGCCACTTGCAAAACCTCCATCTGCTAAACTTTCATAGGTCATGAGACGGTCTGTACCGGCAGCTGTTTTGGTAACCAGATAGTGTGGTAAAATAGGTACTGAAGAACCTCCTGGAATACATGCTTTGAGCTTTTTACCATTGGCAATGCCTCGGCAGTAATCGTCTCCATAGATAAATTCTTCCACAGACAATCCGAGTTCTATCTCATATACACCCGGACGTACAAGGTTTCCACTTGCTGAAATGAGTTTGGTGCCTGTTGAGCGTTCTATACCAATTTGAGCATATGCTTCGCCTCCTTCATTAACGATTGGTACCACCGCCGCAATAGATTCAACATTATTGACAACTGTTGGATTTCCCCAAAGACCTTTAACTGCAGGAAATGGTGGTTTCATTCTTGGATTACCGCGTTTCCCTTCCAAAGACTCAAGAAGAGCTGTCTCCTCTCCACAGATGTAGGCTCCTCCACCAGGTGTGACCACAAGATCGAGGTCGTAACCAGAACCGAGGATGTTTTTACCAAGCATTCCGTTGGCATAGGCTTCGGCAATCGCTTTTTCTAATATGCGAAGAACGTACATGAATTCACCACGGATGTAAATATAAGATCTGCGAGCCCCTAAAGCATAGCTGGAAGTAATCATTCCCTCTATAAGTAGGTGTGGTAACTTCTCCATTAAGTACCGGTCTTTAAAGGTACCGGGCTCAGATTCGTCGGCGTTGCATACTAAGTGGCGTTCGACACCTTCTGGTTTTGCCAAAAAGGACCATTTCATACCGGTAGGAAAACCTGCACCTCCGCGTCCTCGCAAGCCAGATTTTTTTACCTCATCAACCACTTCATCTGGACTCATCGTTTTGAGTGCCTTTTCAACTGAAGCGTAACCGCCATGTTTGCGGTAGGTTTCAAAGGATGCTATTCCTGGAACTTCTGCGTGTTCTATGAGTAATTTTCTTGACATAGACTTAAGAATTAGAAGCCGCGCGCATTGCGTCGAGCATTTCGTTCACTTTTTCTTTATTGAGGCGCTCGTAAAATTGATATTTACACATAAGCATTGGTCCATAACCACAAGCTCCCAAGCATTCCACAGTTTTGAGCGTGAACATACCGTCTTTGGTGGTTTCGCCCACTTTGATGTCTAATTTTTCTTCAATGTAGGAAATAAGATCATCGGAACCAACAAGTTGGCATGGTCCGGTCCGACATACTTCAAGAACATTTTTTCCTACTGGATCGAGGTGAAACATGGTGTAGAATGTAGCTACTTCGTAGACTTCAATAGGTTCTATCGCTAGGATCTGGGCTACCCGATTCATGGCACCAACACTTACCCATCCAAATTCATCTTGAACAAAATGTAGTATGCGGAGGATAGCGCTTTTTTGTTTGCCTTCCGGAAAAAGACCAATTACGCGATTGATTTCTGCCATCGTGTGAGCGCTGAAATCTATTGGCGCTTCGTTGACTGCTTGTGGGTGATCTGCTTTCATATTAGGCGTCTAGTTCTCCAGCGATGACATTGATGCTGCTGAGTGTCAGAACTGCGTCTGAAATCGGCATTCCTTTGATCATTTCTGGATATGCTTGATAATAAATAAAACAAGGTCTTCTGAATTGAAGGCGGTATGGTGTGCGGCCACCATCAGAGATAAGATAATATCCAAGTTCACCGTTGCCACCTTCCACAGCATGGTATACTTCACCAACAGGAAGTTCTGTTTCGCCCATGACAATTTTGAAATGGTAGATGAGCGCTTCCATATTATTGTATACATCAGCTTTTGGAGGAAGATAGAAATCAGGAAGGTCGGCTTTGTAATCACCTTCTGGTAGATTTTGATACGCTTGCTCAATGATACGTAGACTTTGGCGAATCTCTTCTTGACGAACCATGAAACGGTCGTAGGTATCTCCATTTACACCAACAGGAATGATGAAGTCAAAATCTTCGTAGGAAGAGTAGGGGTTCATGGCACGCACATCGTAATCTACTCCAGCGGCACGTAAGTTCGGTCCGGAAAAAGAATAAGATAATGCGCGTTCTGCAGATATAGGCCCCGCACCTTTGGTGCGATCCATGAAAATACGATTTCGAGCCAACATACTGTCAAACTCTTCAAAGGCTTTAGGGAAAGTCTTGAGAAAGGATTTGAGTTTTTGGTGAAAAACCGGTGTAAAATCGCGCTCGAACCCACCAATTCTCCCCATGTTGGTGGTGAGACGAGCTCCACTCAGTTCTTCGTATAATTCGTAAATTTTTTCTCGTTCTGAAAATGGATAGAAGAAAGATGTAAGTGCTCCAGCATCGACACCAATTACAGAATTACAAATGAGGTGGTCGGCAATACGCGCAAGCTCCATGATAATAACGCGCATGTATTGGACACGCTTTGGGATATCAACGCCAATAAGTTTTTCAACGGTCATTTCCCAACCGATGTTATTGATTGGAGAAGAACAATAATTGAGTCGATCGGTGATGGGCGTAATTTGGTTGTAAGGACGACGTTCGGCCAATTTTTCGAATGCGCGATGAATATATCCAACAGTTTGTTCGGAGGAAATTATTTTTTCGCCATCAACCTTAAGGATGTTTTGAAAAATTCCGTGGGTCGAGGGGTGGGTTGGACCAAAGTTAATAGTGGCAACGTTTGCTGGGTCAGCATTTTGCGCTATGTCTTTTAGTTCTTGGCTCATAGTTCGTTGTTATTGCGTCCAAAAAATCTGTCGTCTTTATCTTCGCGAGTTGCATCTTCCAGGACGTATTCTTTGCGCATGGGGAAATAATCCATATCTTCCATATTGAGAATGCGACGCAAATCCGGATGTCCATCAAAGCAAATCCCAAAGAAATCGTATGTTTCTCGCTCCATCCAGTTAGCACCAGCGAATAAATCGGTTACCGTTGCAATGTGTAAGTTCTCTTTTGGAAGATATCCTTTGATACGCAATCGAATATTGTTTTTCCAAGAATGGAGCTGGTAGACAACAGCAAATTCACGTCCGGCTGACTCAGGATAATGTATACCGGCAATATTAGTAAGGTAGTTCACGCTCAGGGTAGGGTGCTGTTGCAACCATTCTATGACCACGTGAATTTGAGATGGTGTGATTTCAATATTAAGTATATCAAAAGCAATGTCATGGGCAAGTACATCTGCTCCAAATTGGGCCTGTATTGCGGCAAGAAAATCTTGATTATTTTGCATCTCCATGTTGTTCAATTTCTATTTGATAAGAGCTCATTAGGTGCTTATATTCATCGGAGTAGCGACGGCGATTAGATTCTTTTTTGACAAGCTCATGAATGTTCATAACACCTTCAATAATTTGCTCAGGTCGCGGAGGGCAACCGGGAACGTATACATCAACTGGAATGATGCGGTCAATACCTTGTAAAACCGAATAAGTATCAAATATTCCGCCTGAACAAGCGCAAGCACCAACAGACAACACCCATTTTGGTTCTGCCATCTGTTCGTAGACCCGCTTAAGTACAGGACCCAGTTTTTTTGAAATTGTTCCAGCTACAATTAATAAATCAGCTTGTCGAGGTGTGAATGACATGCGTTCCATCCCAAAACGCGAAAGATCGTAAGCGCTTCCCATGGTAGCCATGAATTCAATACCGCAACATGAGGTCGCAAATGGCAAAGGCCAAACAGAGTTGGCACGTGCAAGCGCGATGGCTTTGTCTAGGGTAGTGAGTTGATAACCCTCCCCATTGATGGTCTCGAGTTCTTCTATTTTTCCCATTCTAATGCTCCTTTTTTATAGATGTAGTAAAAACCGGTCAAGAAAAAACCGACAAACATGATAACTGCTAGCAGCCCTTCAGCCTTTAATTCGTAAAAATTAACAGCATAAGGGTAGAAGAAAATAACCTCCACGTCAAATAATACAAAGAGGATGGCAGTCATAAAATATCTTATCGATACAGGGAAACGTGCATTGCCCTGCGCATCAATTCCGCATTCGAAGTTGTCGTCTTTTTTTGTTGATTTGATTCTTGGCGTGAGTTTGTGTGTAACAAACAATGTGAAAATGACAAAGCCTGCAGCTACGGCAACTTGCATCAGTAATGGCAGGTAATTGGCGCTTGTGGATGTTTCCATTGTGCTATTTTAGAACCTTGTAACAAATGTTACATAGATTGGTTTGTTTTGCGGCACAAATTTACCTTTTAGTTTGTTACTGACACAAAAAAAGCCGAGAAAAAATTCCCGGCTCCTTATTTAGATTACTTATGAACTACTTAATTTGGAAACGCAAGCCAACATTTGAAAAATTACCTGCGTTAAAGTTGGTTCCCAATCCTGAAATTTGATTGATGTTAAAACCTGGTCTTAATTCCATGTATAGATGTATAGGCATCCAAAATTCACGCTTTTTTCCTACCTGAAAATCAATACCAAGAGGAGCATACAGTCCAAATCCAAAACCGCCTTTGTTTTCAAAGATTTCTTGTTCGTAATCTCCATTGTCATAAAAGAGGTCATAAAACATACTTAAGCCATAGGAGTCGCCATATGGAGAAACATATTGCTGGATTTCCGTAACGGAATTATAGCTCAATCCAAAATTCGCACCGATTCCACCGTAAAAACTCCAGCGTTTGTTTGCATTGTAACGAAACAATAAAGAGGCATCAAGTCGGACTTGTTCCTGTGAATATCTGGCGTTATAGCTATGCGTGCTGAATGAGTCAACAAAAAATTGCTCACCAGTTTGGGAACTTGTAAGGGTATCAATTCGAAAAGTTTCAGAATAGGAACCACCAGTTGTTAGGGTATTGCGTTGATTGGTATGCATGAGTCCTAAACGAAGCGTTGCTTTTGGAAGTTTTGCCATTCGAAGTCCAAGACTGAGTGACTGTGATTGGCCTGGTAGATTAAAATTCATACCGCTGTAAGTTTGATATGCGCTCAGGTCTTGTTGCAATAAAACAGATTGAGGGGCTAGGGTTTGGAAATCTGCTAGACTACCTTGGTTAGCGCCAAAAAAGGCTCCATTCTGTAAGTAAATGCCCTCGATCTTGATTTGTGCATTTACATGCAAAAAGGCCAGTGTTACAATGCTAAAAATAATTGCTTTCATGTTTTAATATTTCTTTATGATTAACGACGATTAACTTATCTTATTGTTACAATCTTGAATTGATGTTGTTGATTATCGATTAAAAGCTTGACTACATAAGATCCTGCCTGAAGGTCGCGGACATCTATGCGTTCTTGCTTGTCAACTCTGCCCATTTTAATGACTCGGCCGTTGGCATTGTATATTTCGTATGAAACGGAACCATCAACTCCTTTAATGCTTAGAAAATCTTGGGTAGGATTTGGAATCAGTAGAAGGTTTTGCTGGCTTGGAGCGTTGTATGAAATAGCACTCAAAGTATTGTCTTCAAATACACCTGCGTTCCCATTGATGACCCAATTACCTGGATCGATTCCAATCGTACCTTGTAAAATTCCAAAATTCGTAATGTTAAAAAGGTCAGCATTACTTGTGATAGTGAAACGAATAATGGTGTCCGGTAGCCCTTGACGAAAAAGCCTAAGCGAAATAGGGTTGGTGAAGATTGGGGTAATAGTTGGCATCGAGCTGGTGTGCTTGATTTGTAATAACAAGTCATTACCAACTTGGTTATAGCGAACCTCATACGTAGGAAAGCCTTCACCAAAATACCATTCTTCAAAAAAAGCATCCAAATCGATATTACAAAAGTTAGCGACATGATTTTTAAAGTCTAAGCCTGTTGCTGTACTATTTGCATAGGTGTTTTGAAAGTCTTTTAATGCACTAAAAAATAAACTATCATTTTGAATTATGTAGCGCAATGTGTGAATGATGCCCGCACCCTTATCATAGGTAAGGCGACCACTAAAAATTCGTGCTTCATTTAAAGAATCAAGGACCCATACGCTACCTCCTGGTTGGTTCATGACACTCTGGTGCACCTGTGCCATATGATTGGCCTGCTGTCCAGTATACAGATCGGCAAGCATGAGGTATTCGCTGTAGGATGCAAACCCTTCGTTAAGCCAGATATCGCACCACGAAGCACATGTAACATGGTTGCCCCACCATTGATGAGCAAGTTCATGGGCAGTGAGTGTTTTTTCAAAAAAGCCCTGGGTTGTCATGGTCTGATGTTCCATGCCGCCAGAAATCGGGGCCATACAGTGACCGTATTTTTCATTAGCAAAAGGGTAGGGGCCAAATTGTGTGGTAAAAAGCTCTAGGAAAGCAGCCGTTTCATTGATTTCATCAATAAAATAAGGTAAGGTAGCAGGATTGTCGTAGATATAGTTTTGAATTAGTACTGGATTTGTGCTACCGATCGGATTGGCAAAGATGTTGTACTCTACATATTTGGCAACTGCGACCGATATAAGATAATAATCGATAGGGTGTTTGTGTCTCCATTGATAACGAGTAAATCCATTTCCTAAGGGTACCACTTGTTCTAATATACCATTCGAGCCAGCTTTACAACTGTCCGGTACAGTAATGGCAACAGCACAGGAATCTGCTTTATCTGTCAGACTTTGTTTTACAGCAAACCATTCGTAAGCAGAAAAAGGTTCTGATAAAGACCACACAACCTTGTTACCCCAACTGGGTGAACTACCTGCAGTTAGGCCACTTCCACCCAAGGGGTTGGTCTGTGCAGTTGGAGGTGTTCCTGAATAATTCACTTTGATAATAAAACTTGACATGGCAAGTGCATTAACAGGCACCCTAATTTTATTAGATATTCGTGAATAGTTGACCAATAAACCATTAACTTTTATTTCACTGATCAAGAGGCTTTCAAATAATTCAAATAAGGCCGAATCTAAGTCAATGTTAGCCGTAGCATGAATTTCTACACTGCCATCAAGGTAGGTAGAAACATTATTCATGTGTAGGTCTAGATTATAGAAATGCACATCATATTTTTCAGTTTCTGAAATTTCAGTTTCGGTCAGGGTTGCACTCTTCGTATTCCATACTCGATTTGATTTTCTTGCAGCACAAGAACCACTATGATCTTGAGCTAAATAGGAAAAATGATGAAGTAGAAAAAGGATGGAGATAAAGAATAATTTCATAAGGGGACGTTTCAAGCGAAAATAAGCATTCTTTTCCTTAACTTTGTTACATGCGCTTAATCAGCTTGGTATTGGCGATTTACTTCAGTTTGCTCTCTTTGGCACCAAAGTGGTTGGGTTTGGAATTTTTTAAACTCGATGCTCTTTTCGAGCACTATGCGCAGTTCAAACAAGAAAAAAAACAAGATGGATTCTGGAATTTTGTTCAAGAACACTATTTACAACAAGTCAATGAGAGTCAACAAGAGCATCGGGAACTTCCATTTAAATCCGTTCAATCAAATGCCCTGATTACCCTTTTCATGCCTTTAAACAGTCCACATATTTCCATTCCAAAGGCATTTATTGATTTATCTAGAAGACAAATTTTATCTGCGCCAACTTCGGTCTCAGTTAATGACCTGTTTGAATTCTGGCACCCTCCTCAATTAGTTTAGCTTAAGTCTATTAAGTTTTACTTCCTAATTGAGTTTTTATGTTAAATCGAATCATTTTTTGGTCGATTCACAACAAACTAATTGTTGCTGTTTTGACCCTTGGCCTTATTATTTGGGGGCTTTTTTCTCTAACCAAATTACCTATAGATGCTGTTCCTGATATTACCAATAATCAGGTACAGGTCGTAACAAGCGCTCCATCTTCAAGTGCGCTAGATATAGAACGTTTTGTTACCTTTCCCGTGGAGCAAACAATGGCAACAATTCCAGGGATTGAAGAGATCCGTTCTTTTAGTCGCTTTGGACTTAGTGTAGTTACAATTGTATTTACCGAAGATACTGATATATATTGGGCAAGACAGCAAGTTCAGGAGCGGCTTTCAGAAGCCAAAAACAACATCCCAGAAGGCTTTGGCGAACCTTCGATGGCACCTCTTAGTACCGGATTAGGTGAAATCTATCAATATACCCTTCGTGCTAAAAACGAATATGTAAACAAATTTAGCCCCGCTGATCTTCGGAGTATTCAAGATTGGGTTATTCGACGTCAATTACTTGGTGTTAAGGGTGTTGCAGACGTTAGTGGCTTTGGCGGTGAGCTCAAAACATATGAGATTGCTATTGACCCACTTTTGTTAAAAGCTCATCAAATCACCCTAGATGAGGTTTTCAATGCAGTTTCAAAAAATAATGCAAATACAGGTGGGGCCTATATAGAGCGACACAACATGACCACTTACATAAGGACCGAAGGTTTGGTTGGTCAATTATCAGACATTGAAAATATTCAAATACAACATCCGAGTGCTGAAACACCAGTTTATATCCGGGATATTGCCCTTGTTAAATATGGAGCTCAAGTGCGCTATGGAGCACTTACGTATAATGATGAAGGGGAAGCTGTTGGAGGAATTGTGTTGATGCTTAAAGGAGCTAATTCTTCTGAGGTAATTTCATTGGTGAAGCAGCGAATGGCTCAAATTGAAAAGACGCTACCTGAAGGGGTTACCTTAGAGGTGTATTTGGATCGTACCAATCTCGTAGACAGGGCAATTCATACAGTTAGTTCAAACCTCTTAGAAGGCGCATTAATTGTCATTTTTGTTCTTGTCTTATTACTTGGGAACTTAAGAGCAGGGCTGATTGTGGCATCAGTAATTCCATTGGCCATGCTTTTTGCGGTATCGTTAATGAATATTTTTGGCGTTTCTGGTAACCTCATGTCATTGGGAGCCCTTGATTTTGGTCTAATTGTCGATGGCGCAGTGATCATCGTCGAATCTACACTCCATTTACTGCAGCTTCGTAGAGAGAAGCTTCTTAGCCAAACAGAAATGAATCAGCACGTGTATGCCTCTGCTGCAAAGTTCAGCAAAAGTGCTGTTTTTGGGCAAATCATCATCTTGGTTGTTTATTTACCGATTCTAGCATTGGTAGGCATAGAAGGTAAGATGTTCAAACCAATGGCTCAGACAGTTATTTTTGCCATTTTCGGAGCGCTGCTACTTTCATTGACCTATGTTCCAATGATGTCCTCCTTAGTTTTAGCTAAGAAAATGAAAACGAATACCAGTGTATCGGATAAAATTATTCAAGCCATACAAAAACGATACACACCACTTCTTAGTCATGTTATTCGTAAAAACAGATGGGTTTTAACCGGTACTTTGGTGCTGTTTTCGGTTTCAATTCTACTTTTTTCTCAATTAGGGGCTGAATTTATTCCTTCTTTAGATGAAGGTGATTTTGCAGTTGAGACCCGCTTAATGACAGGTTCAGGACTAAATAAGACCATAGAGGCTACGACTAAAGCATCGGGAATTTTACTT
>JAURNL010000055.1 GCA_030830205.1 Crocinitomicaceae bacterium | reverse complement strand
TCTTGGTATACAAAATAGTAAAATTCATTGCCTTGAAAGAAAGAGCGAACAGATACTACATATTTGCCGCCTTCGCTATTTTCCTTTTCAATAAGAGCAATTTCCTTTCCGATTATCTCATTGCGCTCAGCTTCAGACATGTTGTCTGAGAATTTCGACATGATGCGTTTTGTGCAGTCATCCATACGAACAAAAAAGCGCACGTAAAGAGACTTTGGTTTAAGTTCTTGGCTACGGTCAGCAGCCCAAAAACCATTTGTAAGGTAGTCATTTTCAGGAGTGGACAACTCTGCAATTGCATCATACCCGCAGTGGTGGTTCGTTAAGAGTAAGCCATCTTTGGAGATAAGCTCAGCGGTGCAGCCGCCATTGAATTGAACGACAGCATCTTTTAATGAGGATTTGTTGATACTGTATATTTCTTCGGCTGTAAGCTGAAGACCCATTTTTTGCATGTCGCGATGGTTAAGACGGTCGATAAACATCAAAAACCACATGCCTTCATCGGCACGGACAAAAAGCCCAACAAATAAGAATAGTGCGAGCGTAAAACGTTTAAATTGTGTCATGATTTATTTTTTGTTTGGCGAAGATACATAAAGTTTTTTTTTCATTCTACTCAGGCTTTCAGGTAATATACCCAAGTATGATGCAATCTGGTGTTGAGCAACAAGTTGTTCAATGCCGGGGTGTCTTTGCAACAGTTCTAAATATCGTTCTTCTGCATGGGCTGAAACGGTCATGAGGAATCGTTTTTGTAAAACTGCAAGCGTGCGTTGAGCCATTACCCTAAATAGCCGCTCCAGGGCAGGGATTTTTTCAAAAAGAAACTCCAGGTCATCTTTAGAAATTTCAAGAATGTAACTTTCCTCTAGTGCTTGAACATTGAGCGTTGCAGCCTCATCAAAATGAAAAGCTGAAAGATCACCTACCACCAGTCCGAAAAAGCAAAATATAAGACATGTTCATTTCCTTTTGCATCGGTATAAAAAACGCGTAGAGTCCCTTCTGCAACAAAACCTTGTTGGAAATTGAGTGAACCTTCTTTGAGAAAGAAGTCTTTTTTATTCAACTTACGAAGGTGGTAGTGACTTCTGATAAGTTGCCATTCTTCATGATTTATTGGAACACGTTTACTCGTGTATTCGAATAATTTGTTAAATGCTTCTTCGGCGTCCATAGCTGCTATTTTGGTAGGTGACGAATGCGCCATTCCGTAGGATGAAGATTATTAAAGCGATGACCGATTTGCTTGACCATAGCGATTGCCTGATCTTCAAATGTAACGAGGTAAAAACCTGCTGGAGCCTCCCATTGTTGGCTTTCTCCGTGCAATATACGAAGAGCCGTTGTGAGGTCCACAGGTTTTTTGGGCAGCTCCCAGATGGAGTAGAGACTATATACTAAATCATAGCCCGGTGTCCAAGATTTTTTTTGCGCTGTGGCAACATGTATACCCTTTTTTAAAAAATTGAGCCCTCTTATGGATTCATAGATGGAAAAAGCAAATGGGGTAGTAGCGTAAAGCTTGTCATCTTCTTGCCAAAAAGTGAGCTCATTAACGTATTTTAGAACGGGTGCAAGTTCTTTAGGTATTTGTTGATTGAGGGTTGCTTTATTGGGTTTTTGTTTGCGACTTGTTGGACTTATCTTTTTTAGGGCAGCAATATAAAACCCTTCGCTTTCTATTTGGTTTGGAAAGAAATAGTGTCCGATTTGAAAACGGTCTTCCTGCATGCCTTCAAAATGAGGAAGTGCTATCTGCTCAGCACTTTGATCGTGTAGAAATTTAAGTAGCTGGAGTTCGTTTTCGGCAGGGTTGAATGTGCATGTGGAGTATATAAGGTAGCCGCCATTTTTTAAGAGCGGCCAGGCTTCTGAAAGGATCGCAGATTGTCGACTTTCGCAGGTGAGTACATTGCCTAAATTCCATTCGGTTCTCGCCTGATGATCTTTGCGAAACATTCCCTCTCCAGAGCATGGTGCATCAACAACTAGTACATCCACTTGCCCTTCCAAGACTCTTAATTCATTGGGCTTATGATTGCATACTAGGGCATTAGCGTAACCCCACTTGCTAAGATTCTCGCTAAGTATATGTGCTCTTGAGCGATTAATTTCATTTGCAATCAATACACCTTTGTGGTTTAAGAAACTTGCTATGAGGGTGCTTTTACCTCCTGGCGCAGCACTTAAATCTAGCACGACAGGGTTGGCAGGGAGAGCAAGCTGCTTAAGTACTTGTTCTAAATACATGGAGCCCGCCTCTTGCGGATAATAGACCCCTGCATGAAAAAGCGGGTCGTAAGTATATGCAGGTCTTTCTGCAAGGTAGATGCCATTTGAATTCCAAGCAACAGGCTTCAAAGCGCTCAATTTGGATTTGCGATTGGGGTGAAGTCTGACTGAAGTTGGGGGAGAGGTATCTAATGCCTCTATTAGCCCTTTGGGGACGTGCGGATCATTAGTAATACGTGTAACAAAGTCCTTTGGTAGTAAAGTCATTCTCAAAATTACTGCTTTTTTGAGAAGTGAAGTATGGCTATTTGAGTCGTTTGTTCCTTTGCTTTTACGCTTGCGTTTAGTTGAATATTAGGAATCGCGATTACCTGCTGTGCATCACACAAAACGTACTGTTGTTTACGAATTGGTGCTGGAACACCAACTTCTTTAAGTACTTGCAGGACTTTTTTTGATCCTTTCATTCCTTTTACCCTTATGCGGTCTCCTGGTTGAACAACACGGAAAAATAATGTTCCTTTGATTTGTTGGTAATCAATCGCAAAATCTGCATGGTACGCACTTATACTTTTAGCATCTGCCATGGTTTGAAGTGTTACATCCCATTGTTGTTCCTCTTCTTGCATGAATAGGATCTGAACTTTGTGTTTGATAGCAAAGAATTTCAAATGGGTATAAGGCTTTTGCCATTCGATAAATTTGCCATTTTCTGCCTTAAATAATGCTGGTAATCTTTGAATTACGTGTGTTGGTATTTCAAAAAGTTTAAATAATTCAATAAATTGATATACAGTTAATTGAGAAATTTCATATAAAGTAATACTTTGATTTTTTTTCAATTGGCTTAGCTGCTCCTCAACAATTTGTTGCTGCTCACTAATTTCTCGGGAAAACTGATTTTGTAATAGCAAAACTCTATTGTCAATGTGAGGTAATTCATTTCTTAAGAAGGGAAGTAATTCATTGCGCCATAGGTTACGGCGATATTTGAGAGAGGAATTGCTGCTATCCTCACGCCAAGAAATCTTCAGTTCACGAGCTAATGAATCGACGGTTTCGCGAGAATAGGATAGGAGCGGCCTGAGCAGGCCTTTTTGAGTAATTTTCATCGCTGCGAGTCCTTTTATTCCTGCACCTCTCGCTAACTGTAGCCAGAATGTTTCTACCAGATCATTGGCATGGTGGGCCGTGCATACTAGGCTTCCTGCTCGCTGACTTTGAATCTCTTTAAAAAAAGTATACCTAATCTTTCTGGCTTCAGCCTGCAGGTTGCCAGGCTGTTGATTTAGCAACAATTTTAAATCACTGCGCTTCAAATGAAACGTGATGTTATTTTTTTGACAGAATTTCTCCACCAAAAGTTGGTCAGCATCACTGTCGCTTCCTCTCAATCCGTAATTAACATGAATAATTTCAAATGAAAGTCCCATTTGAAGCATGAGTTCACAAAGCAACATGGAGTCCTTTCCGCCGCTTGTAGCAATTAAGTAGCACGATGCAGGGTTATTTGCAAATACTTGCTTTAACTCCTCTTGAACGGTAGCAAATGAAATTAGATTAGCGGAGTCCATGAATCAGTTTTTGCGCTTTTAATAAGCACTCGTTGTATTCATCTGTTGGGTTTGCGCCAATCGTTATCGCACTACCAACTGCACAAGACAAATATTGCCTTTGTCGATTATATAAAAGGCTCCGAATTACGACATTGAAGTCAAAATCTCCATTTGGTTCTATAAGGCCAATGCTCCCAGAATATAGACCTCTTTTGAAATCCTCATGATCTTCAATCTGCTCGAGCGCTGAAATTTTAGGTGCACCTGTCATGCTTCCCATTGGGAAACAAGATTTGAGGATGTCGATAAACTTTGTTTGTGGCTTTAATTCGCAACTGATCTTTGAAATCATTTGGTGCACTGTCTCAAAACTATAGATTTGACAAAGTTCTTCTACGTTCACACTATTTTTAATTGCTATTTGAGATAGATCATTGCGCACTAGGTCCACAATCATGATGTTTTCAGATCTTTCTTTGGGGTTATTTTCAAGAGCTAGAGCGTTTCGTTGGTCGCTATGCTCATCTACTCCTCTAGGGGCTGTTCCCTTGATGGGTTCTGAACGCAATAGAGATCCAATTTTTTGTAAAAATCTTTCAGGACTCGCACACAACACGACATGATCAGCTGTTTGAAGATAGGCGGCATGTGGCGCCTTTGCTTCTTCATAGAGGCGTCCAAAAAGTCCGATTGGGTTGTTTAATTGATAGGGTGCCGCTGTAAATTCTTGGCAGTAATTCACCTCATAAATATCGCCGCGTTGTAGGGCCTGTTTGAGTTGTTCAAAGTGTTCAAAATAGTCGCTTTTACTCGTTCTAGGAGCAAAAGAAGTATTTAAGGAAACTTCCTTTCGATGAAAGGTAGCTATAATTGAAGCTGCTTCTTTCTGATTTTCAATACAGGCTGAGCCCCAAAGTAGTCTCGGAGAATCTTCTACAATATAAATGCTTTCGGGTACCCAGAAATGGACTAACGGAAAACCCAATTCATCTGGATGATTTGAAGTTAGATTTTCAAAGTGATTTTTGATGTCAAAGCTCAAAAAACCAAAAATAAATTGATGGCTATTGCGCGCTAAAAAATTTTGAAATTCCGTTTCTTGAAGCGTACTTTCATTGATGAAGCTATCTTGATTCCCTATACCTAGTAGAAGACCATGTTGATGGTGTTGCCAAAAAAAACAGGTTGCTGCCATAGTCCAAATTTACAAACATCGTTTACAATCCTAGATAAAAGCCAACCTTTTCCCTTAATTTTTGTTACAGAGGAGTTACCTTTGCACCACTCTATTGTCCAAAAGACAGCTCCTTATGAAAATACTCCTTTCTCTTTTTATAATTTTCTTCTCCGTAAATGTTTCAGCACAAAAAAAAGCAACACTTAGCGGTTATATTACGGATGCCAGAAGTGGAGAAGCCCTTGGCACCTCGAGAATATTCGTCAAAGAACTGAAAACAGGCACTATCGTCAATAATTATGGATTTTATAGCCTGACACTTCCGCAAGGATCTTATCAGATTGAATTTCGCTGTGACGGATTTTCGACGGTGCTGCGTGAAGTTTCATTACTTCAAAACCTGGTCATCAATATTGAACTTGAAATGGCCATACAAGAAACTAAGGATGTACGCGTTACAGGAAAACGTTCTGAAAATGTAACCTCTGCTAAATTAGGTCAAATGGAGCTCAAGATGGATCAAGTGAAAACTTTGCCTGCCTTTATGGGTGAAGTTGATGTGGTTAAAACGCTTCAATTATTACCGGGCGTATCATCGGTTTCTGAAGGTGGTCAAGGATTCTATGTTCGTGGCGGAGGTCCTGACCAAAATTTAGTCTTACTTGACGAAGGTGTAGTTTATAATGCAGCTCATTTATTTGGATTCTTCTCTGTTTTCAACTCAGATGCAATCAACAGTGTAAACCTTATCAAAGGTGGTATGCCGGCTAATTACGGAGGAAGACTATCCTCGGTCTTGGAGGTAAATATGAATGAAGGAAATCTCAAAACCTTAAAGGTGAAAGGTGGAATTGGCGCAATATCCTCTCGTTTGACCGTAGAAGGCCCGCTACAAAAAGACAGAGGGTCTTTTGTGGTTTCCGCGCGCCGTACATATATCGATATCTTGACCAAAGCGGCCATCTCAGATACATCTCCCTTTGCTGGTTCTGGTTATTTTTTCTATGATCTCAATGCAAAATTTAACTATAAAATTTCAGCCAAAGACCGTATTTTCTTGAGTGCTTATTACGGAAAGGATATCTTTTCATTCAAGGATAATAACGGAGGGTTCAGGGTGGATATGCCATGGGGAAATGGAGTCTCTTCACTGCGTTGGAATCATTTATTTACGAGCAAACTTTTTTTAAACACGACCATTTCGTATGCTGATTATAATTTCGAGTTTGCATCATCTCAGGACGAGTTTCGAGTCGCACTAACTTCAGGTATTAAAGATTATACGGCAAAACTTGACTTCTCCTATTTCCCTAATCCGCAGCACCGTATCAAGTGGGGAGGAGTTTATACCTATCATGATTTTACGCCAACCAGTCTGTCTGCTCAAAATGATACAATAGTTTTCAATACCGGGTCCGCTCAGCATTTGTATTCCCATGAGACGGCATTGTATGCCCTAGATGAATTCGATGTAAATGAAGCTTTGCGCATTAACGCTGGTTTGCGCTACAGTACATTTGCTCATGTAGGTCCATTTGACAGGTATATCAAAGGGGACGGTATTTCTACACAAGACAGTCTTGTGCAATATGACCGTAGCGATATCATTGCATTTTATCAAGGTTTAGAGCCACGTTTTTCATTTCGATATTTGTTACCAGATAATAGTTCAATTAAAGGGGGGTATGCGTATAATTACCAATACGTTCACCTCGTTACGCTAAGTGCCGTTTCTTTACCTACCGATATTTGGTTCCCTACAACAGATCAAGCCAAACCAGAACAAGGATTTCAGACTTCAATAGGTTACTTTCGTAATTTTTCCAAAGACCGTTATGAAGCGTCTGTAGAGTTGTATTATAAAGGCATGAAAAACCTGATTGAATTCAAAGAAGGAGCCTTGCCTGGCGATAATGTCAATGATAATACCGATAATTTATTGGTATACGGAGACGGGTGGGCATATGGTGCGGAGTTTTTTCTCAAAAAGACCGAAGGAGCATTTACTGGTTGGATTGGTTACACATGGGCTAAGACCGAACGCCGTTTCCCTGACATCAACGAGGGAAATATTTATCCAGCAAAGTATGACCGTAGACATGATTTGAATGTTGTGGGTACTTATAAACTTAATGAAACTTGGACTTTTGGAGCTAGTTTCATTTACGCGACGGGTAATACACTTACATTACCCGCTAGTTGGTATGTACAAGATCAAAATTTGTTATTTCAATACGGCCCTCGCAACTCAACGCGGATGGCCCCTTATCACCGCCTTGACTTGAGTGCTACCCGCTACGGGAAGGCTTATAAAGTGAAGACTGATCCATTAACTGGCCAAGACATACAAGTAAAAAAAGCGGTAAGGAGTAACTGGTCGTTTTCTATTTATAATGTTTATAATCGCTTGAATCCCTTCTTCTTGTATGTAGACAATGACGGTGATTTCATGAGTGGTGATTTCTCCATCAGCGTCAAGCAAGTCTCTCTATTCCCAATAATACCTAGTGTCACATGGAACTTCGAATTTTAAAATACTTTATCCTCTTTCTTGGTATCTTAACGCTTTGGAGTTGCACCAAAGAAGTGAAAATAGAAATTCCTGGTTACAAGGAACAACTTGTAGTGGATGGCCGTATTGAAACTGGGCAGCCTGCAATCGTCTTATTGTCGAAAAGTAACAATGTCTACTCGAGTACAAATTTCCAGTCATACCTTAACAGTTTTGTGGATGATGCTACTGTTGTATTATTTAATGGAACTCAAACAGATACTTTAACTAAGATTTGTACAGATGATTTACCACCGGGTCTTGAGCAAGTAGCAGCAAGTATATTTGGCTTGCCCGTTGAGGTATTAGTCAATCTACATTTGTGTGCATATGTCTCATTGAATATGGTTGGTGAGGTAGGAAAAATGTATACACTTCAGATTACTCATGGAGGAAAACAATACAATGCAAGCTCTAAAATTCAAGCGCCGATTGCACTC
>JAURNL010000054.1 GCA_030830205.1 Crocinitomicaceae bacterium | reverse complement strand
TCCTTGAGTGGTAAATTTCGGTTTGAACTAAGTGGAGTAGCAGTTACGCCAAGGATATTGGCATCCTCATAAAATTGAAATATTTTTCTAAAACTGTTGTAATGCGCTTCATCGACGATGACCAGACCCACATCAGCGATGAAATTGTCGTTTTCATTCAAACGATTGTTCAAGGTTTCAACCATGGCAATAAAGCATTGGTATTCATCTTGGTCGTCCAAAAGTTTCACTTCCGAATTAATCACCTTGTTCGCAACGTTAATGGCAGAAAGCTGTTTGGAAGTTTGAACAGACAATTCGATTCGATGGGTAAGAATCAAGACCTTTTTATTCCATTGTTCGATGAATCGCCTTGCAATTTCTGAGAAAATGACAGTTTTACCACCCCCAGTTGGAAGTTGGTAGAGCAAATTAAAATTCGTTCCATTTTTCCGAAGTTCGTCTAGAACCTGGTTAACGGTTTGCTCTTGAAAAGGGTAAAGCTTCTTTGCTTCGTATAAATCGAAATCAATCATTTTCGCAGTTGGGATTTGCAAAAATACAGCCTTTTCTTTGATTTAACTCATTTCCTTTCAGATTGACTCCAATGATATAGAAAAATACCGGTTGCCATTGAGACATTTAGGGACTCGGCTTGACCAAAACCAGGTATGGTAACTGCTTGATTGATATGCGCTTGAAGACTTTCTGAAATTCCTTTTCCTTCATTCCCCATGACCAGAATTTTTATTTCACTTGCTTGAACATCTTTTAAATTTTCACCATTTAACAACGCTCCGTGTATGGGAATTCCCAGTTTAGGCAGAAATTCAATCAGGTTTTCGTAAAATACAGGGATGCGAAAAGCACTCCCCATGGATGCTTGAATGACCTTTGAATTTAAGTGATGCACGGAATCTTCCGAACAAACAATTTGTTTTATTCCAAACCAATCGGCCGTACGAATAATGGTACCAAGATTACCAGGATCTTGAATTTGATCCAATAAGAGAGCTTTTTGTCCTGCTTTCCAAGGTTTGGTTTTTGGATAACGAACCAAGGCGTTTACTTTTTTTGGGGTTTTAAGTTGAGTCAGTTTTTCTAGATCAATTAAAGGTGCAATGAAGCAAGGTTTGTTGGTGCCTTCAAAAGTAGGGGTCTTGTCTTCGGTGAGGATGATGGCTTCAATGAGTTGAGGGAATTCTTGAAGGAGGTCTTTGATAAGGGTTTCTCCTTCTAAATAGATCATTTGTTCAGCGTTGCGGTGCTTTTTGAGCTGCAATTTTTTGATGTCTTTGATCTTTTGCTGACTGAGCTTTTCCAAGGTGAATATTATTTACTTTTGTACTACAATGCGCCTATTTTCAAAAGTACAACTATTTAGCCTGACAATACTGCTTTTGGCAAGTTGTCACTTATCGAAAAATGTTCCGGTGGGCAACCACCTCTTACGCAGTACCACCATTACCTTAGATAATCCACTCACAACTAAGCTTGATCGCTACGAGCTTACTCAAGTGCTGCGTCAACAGCCCAATGCGCGTTTTTTTGGTGCGCCATGGAAGCTATGGTTATATAATGCTATGGATTCAACTGCCGTAGCACAAAAAAAAGCAGTAAAACTTGCTCGCTTCCAAAGTCATTTGGACCGAAGAACAAAAAAAGTTAAATCGATAAATACCAAGCGAAATGCACGTGCACTTCGCAAGCAACACCCTGATTACCGATTTAAAAACCTACCGGATAGCACATTCAAGAAAGCCATCTGGGCTGAAAAATTAAAATACAAATATGGTCAAAAGCCGGTAGTCTTTGATACAGTGTTGCATCATAAAAACGAAGATCAGCTGCGTCGGTACCTTGTAAAGAAAGGTTACTATTACGGCAAGGTACAATCTGAGCTTAGTTACAACGATAAAAAACGAACGGTACAAGCTATTTACCATATAGATGAAGGTCCACAATATGTAATAGATTCGGTGAGCTACGTGGGAGCTCGTTTACTTCGAGATTTACACCAAAAGCTCATTCGCAAAGAATATCAACCCTTAGGAGAGCACCCCTTAATAGGTCAACCATTTGATTTGGATTACCTCAGCGCATACCGAGAAAAGGTAGCAAAATTCTTGCGCGACGAAAGCATATATAAGTTCAATAGCAGTAGTATACAATTCCAAGCCGACACCAATAGACAAACCATGACCGTTCATTTATTGGTCAAGTTTGAAGACCGTTTGGTAACTGTGCCTCAGTATCCAGATAGCCTTATTCGGGTTCCCTACCGTGAAACCAAAATCAATAAGGTTTATTTTCATTTAGCAGATTCTATTCAAGTAGCCGGTTCTTTTGCTAATGAATTGTCAGCTGCAGGTCTAAGTCTATATGACTCGCTTCAACCTCAATACCTCAATACAATCAATCACTTTTACTACAATGAGCTGCGCTACTCTAAAAAACAAGCCCAAGACTTAAAAGTACCCTACGGTACCAAGAGTAATTGGCGCAGTTTTACCCTGCGCTTCAATGGTGTCGAGCCATGGATTAAGCCGGATGTTCTTGAGATGCAAAACTACTTAGAACAGGGCAATACTTACAAAGAATATTATTTAGATCGTTCCTATCGTTCTATTGTGCAATTAGGGGTTTTCAGTTCTGTTAAACCGTACATCGAAGAAATTCCCGGTAGTAATCAGTTGAATGTGCATTACTACTTAGAACCAGCTAAAAAACAATCTTGGGCATTTGACCCGCGCTTTACCTCGAGTTTCGGCTTGTTGGGTGCAGCAGCCTCTTTAAATTACACGAACAAAAATGTATTTGGTGGTGCTGAGCGCCTTACCTTTTCTTTAGGTGGCGGATTTGAATCTCAACCCCCAGTATTCGATGCCACATCCGAAAGTCAAATTGTAGCGGCTGGTCGCACATTCAATACCTTTGAAATTGGCCCAAGTCTGAAATTAGATTTGCCAGGCTTGTTCCCAACTCCTGTCAATCTGTTAGGAAAACGTCAAAAGCCACGTACCGTAATCAGTACAGCCATGAATTTTGAAAAGCGAAATATTTTTGATCGCCGTGTTTTTCAGCTCAACTACACTTGGAAATTCTTAGTAGGTAAAACACAGGTATTTCAAATGGGTTTGCCCGGAGCATCCGTTATCAAATATGTGAATATTCAAAAATCAGCAGAATTTGAAGCGCAACTGAACCAAATCAACGATCTCTTCTTGTTCAATACGTACAGCAATCAATTTATTTGGCAGGATTTCAAATTTGCTTATGAATATTCCAACAAGGACAAGGACGATAAACCTGGTCAGAGAAAGCGTTATCACGGCACGCTTTACTTCAATAGCACCTTGGATGCAGCAGGGAATCTACTGTATGCATTTAGAGACCGTCAGGATACACTTAATGGTCAATTCTTGCTAGGAAAACAACCTTATTCTCAATTTATTCGCCTCGATAATCAACTGATTGCCTCCAAGCGTATGGTCAATAAGAGCACTTTGCATATTCGCATGCATGCAGGTGCAGGGATTTCTTATCTCAACTCACAAACTTCTATGCCTTATGATTACAGTTTCTTTGGTGGGGGTTCTAATGATAATCGCGGTTGGAGGGCTCGAGCTTTGGGGCCGGGTGCTTATAAATATCACCTAGATACGAATCGATTGGCCACTCAAATTGGAGATATTCGATTTGGTGGAGCCTTGGAGTATCGTTTTGATTTGAGTAGTACTTTCAAAGGTGCTGTTTTCACAGATTTTGGTAACATCTGGACCTACCGTGAAGATCTTTCTAGAATTGGTAGTCAATTCAATTGGCAAACTTTTCTTCCGCAATTGGCAATTTCTGCCGGCTTGGGTTTACGTATGGATTTGGATTATTTTATCCTTCGCTTAGATGTTGGTTTTCCAATTTTTGACCCCGCATTTGCCGATGGCGCGCGTTGGGTCTTTCAGGACTTCAAAACCAGACAAACCTATTACAACGAGGGTATGCAGCATTTTAATATGAATCTAGATCAAGTAAAGGCAATCATGCCCAGACCTTTCTTACCCAATTACCTCAATTTTGGTATTGGCTATCCGTTTTGATATGAAAATACTTTCGACATTATTTGTTACAATGTTTTTCCTTTCATCTTGTATGAAGGGAGAAAAGGTGGATTTAATTGTGCATAATGCAAAAATTCACACACTAGATTTAGCTAATTCAGTACATGACGCTGTTGCCATTAGAAATGGAAAAATCATAGAGGTTGGTCCCGAACGTCAAATCTTAAATAAATACCGCGCTGATGAAACCCTCGATGCACAAGGTAAAGAAATGTATCCAGGACTTACTGATGCACATGGGCATATGCTGATGTATGCCAAGCAATTGCTAGGGCTTGATTTACGAGGTGTGCGCTCGGTTCAAGAATTAATTCACCGCTGTGAACAATACAAAGCACAACATCCTCAACTTCAATTTGTATTTGGTCAGGGTTGGGATCAAACCATGTGGGCTGGTCAGCAAATGCCAACCAATGAGCAACTTAATTTAATTTTCCCGAATATCCCAGTTTGTCTATACCGCATAGATGGTCATGCAGCGCTGATCAATGATTTTCTAATCAATAAGAGTAAGCTCATTGATCAAATACCTGAACTTCGGGGCGGAGAAGTGCAAATGCAATCAGGAAAACCCACAGGATTGATTATTGATAATGCCATACAGCTCGTACAATCTTTTTTACCCGATTACAGCAAAAAAGAATACCTCAAGTCTTTGCTTCAAGTTCAAGAAGAATGTTTTCAATACGGTATAACTGGTGTTCATGAGGCAGGTATTGATTTTCAACATATTGCCTGGTTCAAACAGCTCATTAAAGGTGGTCAGTTAAAACTGAATTTATATGCCATGCTGATGGATTCTCCTCAAAATCGTCGTTTTGCACAAAAGAATGGGCCTTATCGCTATCGAAATTTATCGATTCGTAGCTTCAAGTGTTTTGCAGATGGAGCCTTGGGTTCTCGTGGAGCCTTGTTAAAGGCACCTTATCATGATCATCCGCAGAGTAGGGGTCTGCTACTTACAGAAATCAATCGCATGCAAAACCTTGCTTCATTTTGTTTATCGACAGGATACCAAATGAATACGCATAGCATTGGTGATTCAGCTAATGCCTTGGTATTGTCTATCTATAAACGAGTCTTTGAACAAAAACCAGATCATCGTTTTAGAATTGAACACGCACAAGTGGTAGATCCAGCTGATTTTCAAAAATTTGCCCAATATGCTGTTTTTCCTTCCGTACAACCTACACATGCCGTTTCTGATGCTCGCTGGGCTCAGGATCGCATAGGCTCTGAGCGGATGAGAGGTGCTTATGCCTACCGAACCTTAATGAATCAATTTGGAATGATAGCTGTCGGAACAGATTTTCCAGTAGAACAGATCAATCCGTTTTTAAGCATTCAAGCGGCCGTAAATAGGCCTGCTATGGAAGCGCTTACCCTTGAAGAGGTGCTCCGCGGCATGACCATATATGCTGCGTTCGCATCATTTGAAGAGCGAAGGATAGGCACCCTTGAAAAAGGTAAAGATGCTACATTTGCTATCTTTGAATATCCAGTGAGTTCAGCTGCGTCACAGGCTCCAAATTATGCATGGCGCACCTTTATAAAAGGTCGTTGCGTCTTTGAATTAGAAGCCTTGTAGTTTTAATTTTTTAACCATGAAAAGCGTATATTTATTTTTCATATTAACTTTTGTTCATGTTGGTTTTGCACAGGATATGCAACAGCCAATTGTTGCTGAGCTTAATCAACTTCTCGATGAGTGGCATATAGCGGCAGCACAAGCGAATTTTGAAGGTTATTTCCGCACTACGAGTGCTAACTTTATTTTTTTAGGAACTGCTCCAGGAGAGCGCTGGACAAAGGCTGATTTTATGGCCTTTTCTAAACCATATTTCGATCGTGGAAAAGCTTGGGATTTTAAGCCAAGCAATAGGAATTGGCAATTTGCTGCAGATCAAACAGTAGCCTATTTTGATGAGGATTTAGAGACCTGGATGGAGGGATGTAGAGGTGCCGGTATTTTTATCCTGGAAGAGGGTGAATGGAAACTGAGTTATTATAACTTAACCGTACTCATCGAAAATGAAAAAATGAAATCGTTTATTAAGTTACGCAAGCACTGATGTTTGTTACTGATAATCGCGTTGCTAACGCAAAGAAGTATTTTTTTGAAGAGTTATCTGAAGGATTCTCATCAACAGAATGTAAATCAATGTGGTCTGCAATCATGCACACTTATTTTGGATGGGAAGCTGCCGAAATGCTCTTAAAACAGGAAGAGCGCTTATCGGAGTCTGAGCTATTGCGTATTCGAGGAGTGGTGAAGCGGCTAAAGCAAAAGGAACCTTTCCAGTATATAATGGGTGAAACAGAATTTGCAGGCTTACTTCTTAAAACCGATTCTAGAGCTCTTATCCCAAGACCCGAAACCGAAGAGCTCATTGCTTTAATTTCACAATTATCAATTTCCTTTGGTAAAATACTAGATCTATGCTCTGGTTCTGGCTGTATTGCATTAGCACTTCAGAATCAGTTTCCAAATGCTAAAGTTTTAGGACTTGATTTGTCTAAAGATGCAGTTGCACTAGCTAAAGAAAATGCACAACGTACTGATTTAGCCGTTTCTTTTGAGGAAGCTGATGTGCTGACTTGGCGCAGTACTGAATCATTTGATTTGATTGTTTCTAATCCGCCTTATATACCTCATCAAGAAAAGCTTAGAATGCAATCTAATGTACTTGATTATGAGCCGCATATGGCATTATTTGTTCCAGATCACGACCCTTTGCTTTTTTATAGACGGATCGTTGAGCTTGCCGAACAAAGCTTGGAAGTAGGAGGTTACCTCGCCTTAGAAATCCATGAAAATTTTGCAAAAGAAACGAAAGCCTTATGTAGTGGGCTCCATTTTAGAACGGTCGAAATTCATATTGATTTACAAGGGAAAGAACGTATGATTTTGGCTCAAAAAGCTTAACTTTAACTTATGAATGAACAGGATATTCAAGTCCATATACAGCAGCTTGTAAGTACCTTGCATGCGCATAACCGCTCTTACTATATCTTGAATGATCCACAGATTTCAGATTACGAATTTGATATGCTGCTCAAGGAGCTTGAGGCCCTTGAAGCGCAATATCCTCAATTTGCCGATGCAAATAGCCCAACTAAACGTGTTGGCGGTGATCTCACCAAAAAATTCCAGACTAAAAAGCACCGCATACCTATGCTATCGCTTTCAAATAGCTATTCGGAACAAGAAATAATTGATTGGGCTGAACGCTGTCAAAAAACACTTGAGGAGGCCTCTGAGTTTGTATGTGAGCTGAAATACGATGGAGTGGCTATTGGTTTGCGCTATCTAAACGGCCAACTGCAAGAGGCGCTTACTCGTGGAGATGGGGAACAAGGAGAAGAAGTGACGACTAATGTACGAACCATTCGTACTATTCCGCTACAGTTACAAGGAGACTTTCCACCAGATTTTGAAATTCGTGGTGAAATCTTCATGCCGCAGCAAAATTTTGAGCAACTTAATTTGCAAAGAGAGGAGCAAGGCGAGCAGCTTTTTGCCAACCCACGCAATACAGCAGCAGGAACGCTCAAGCTTCTAGATTCCAAAGAGGTGGCTAAGCGTGGGCTAGATTGTTATTTATATGGCGTACATGGCTTAACTGATCATGCAAAAGGTCATTTTGAAGCAGTTCAAGCTGCTCAAAAATGGGGGTTCAAAGTACCTGATCCTGCAGCCCGAATGATCGAAAAAACAAGCACCATTGAAGGAATTATGGATTTTATCCATTACTGGGATACTCATCGAGTTAACTTGCCCTTTGATATAGATGGTGTTGTATTGAAAGTTAATTCTTATTTTCAGCAAGCTGAGTTAGGTTTAACTGCAAAGTCTCCTCGTTGGGCAATTGCTTATAAATTCAAGACCCAACAAGTAGAAACCATTCTAGAATCTGTTAGTTTTCAAGTAGGGAGAACAGGTGCAGTTACACCCGTTGCCAACTTAAAACCTGTTCAACTTGGTGGCACCACTGTAAAACGCGCTTCACTTCACAATGCCGACCAAATGCAAAAATTGGATCTTTGTATTTCGGATACTGTGCAAGTAGAAAAAGGTGGGGAAATCATTCCAAAAATTGTTGGTGTCAATTTAAAGCAAAGAAAGTCTGAACTTCGGATACCATTCATAGATTGTTGTCCGGAATGTGGATCTAGCCTCGTTCGTCAGCAAGGCGAAGCCCAACATTATTGTCCAAATGAATTAGGGTGTAGACCGCAGGTTACAGGTAAAATCATGCATTTCATCAGTCGAAAGGCACTTCATATAGATGGTTTAGGTGAAGAAACCATTGAATTAATGTATGCCAAGAATTTGATTAAGAACCCATTAGATTTATACTCACTTACTTTTGATCAGCTCTTAGCACTAGATCGCATGGCAGAGAAGTCTGCCAACAATCTTTTACAGTCAATTGCAACCTCCAAGCAAATACCGTTTGAACGTGTACTCTTTGGTTTGGGAATCCGCTTTGTTGGCGAGACCGTAGCCAAAAAATTAGCACAGCATTTTGGCCATATAAATGCGTTGATTGCTGCAACACTTGAAGATCTTTTAGCTGTAGATGAAATTGGTGAAAAAATCGCTAATTCCATTTTAGCCTATTTTTCAAATCCAATAAATCTGACATACACTGAAGGTTTGCAATCTGTTGGCTTGCAATTTGAAAGTGCCCAAAAATCTAAAAAATCAGACTTGCTAGCAGGTAAAACCTATGTTATATCAGGTACTTTTGAGACCTTTAGCCGAGACGAACTCAAAGAGCTTATAGAACTCAACGGGGGTAAGCTCGGCTCTTCGGTATCGGCAAAAACGCATTTTTTGATAGCGGGTGCAAATATGGGGCCCGCTAAATTGCAAAAAGCTACCAACTTAGGTGTAACTTTGTTATCGGAAAACGACTTTATCAAAATCATTTCAAATTGAGTACGCGAAGCATTTGGGAGCAAATTCAGCAAATAGCCATCGTCTGGACCTACCAAGATGAGCAACAAATGCGTGCTTTTGTAAAAGCAATAGATCAGCTTTTACAACGTAAAAAATTTAAACACGCACTCATCGTTGTCAATGTACCCAAGGACCTCGATAAAAAGACCTTGCCTCCGCATTTTCTGATCTATTATAATTCTCCATCGGACTTTTCTCTTTTTGGTAAGCTCAAAGATGTTCAACTTGAAGCAGAACTTCAGAAAAAATACGATCTTCTGCTTTGGTTTGGTACTCCTGACTCCAAAATCAAAGGTTATCTTCAGAAGTCAAAGATCAAGCAGTGGCTAGGCATCAATGAGGTAGATCCGCTTTTTGATATGTTACTCAATACCCAACAAACCGAACCTGCAGCTCAACTTGAGTTTATTCAACATACCCTTCAACGCATTCAATCATGAAAACATTCAATGGCTCTGGTGTTGCTTTAGTGACGCCATTTTTACAAGATGGAAATATCGACCTTAAAGCACTTCAACAACTTGTCTTGCTACAAATCAAAGGAGGGACAGACTTTTTAGTTGTTCAAGGTACTACTGGTGAATCCCCGACTTTAAGTCAAGATGAAAAGCGACTTGTATTGGATACCGTCTTGGAAGTCAATAACGGTCAGCTCCCTGTTGTTTATGGTGTTGGTGGTAACAATACCGCTGCTTTAGAAAGCCTCTTTCAACATTTACCCAGTGGAGTAGATGGCATTCTTTCTGTATCTCCCTATTATAACAAACCTATTCAAAAAGGAATTGTAGCACATTTCAAGCAAGTAGCATCTTATACAGATTTACCCATTATTTTATATAATGTGCCCGGCAGAACAGGGTCAAATATGAGTGTCGATACAACTTTGGAACTCGCTGAAATTTCAAATGTCGTTGCTGTCAAAGAAGCCTCTGGTCATATGGAGCAAATTATGGATATCATTCGTCTACGTAAACCTGGTTTTGGTGTGTTATCTGGCGATGATAACCTGACTATGCCCCTTATTGCCGCAGGTGCAGATGGGGTTATTTCTGTGGTAGCAAATGCTTTCCCTGAGCGTTTTGCTACAATGGTTCACGCTGCTATGGAAGGTGACTTTTCACTTGCTAGAAAGGCCCATTATGATTTGTTTAAAGTGACTCAGCTGTTTTTTGAAGAGGGTAACCCTGGAGGAGTTAAAGTCGCGCTTGCTTCGCGTGAACTCATGCAAGAAACCATGCGTATGCCTTTGCATCCTGTTTCAGCAGGTTTGCGAGGTCGTATTCAAGCAGAAACTAAGCGTTTGTTGGCTGGTTTATGATGCAATTGCGCATTTCTATTTGTTTCCTCTTTTCGTTGGTCCTCTTTGGCTGTCATGATGCTACTTCTGATCATGCAAAAAGCCCTTTGACCATAGAACACAAAAAACCTGCGCAAAATCATAGCCAACCTTTGCTTTTGAATCCAGATTTATTGGATGTTCAGCTATGCAATGCCGAGATACAGATAGAACTCAGATATACAACTGCAGCTAACTTCTTAGGTGAAATACTTTATACTAAAATCAAAAAGGCCTATCTGCAAAAAGATGTTGCCGAACGCCTAGCTAAAGTGCAAGATCAGCTAAAGCAAAGGCATCCTGGCTACAAATTGCTTATTTATGATGCCTTGCGACCGGTAGATGTGCAGCAAAAAATGTGGGATGCACTAGATACCTTAGCTTTTTCCGAACGCGTCAAATTTGTATCTAACCCGAAAAATCTGAGTCTGCATAACATGGGTGCGGCAATTGATCTTACAATAATAGACGCTGAGGGTAAGCCCTTGGATATGGGAGCAGATTTTGATGATATCAGAAAAATAGCATATCCGACTCATGAAAGCGCGTTTTTGCGTTCTGGCGAATTAACGGCCAAGCAATATGCCAATCGCTCCCTATTGCGAAATGTGATGAAAAGCCAAGGCTTTCGCCAACTTCCTACGGAATGGTGGCATTTCAATGCTTGCAGCAGGGAGGAGGCCAAAAAGAACTACACAGTATTTTACACAGAAAACGATATTTTTGTCAACAGATTCTAACTTATAATTCATCTTATGAAATCAATTCTCCTGTCTATACTGGGTCTCTTACTTGGAGCACTTACCAACGGAATATTAGTTCAAATAGGTTCCTCACTCGTGGAAGCACCCTTAGGATTGGATCTATCTACTGAGGAAGGACTTGCCAAAGCCATGCCGCTGATGGATTACAAGCATTTCATATTTCCTTTTCTTGCTCATGCCTTAGGTACCTTAGTTGGGGCATATTTTGTAAGTAAAATGCGCGTAAATCGCACTTTAATCAATGCGATGGCAATTGGTTTTGCATTTCTAGCAGGAGGAGTCATGATGGTAATTATACTTCCTACGACTCCACTATGGTTTATTTTACTTGACTTGATTTTTGCATATCTACCAATGGCTTATTTGGGCTACAAACTTGGGCAAATTAGGCAACGTTAATTACTCTATTGGCCCTTGCTGAAAAATAAGCCGTCCAGCTCTTGTATATGGAATAAAGTATTTGAAATCAAGCCCAAATCCTGAAGCGCTTACCTCACCATAGGCAGTTTGTTTGAAATTAACATACTGATATTGTGATAATAAAACAAAAGCAGGCTGCAGTTGCACAAAAGCTGTGCCTCCAAGATAATAGACGCCTAATTTTTTGTTGCGATATTCAAAACCTATACTTGCCCTCAAATCAAAACCAAGCTTCTTATTGATTTCTACCAAGCCTACCTGCCTGAATTCATGTTTATCTGAAGGATTTACATAAGTAGCTACACTTGAGGGTTTGTAGAGTATGGCGCCTCCGAGTGCGGCATTTGCATAGATCTTGCGGCTTAATTGAATGCCGATATTGCCTTGAATAGGTATTTCAAACTGAACGAATCGCAAACGTTGACTCACGCTGAGTGCACTGTCTGTGCGTGTGCTATTGATGCTAAAGTTACGTTGGTTGTAGTACAGACCGGTCTCTAAAGAAATGAGGTCGGTGAGTCCGTAACGCAGAACTCCACCAAAAGTATATCCATTGTTTGGAGTAAGTTCAGTTTGTAGAATGCTATCGGCAAATTGTTGCAAACCTGATTGCATTTGTTGCATGGGTAAAACAAGTCTATATTGAAAACCAAAATAATTGGGTTTACCTAATTGGTTGTACGCCTGTGACCAAGCTAAAAAAGGCCCTACCATAAGTAAAGTAAGCAAAAGACGCATATACAAAGAAACGAAAAAATGACCTAATGGGTGGTGTTTATTCGGTAATCCAAGTACAATTGTATTCTAACGGGCGACGGTGCTGGTTGCTTGGCCATTGATCTGATGGATACCCAATATAGAATAAGCCCAAGCACTTGTCTTTTTCACTTAAACCTAAAAATTGATTCATTTCTTGGCTATAAATGAGTTTGGGTGTAGCCCAAAAGCCACCCAAACCATAAGCCGTACAACTCAAATGTAAATTTTGTATGGCGCAAGCCACTGCCTCAATTTCTTCAATTTCAAGAATTTTTTCGCTTTCTTGTCTTTTCATGCATACGGCTATAACAGCAGATGCTAGTAAGGGCCTGCGCAGCATTTTTGCGAGCTTGGCATCATCTTGTTGCGCTGTTGGAGTGAGTTTGAGATAGGTTTCCCCTAGAAACGTACTTAATTTCTGACGACCGTCTTCCATAAAAACTTGAAAACGCCAAGGTTGTGTATTCCCATGTGTTGGAGCCCACTGCGCATTGTTGAGCAGCAGCTCAATTTGTTCTTTATGGACCTTCCTGTCAGAGAATTGTTCAGGGTAAATGGTTCTTCTAGAACGTATAAGCTCATTGATTTCAGAAAGGTTGAAGCGCATCAGCATATTTTTTTACAAAATTAGGATTAAGTAAGCAAATCACCTCTAAAAATGGACTTAACTATTTCAATAATCTGCAAATTTTAATCCATATTGTAGCATGATTTGCTCAAGTTCCTTAAAACTCTTCTTACCAAAGTTCCTCATCAAGTATAGATCCTTTGATTCTATAACTGTTAGGTCACTGAGGTATTGAAAATCATGTTGCAGTAACACATTTTTAAGTCTTATGGATAACCCTATACTTTTGAGGTCATATAAACCATCAATTAAATATTGAGGTATAGGCTTTTTTATCTTTCGTCTTTCATTAAATATTTTTACAATTTCCATTTTTGATCTAAATTTTGGACAAATCTCAAAAACATTTAACAAATTAGACAGGGTAATTATACCTGAAAAAAATAGAAATTGTTCTAGATTTTTAAGGCTCAATTTTGATTGTTTTGGTGGAACAATTTTAAAAGCACCTTTTACAGGTCAACCTGAATATACGTTTGAATTTAGATCTCATTAGAAAATGGAAAGTCTTCAATTAGATCTACGGTAAGATGGAGAAATAGAGCATTAAAAAACCCAGCACTTAAGTACTGGGTTTTTACTTGTGACCTCAAGTGTCGAAAAATCCTACTTTTATGAGGATATGGAGGGGGTGGCTCGAAT
>JAURNL010000053.1 GCA_030830205.1 Crocinitomicaceae bacterium | reverse complement strand
GATTCCAGCATTAATAAGTGCCGCAGAACACCGGCTGCATGGATGCATAGTGACATAAGCACTACAACCATCGGTACTAACACCATGAATTGCAGCTGTAATGATCGCATTTGTTTCTGCATGGATCGTAAGCTCATACTTTTTCTCACGGTCCATCAACCTATTTATATCATCATTGATGCCCCTTGGGAACCCATTGAAACCAGTTGAAATAATTCGACGATCCTTTATAAGAACACAACCAACTTTTGTTGACGGATCTATGCTCCATGTAGAGACTTCATAAGCAAGTTTAATAAAACGAACATGCCACTTATGCGTTTTTACGTTGTCCATGCTATTCCTTATGGTGTGTGCTTGAGAGCCTGTCCAGTCTATTAGGTTTTGATAGGATGGTAAGAGAAAAACGTATTGAATAAAGTGCCTGTTTCCAGTTTTTTTGGCGGAGTCCAGCGCTTTGCTGGTCAGGCTGTGGGACAAGCACAGCGTGCTTACACTCAACTAGATAAGGCATCAGGAGGCTGGTTACCTGGCGGCGGAACAGCTTCTCCTTTAACAAGGTATAAACAAGAAGGAGAACGTAATTTAACTCAGCAATATCAACAAAGTATTGATCGTCAATCTGCTGCAAATGATTACGTTGGAAAACCAGGGCGTTTTGCAAATGAAGGAATGCTTTTCAATGCAGTTCGCGCTGCGCTTCAAGCAGGCGTGAATCCATTGGCCGTTGCGGTTGGGTCCAAACCAGATGTTTCAAAATTGGCAAAATATTATAGTGATTTTCCAGATGTAGCAAATGAATATACAGCACCAGTCAACATGTTTTTAAGGTATCTTTCTGGATCGGGCGCCGAAGGAATGAAAATTTCTTCAAGAGAAGGCAAGCTTTTGTACGACGTATCACAGAAAGGGATTGATGCGTTTAAGAATGCTTCTCCCGAACAGTTAGCTAATGTAAGAGAAGGGTATCGCCAAGAATATGGACAAGGTGTGGAAAAGAGATTTGATGAAGGTCAGATACCTTGGGGGACAAGCAATCCACAGTTATATGAAAACCGTAAAGATAGAAATACTTTAAACTTATCCGTAGGTAGGTACTGGGCCAAACAAGATGGAGAAAACGTTAACATTCCTGACGAAAAATACGATTTTCCGTATGCCAATAAACAATCAATTTTAGACAAAGTATCTAGCTTTTTGAAAATCCCAACCCCAAGCGCAGTTTCTGATACTCTTGTTAGGCAAGGATATGGTAAACCATTTGATTATTCTGCTGTAGTAAAACCTACAGGAGAAGTTGATTTTACGCCGCGCTAGTGCGTTTGCTCCCAGTTCTGCCCCACCCTGGCCTCACCAGTCATTGGGCACTTTAAGTTAAAGTACTCACCAGATTTACGGAACGAATCAATAGCTAACTCCTTATAAAGTTCAACGTATTCGGGTCTAACTAAGGTCTGAAATTCGTCGTGCACGTGCGCAACAAATGCCCAATCTTTGCCAAACTTCAACCCCCTGGTAATGAGATCATTATAAAGAATTGTCGTAGCTTTCTTTACTGTGACTGCACCCGTGGATTGGAGCAGCTGGTTAAGGGCTGAGTGTTTAGAGCGAATTTGTAGCCTGCGACCATCAATACCAGAAAGGTAGCCGCGTTTGTCAACCCTCTCATCGATAAGATCTTTGAGCTTTTTAATAGCCGGTAGGTTCTTATAGAAAGTATCAATTGTTTTTTTGCCGACCCTATACTGTTGGTCTTCTGTTCCACTAGGGTCAACAATGGATCCAGTTTTTCTAGCCCCACCACCATACAATATGCAATTACCTGTAATGGTAATAGTTTCACCTTGACGCATAACGAAAGATTCATTTTCAGTAGAAATGCAAAAAACTTTTTTCTTGCCAATACATTCTTTTTTAAGTTTTTGTCCGGTTACGTGACCTTTTGTTGATATTGTAATTTGCATTTTTGTTTTGCCATTAGGCTGGATACTCTGTGAAACATGGAGGTGACCGTCAAATTCAAGATAAGCGGCAAGAAGAGCAGCCTCGTAGTGCTCATTTTTTAACTGAGAAATGACCCAACGAGGCTTCTGATTTGGTTTGATAATCTGATGACCGTCAGCCAGCATGAAGCCCGAAAGCCAGGCCCGGCGTTGAGCGGAATTCATTTGTAACACCTTTTCTGTCCAATTGGTTCCATACTTTGGCCAATCCCAATCAACGCTTATGCCTTCACAATCTTCTTCAACAAGTGGGGCATTAACAATAATGTTCGATTCCTGGTTAATTTCTTCAGTTGTTTCTACCTTAGGAACCATGTAACGGGACCCTGTTTTCCACCCACATTGAACGTGTTTTGCCTGCGTCCTTTTTCTTACATACCAACGATGGTCAGCAGTTGCTTGTACTTTATAAGAATGATTGTGAGACATCTCCCATACTTCATCCTCGTAAGCCTCAACAATGTGTAAAATTGGTTTCCATTCTTTTATATTTTTTTCTTGATTGTAAGTAAGAACAAGCTCGCCGACTTGCAACTGCTCGTAGGTTTTCCACCCAGTTTTAGTAAGTACTTGGGTGTTATCTACCGGTACGCAGTAAATAAGCCGCTTCGATAAATCACGGGTCGCTTTTTCTATAGGAGAATCAGAACTATAAATACCGAAGAGGCGAGCATTATGAGTATGAATGTCGAAACCATCTGTACTAACAAGTCGTGCGTACTCTCCTCCATCAAAGTAGGCAAGCCATGCT
>JAURNL010000052.1 GCA_030830205.1 Crocinitomicaceae bacterium | reverse complement strand
TTCAATTGCTTCATCAATTGGGGTTGATTATCGTAATCTGCGTTCCGATATTGAGTACGGAACGAAAGTAGGAGATGGTTTGTACATGCATGTTGGAGGTTTCTACAGACAAGGAGTTGGACCTCGTGACATCGGTTTTAATGGAAACGATGGCGGTCAAATTAAAGCAAATCTTTTGAAAGAATTTGATAATGGTTACGTCAAAGTTTATGTAAAGGCTCTCCGTGATCATACAGCGGCATACATGCCTATGCCAATGACAGTCAGCGGCAGTAATGCAGCTCCAGTATGGGGTTCAGTTGAAGGGTATAACGCACTTAGTGGTGGTCTTCAAACTCCATATATGTCAAATATAGTTGCATTAAATGAAGCAAATCAACCAGAAATGTTGAATTTACATGACGGAATGACCTCCAATTACACTGCTGTAGGAACAGAATTTAAATTTGATCTTGGCAACGACTGGACCCTAACTGGTCGCTCAAGGTATGCAGGTGTTAATGGACGATTTGTAGCGCCATTTCCAGCATCATTTGGAACATCAAGTTCAATAGCGAGTGGGCTTGTCGGATCTGAAAATACTTACACATTGACCAATCAAGATGGAAGTGCTTATGAAGGCCAAACTTTAATGTTGATGCATTTATTCAATACAAAATTGAACAACTTCAATAATTTCACCAATGACTACAATGTAAATAAGCAAACATCTTTTGGTAACTTAAATTTTGGCTTATATCAGGCCACGCAGCAACTGAATATGTCTTGGTTGTGGAATTCATACCTCATGTCTGCGGCTGATGCAGATAATGGATATGCTCAACTTATTGACATCAATAGTGTTGATTCTACAGGAACAGCGACAGCATTATCTGAAAACGGTTTGTTAGCTTATGGTGTCCCTGGGTGGGGTAATTGCTGCCAACGCAATTATAATGTAGCATACAATATTTTAGCACCATATTTAAATGGAGATATTGAAGTAAATGATGCCTTAACACTCTCATTGGGTGCGCGTTATGATATGGGTTCTGCAAACGGCACCTATGCTGGTTCAATGCAAAGCCCGATGAATGACGTTAACGGTGATGGTACTGTTTCAGCAGTGGAGAACAGTGTTTCTATGATTGATAATAATAACCCAAGCGTGGTAAATTACAACTGGAATTACCTCTCCTATACAGTAGGTGCAAATTATCAATTAGATAAATCAACCGCAATCTTTGGACGCTATTCAAAAGGTGGTCGTGCTGGAGCTGATCGTGTATTATTTAGTACATACCTTAATCCGCAAGGTGGTTTAACAGCTGACAACAATGTTGTTGATTATACATCACAAGCTGAACTTGGATATAAAATGCGCAAGAGTGGCATGCTTTTCAATGCAACAGCGTTCTTTGCCCAGACAGATGAGAAGAATTACGAAGCGACAACTCAAAAATTCTTCGATCGCACCTACAATGCAGTAGGTTTAGAGTTGGAGGGTGGTTATAGTGTTAAGAATTTCCAAGTTTATGGAAATCTTACTTATACAAAAGCTACTATTGCGGCAGATGAGGTTAACCCAAGTAATGTGGGCAAAACACCACGTCGTCAGGCGCCATTGATTTATTCATTAACTCCGGTTTACAATATCAATAAAGAACTCCAGGTTGGGGCTAATATCATTGGAACCGCAAGCTCGTTCGCTCAAGACAACAATGATTTGGTGATGAGCGGATATTTTTACCTAAATCCATATATCAGTTGGTCACCAATGGAGAATCTAACAGTGATGCTACAATCAAATAACGTATTAAATGCAATAGGTGTTACAGAGTCAGAAGAAGGTTCAATAACTGATGGTCAGATGAACTATGTTCGTGCGCGCTCTATTGCTGGCCGTTCAACTGCCTTGAGTATTCGTTATCGTTTTTAATGATGTTTGTTTTAGAGTAAAAGAGATGGGGTGTAAATTTGCACCTCATTTCTTTTTTATAGGTGCAGAATATGTATAAAGAAAAAGCCGTAGATGTTTTTAGGCGCAGTATTTCCGAACAAGGTTTTTTGGCTACCTCCTCTGGTAAAGAAAATTACAACAGGGTATGGTCAAGAGATAGCGCTATTACTGCTTTAGCAATTTGTTTACACCAAGACAAATCACTTTATCCTGCAATAAAGCAGAGTATCCTTACGCTTGCTGCATATCAATTAGAAAATGGATTGATACCTTCAAATGTTGGCCTGGATGAATCAGGTAAACCTTTGGTTAGTTACGGTACTTTGGTTGGTAGAGTAGATGCTCAAACTTGGTGGATCATACAAAGTTGCCTTTATATTAAGGTTGCGCACGATGAAGCACTTAAAAAAGAATTGTATCCTAAGATTAAACGCACTTTAGCTTTACTGGAGGCTTGGGAGTACAATGCCAGACATTTAATTTATACACCATTGGGTGGAAATTGGGCTGATGAATATATCCTTTCTGGATACACACTATATGATAATTCATTGCGTTACCTTGCTTTGCATTTGTGTGCAATTTTATGGCCAGAAGAATTTGAATACAGGAAAAAAGCAGACCTCGTTCATCAAGTTCTCCAGGTCAATTTTTCAGATACAAACAGTTTAGAAAAATTCTTGCTGCATCCGCGTAGTAAAAATGATTGGGAGCGTCTAGCTAAGCCATATTTAGCGGCAGCTTTTGATGCCGCTCAGTATTTACCATTTTTTGATGCCGCTGCAAATGGTTTATCTGCATTACTTGGGATTAAAAATAATAATTTACCCCAGCAAATAGATAGTTTTCTGGCAAACCCAAATATTGGATTCGTCCCTGCCTTTTGGCCTGTTATTAATGAACAAATGCCCGAGTGGCAACTATTGAGAAATCAATACAACTATTCGTTTAAAAATTTTCCATATCATTTTCATAATGGGGGGTCCTGGCCAGTGATGTCTGGCATTCTCTCATTAGGATTGAGGATGAATGGCGAAGAAATATTGGCTGATCATATGAAAAATTCATATGAATACTTTTTAGAGCAAGTTGATCACTTCCAATTCTCAGAATATATTTCTGTAAGTGATAGAAAGCCAGGAGGAAAGAAAGACATGTGTTTTTCAGCAGCAGGTTACTTGTTTTTATGTTCCAATAAGGAGCAAATAATTTCACTTTTAGAACTATGATTGGAGATGTAATAGATAAAAATCAATTAAATTTCGGAGCAGCTCATGAATTGTTGCATTTCTTCAAGCAATTTACGGAGTTTCCTAAATTAGTAGTTGCGGTTGCAGGTGAATCTGGGAGCGGAAAAACACATATGTCTATAGCCATTCAGGTTGCATTAAAAGAATTTGGACGAACATCGCTTATTTTGCACATGGACGATTTCTATAAATTACCTCCGAAGCAAAATCATCAAAATAGACTGTTAAGTATGAGTAACGTAGGGCCTCACGAGGTCGATCTAAGCCGAATACAAAATTTGCTCTCCGATTTCAAGACAAGCGCGTCCACTTTATCGGCACCAATCATAGATTATTATAAAAATTCAATCGACAAGGCCAACTATAATGTTGCGGATGTTGATGTACTTATCATAGAAGGTACCTATGCTTTTTACCTAGAACATGTTGACTTCTATTTGTATATGTCGCGAAATTACAAAGAAACAAAGGAGTTGAGAGCTCTAAGAAATAGGGGTAATGAAGTCAATGATCCATTTGTTGAAAAAGTACTAGAAAAAGAGCACGCCCTGGTGACAGCCAAAAAATCAAAGGCAAATGCCTGGATTGATTATGACTTTAATTTACAATATGATGGGCAATAAGCAACTTCCAATAAGTTTTTGGCAGCTCTGGAATATGAATTTTGGGTTCCTTGGAATTCAATATAGTTTTGGGTTACAGCAAACTGCCGTCAATCCAATATATATGCTGCTAGGGGCCAATCCCGATGAATTACCTATTTTGAATCTTGCAGGACCAATGACTGGCTTGTTGGTTCAGCCGATTATTGGTGCACTAAGTGACCGTACATGGCATCCTCGATTGGGAAGAAGGAAACCATACTTTTTGATTGGTGCAATTATGTGTTCCTTGGCTTTATTTGCTTTTCCATTTAGTTCAAGCATTTGGATGGCTGCCGGTTTACTTTGGATCCTTGATGCGGGAAATAATACTGCGATGGAACCATATCGAGCCTTTGTCGCAGATGTATTGCCAGTTGAAGATCAACGAAGAGGATTCTTAATCCAAAGTTTCTTTACCGGTTTTGGGATTACGCTTGCAAACCTTTGTTTGTACTTCCTTCAAAAGAGCAAATTTTTATCTAATACAACATCAAATGGATTGCCATATTGGGTATATGTTGCATTTATCGTAGGTGGTATTACATCAATAACTACCATACTTTGGGCAATGTATAAAACCAAAGAAAATCCACCAAGTGAGGAGGAGTTAGACTCGATGAGTAAAGAAAAGAGCACCTTCTTTACACCATTAATAGTGGTATTACATGCCATCAAGGACATGCCAAAAATACTTTGGAAACTAGCGTTCCTCTATTTATTTCAGTGGTACGCCTTATTTATATATTGGCAGTTTTCGTCTTTATCTGTAGCTCAAACGATTTATAATATCCCTATTGGACCTCATATGAATCAACATGCTGACTTTGCTAAAGCAGTGAGCTTTACCGGTTTATTAAATGCGTCGTACAATATAATTACTTTTATTGTGGCATTATTGCTCATGAAGGTGCTTTCCAAGTTTGCAGCCTACAAGGTTCATTCTTTTGCACTTGCTCTGGCTGCTATTGGCCTTTTTCAATTTTCTCAAACGCACAATTCAAATTTACAATTAGTAAACATTGTAGGATTAGGTATCGCATGGGCAAGTATAATGGGAGTGCCGTATTTAATGGTTGTAAAGGAATTACCTAGAGAGAAATATGGAGTATATATGGGTATCATCAATATGATGATAGTCGTTCCTATGTTAATAGAAACTGTTTCTTTTGGGGCTATTTATAAACATGTACTTGGTTCGATTCCTTCTCGCGCAATTGCTTTTGCTGCAACTTTATTCTTAATTGCTTCTATTTTAAGTATGCTTTTATTTAAACCAAGAAATCATACGTCTACAACTTAAAATATCCAAAATCATGTGGGCCTATCCAGAAAAACCAATCGTAAAAGGCAAGGTGATGGCTTTTAATGAAGCCTAATTTTAGCTTGGGATAGCTTGAAGGAATAAAAACTCTACCGCCTTTTGTTGTGGCCGGAAGATCGTTAATACCGACAACAGGCATTTGTGGTGCGATACCGTCTTGCAAAAAAATTGGATGTGATAGGTTGTCATCAGCTCTGGCTCCATATTGCCAAACTTCATCAAATTGTGACCAATCTCTACCTTGAGCATTTGCACTTTCAGGCGATAAAATAAGTACTTTTCCAAAATCTACGTATCCTTGTAATACATCAATCATACCAAGCATATATGCATAGCCCATGCTGTGGCAAACGAAATGAACTTTACCAGGTCCGGATCCCTTTAATTCTTCCCTAAGTGCAATGCCTGCGATCCGTCCATTTTCTATACGTTCTTGAAAGCCGCTTGGGTTTAAAGTCTTATTGAGTACCCATCTGCTCTCTTTTCTGACCCAACAAAATCGGGACAATAAATAAGAGCGAAGCGCCTTGCCGTATTTTTGATGAGCAGAGGTGCTTAGCGGGTGATGAGCATCGAAATAAATGGCTTTGGTATTTGCAAATCGTTGTTGGATGGTATCATCAATTTTGTACCAATATCCAGTGGGATCTTTGTAATGAAGTTGATTTGTAGTGATTTCTGAATTGTACTTGAATCCTCTGTAACCATTGATAAATATGAGATAATCTTGTCCCATTGCAAAAAAATTATAGAGTGTGAAGGAAAGGCAGATAATTTGTTTACTTACCATATTGATAAAAGATACCTCCCGCAAATGCAGTCCAATAACACGCTTTTTGCTGGCATGCTTTTAGTCCTGCATTGACCCAAGAATTACAAGTGAAAAATAAATTATATCTACCCTTTGCTGCATAATAAGCATCGTTTCCAGTAACAACTCCTGGCATGGTTGCTTTAATGTATTTGGTCTGGCCTTTATTGTTTCGAACTAAGGTCTTTTCAATGTAATGAACCAAATTTTGGTACTGCTTTTGGGTTAAATGTAATTTGATGATCGGCCTATCGTCTAACAGTTGCTGATAGTATGTAGTATGAATGGCAGAAGGTCCAATACCAAATGGAACGCTGATTGCAGTTTTGAATGTGAGATCAGACCATGTAGGAGTGTTCATGTAAAAGTTTTTGTCACCCCATCCTATTGACAGTAATTGACTACTGCTGTCTTTGAAACCAGTATTTGCTAAGGGGAATTCGGTGCGCCAATCTTTAATTTCATTGTGGACAGGGACAATAAAGTCAGTATGAACGCCGGATTTCATAAGGTAGATTTGAACACTTGCGTTCTTGTTATTTTGTCCTTTGATGGTTATACGAGATAAAAAGAAGGTAGCGGAAATATATAAGAGCACAGCGGATCCCAAAATCGAAAAAGCATATCCGCTTATTTTTTTAAGGACATTCCATACTGTTTGCATTCGAGGCGTTCGATGCCAGAATTGTGTGGTTTTTTTTTGCTTCATTTGTGAATAACAAAGTTAAACTTTCTGAGCAATTTGTTGCTCGAGTGTTTATTTTTGTAGTTCTATAATTTTCTGACATGCGCTATCTCTTCCCTTTATTTACTTTACTCTTCTTTCAGAACTGTTGGTCTCAAGATGCCAACAAAACTGCTGCTTCAGCACAAAAATATGCAGAGGTTCTTTACAATGTGGAACGGTTCTACGTAGATTCTCCGGATGCGCAAAAACTCACAGAAACTGCAATTGTAGCCATGCTTGAAGCCCTAGATCCTCATTCTACCTACATACCCAAAGAAGATTTAGATGATGCCCAAATGGCTATAAATGGGAGTTTTGTCGGTATTGGTGTGCGATTCCAAGTGATTAAAGACACTATAAACATTGTAGCGACCATTGCAGGTGGACCCTCTGAAAAATTGGGTATTTTACCAGGAGATCAGATTGTTGAGGTAGACGGTCAAAAAGTGGCAGGAATAGGTATAAAAAACGACCAAGTTCGTCAAAAATTGATGGGAGATTTCGGCACCAAAGTCAAGGTCACCATTAGTCGAAAAGGGAAGCTGCTCGATTTCAATATTACCCGTGATAAAATTCCAGTTTTTTCTGTAGATGCAGCCTATATGATCGATAAAGAAATAGGTTATATCAAACTCAATAGCTTCTCCAAAACAACTGTGCAAGAAGTTCAAAATGCCCTATTGGATCTTAAGGAGCAAGGGATGAAAAGTTTGATTTTTGATTTACAAGGTAATGGAGGCGGACTTCTTGACGCTGCTCACAAGCTTGCAGATGAATTCCTTTCTGGAGACAAACTCATTGTTTACTCTGAAGGTAGAGCACAACCCAGATATGACTTAAAGGCGGGTAGAAGGGGGTTGTTTGAGGAGGGGCCACTCCTTATTTTGACTGATGAATACGCAGCTAGCGCAAGTGAAATCCTATCGGGCGCAATCCAAGATTGGGACCGTGGGCTCATCGTTGGGCGTCGCACCTATGGAAAAGGCTTGGTACAGCGTCCAATGCCACTCAGCGATGGATCCGAAATACGTCTCACCATTGCTAGGTATTACACACCTACTGGTCGTCATATTCAAAAACCATATCAAGATACAGAGACATATCGTAAGGACTTAAATCAGCGTTATTTAAATGGTGAGTTTTTCTTGAAGGATTCTATCAAAATGCCTGACTCACTTGTGTATAAGACACTTAAAACGAAACGTGTAGTTTATGGTGGAGGTGGGATTATGCCTGATGTTTTTGTTTCTTTAGATACTTCCGAAAATAGCACCTATTTTTCAGCCTTAATCCGTGGCGGCCATGTAAATAACTTTGCTTTTAATTATATCAAGGCTAACAGGACAGCACTCAAAACACAATATCCGAATTTCTCATCCTTTCAGCAAAATTTCGTTTGTGACCAAGCATTTATGGACCAGTTTTTTGAGCATGTAGCTAGGGAAGATAGCAGTTTGGTATTTGTCCCAGAAGATTATCGCATAAGTGAAGAGCTCATCAAACTTCGCTTAAAAGCAGTCATTGCACAAGACCTCTGGAGTACCAATGAGATGTTTCAGATCTACAATGAAACAAATGAAATTCTTCAAGAAGCTATACAAGTATTGAAAAACCACACGTATTACAATTACCAACTCGATAAATAATTCAAATGTCAGAAGATAAAAAAATCATTTTTTCTATGGTTGGGGTGTCAAAAACAACACCTCAAGGAAAACAAATCATTAAAAATATTTACCTCTCCTTCTTCTACGGTGCAAAAATCGGCATCATTGGTTTGAATGGATCGGGTAAATCCACGGTAATGAAAATCATTGCTGGTCTTGATAAGTCATTTCAAGGGGAAGTAGTCTTCTCACAAGGATATTCTGTAGGTTACTTACCTCAGGAGCCCGAGCTCGATGCAAATAAGACCGTTCGTGAGATTGTTTTGGAAGGTGCCCAAGAAGTTGTAGATGTCCTAGCTGAGTATGAAGAAATCAATAATGCTTTCATGGATGAAGAAATCATGGCTGACCCCGATAAAATGGACAAACTCATTGCGCGTCAAGGCGAGGTACAAGACAGAATAGATGCTCTTGATGCCTGGGAACTAGACTCCAAAATTGAGCGCGCTATGGACGCTCTTCGTTGTCCGCCAGACGACCAACTGATTGGAACGCTTTCTGGTGGTGAGCGCCGCCGTGTTGCACTTTGCCGTTTGCTATTGCAAAACCCAGATGTACTCCTTCTAGATGAACCTACTAACCACCTTGACGCCGAATCTATCGATTGGTTAGAACAACACCTTCAACAATACAAAGGCACCGTTATTGCCGTTACCCACGACCGCTACTTCCTAGACAACGTTGCGGGATGGATTCTCGAACTCGACCGTGGCGAAGGTATTCCTTGGAAAGGAAATTACACTTCTTGGTTGGAGCAAAAAGGAAAGCGTTTACAAGAAGAGGAGAAATCAGAGTCAAAACGTCAAAAAATGTTGGCCCGCGAGCTGGAGTGGGTGCGCATGAACCCCAAAGCGCGTCAGGCCAAAAGCAAAGCGCGTTTGCAGAATTATGACAAAATGTTGTCAGAAGATGCTCGTGAAAAAGAGGCGAAACTCGAAATGCCTATTCCAAATGGCCCGCGCTTGGGTAACAACGTCATTGACGCACTTCATGTCGGCAAGGCTTTTGGCGACAAACTCCTCTACGACGACCTCAATTTCAAATTGCCACCAGCAGGTATTGTTGGTATCATTGGGCCAAATGGAGCTGGTAAGACTACTATTTTCAAAATGATTATGGCAGAATTAACCCCAGATAAGGGCGAATTTACTGTCGGGGACACGGTAAAAATCGGATATGTTGATCAGTCACACAAAGACATTCATCCAGATAAAACTGTATTTGATGTTGTTTCCAATGGATTAGAATATGTAGAGGTTGGCAATCAAAAAATCAATTCGAGAGCCTATTTGTCAAAATTCAACTTCAATGGATCTGATCAAAACAAAAAAGTGGGCATTCTTTCTGGGGGTGAGCGCAATAGATTGCATTTAGCTATGACACTCAAGACCGAAGCGAATGTCTTACTCCTTGATGAGCCTACGAATGATATCGATGTCAATACACTGCGCGCCTTAGAAGAGGGTATCGAGAATTTTGCTGGCTGCGCGGTAGTGATTTCCCACGACCGCTGGTTTTTAGACCGCATTTGTACGCATATCTTGGCTTTTGAAGGAGACTCTCAGGTGTTTTGGTTCGAAGGATCTTATTCTGAGTATGAAGAAAACCGCAAAAAACGCCTTGGCGATGCCGGACCTAAGCGCATCCGCTACAGAAGTTTGAGTTAGTGGCAATTGCGTTGTTTCCAACGAGCGTGCATTTTTGGCAGGGAGTCCGATTCAAGGCCAAGACTTTCTTTTTCTTGCATCAATTTGAGGTTGCTTAAGTCAGGTTGCCCTGCATCTACCCAGGCTGTGTACCACACACTACTTACCATTAAGATAGCAGCACGCAAGCGCCGTTCTACCATGCCGTTTAGGCTTTTGTGATAAGCATCACAAAATTTTCTTGAGTACACTCTGGTGAGTACAGTGCCTCTTTGTTCATAAGCAAACTTTTCGTTCGTTCCAATTTGCTTGGTCACAATTTTTTCAAATTGCAAAACGGAGTCTAATGCTAGATGTGATGCCTTGACGGCTGCCCAAATAGCTTTTTGCACTGAGGGTAGATAAGTAGCTTTGCCAATCCAGTAGTTATAGTTTTCGGCCTGTAGCTCAATCAAGCGACTTTCCCAAAGCCCGTGTATACCGTATTGATTGGTGAGTTGCCCATTATAATTTTCTGTAGTATGTAAGGGCACATGCGCATCAGCTATGTAGTGGCCAATTTCTGCAGCGTATTTGAGTAACAGCGCCAAATTTTTTTCTTCAAATGCTTTTTGTAGTCTGTATTTCATTCTCACCACATGCCAAGGTACAATTCCATAGGCTTGAAGGGTGTCTGCTGAGTGGCAATCAACAGCTTCTTGCCAATTTTGAGCTAAGTTCCAAAAAGGATCTTGACCAGGTGTGTAGTAGTGGTCGAGGTCGATATAATGACGGGCAGCTTCACCCTCAACAGCATACCTCCGTTGATCTGGCGCAACAGATTGGCTGATCAAATAATAAAGGTGTTGAATGAAAGTGCTTTGTAATTCAGCAGGTAGGAGGTAAACAGCAAATTCATTGATTCGCTGATGTCCAGCAAAACCCCATTTACTACTTATATTGTTTGGGCTAAGTGAAATAAATAGCCCCGTAAAAACGAGAAGAAAAAAGGATTTAAGTTTGCGGAAGATTGATGAGTTTACCATCTTTAAGTATCGGAATGACAGATGTTTGATTAGGTGTCAGACAATACTTGATATCCTCATTTAAATTCAGGTTTTTAAGCCTGCGCCGATGTGAACTTGACTTCAAGTAACCAAGGTAATTGTCCTTGGCAGAAAGGTATAAATACTTGGCTGCAATGGAGGAGTCTTCGTCGGAAATATAGTTGCCGGTTCCGATTAAATACTGACAAATTGCGCCAGCACAGATGGTATCCTCTAGGTTGAATTTGTCTTGCCAACCCGAACATAAGCAAAGAACATTTTTATCTTGCTTTTCAAGCCACTGGCAAAGTGCATCGAGGTTCAAGAATGCTCCAACCACTACGATATCTGCATCCTTAGCTACATCTAAAGACTTTGTACCATTTGTGGTTGTGAGTACAACGTCTTTTCCTTTAAAATCGTCACGCATGTAAGAAAACGGTGAATTGCCGAAGTCAAAACCCTCTACAATCTGACCTTTGCGCTCGGCGCCTGCCAGATATCCTTTTTGCTTATAGGCCCATGCTTCTTCCACAGTAGGAACAGGGATAATAGAATTAATTCCGTTGTCGAAAGCAGCGCAAATTGCCGAAGTTGCGCGCAATACATCAATAACTACGACAATTTCGAATTCATCTTTATAGTAAGGATATTCTCCAGGTGTAAAACAAACCTCAACGTGCTTTCTTGTTTCCATGTGGCAAATTTACGATTTTTTCAAAAGCCAATAAAAAAGGGGGCCGAAGCCCCCTTAAGAAGATTATAAGGTATTCAGATTAGAATCTCCAACCGATACGTACCGAACCATGAGCTGCACCAATATTGGTATAGGTCATTTTGTTGGCTGGTTCGAAACCTGCAGGATTACCCATTACAGTAACTGTTGTTTCATTATTGTTAACTGTAGTGCTGGTTAAATTCATTTCAAGACCAAGGTAAAGGTTGTCTGCTACATAGTAGTCAAAACCTGCACCGATGCCCCATCCGAAAGTACCGTATCCACCTGCAATTTTTGCATCTGTAATAACTGCACTGTAACCTGAGCCATCAGAATTAGCCCATGTTTCTTCGTATGCGCCTTTTCCGATGTTGATACCAGCAGAAAAATAAGGTGACATGCGATCTGTACCAGTTAAGTGATACTCAGCACCTAAACCTAAATTCCATTGGCTGCGTGCGATATCAACAGTTCCTGTTGCGCCAGTGCCATCTGGGTTTTCAAAGTAAGTGTAAGATTCTGAGCTTGGTGTGTTGACTACAGAAGAGCCATCTCCACCGAAGCCGAATTGTAAACGACCAGCGATGTTGTCGTTCGCAAAATAACGCAAGCGAATAGAAGGAGCTGCAAAACTCATACCATCTGTGGTGTTGAGATTAGCTAAACCTTCTAATGAATAACGAGCGTCATCACTAGCAGGCTTTTGAGCAAACAATGACCCAGTCAATGTTAATGCTCCTACAAAAATCATTAGTTTTTTCATAGTTGTTTGTTTTAATTGGTTTAGTCGAATATACGGAATAGAATCCTATTTTGTTTCAAAAAAAAACAAACATTCAAAAGTTGATAAGTGTTGATTGTCAGGTATTTTTCACCTGTAACTCTTGTTCCAACTGAAATTGGTACATATCGAAATAGGCTCCTTTTTGAGTCAATAGCGCTTCGTGTGTTCCGGATTCTACGATTTTTCCGTTGTCTAAAACGATGATTTTGGATGCGTTTCTAATGGAAGAAATGCGGTGAGATACGATGATAGTGGCACGGTTTTGCGTGTCTTTTTGAAGTTCATCTAGGATGATTTCTTCGGTTTCAGTATCGACAGCACTGAGGCAGTCATCTAAGATCAGCAGTTGAGGATTGCGTAAGAGCGCCCGAGCGATTGATATGCGTTGTTTTTGTCCTCCACTTAAATTGACACCTCGTTCCCCAAGAATGGTTTGGAAACCATCTTGAAATGCTTGGATATTATGTAAAACATGCGCTTTTTTGCAAGCATCTGTGAGGTCTTGTTCGCTGAGATTTTCTTGTTCGACCCCGAATTTCAGGTTGTTGGCTATGCTATCTGAGAAGAGAAAAACATCTTGAGGTACCAGTGCAAGTTGACGACGATAGTCTGTAAGACTATACTTTGGAAGCGCTATATCTTTGATCAGAAGGTGTCCTGAATCAGGGTCAAAATGACGCGCTAATAACGCGCATATTGTCGATTTGCCAGAGCCTGTCGGTCCAATAATGGCTAAAGTTTCACCTTTTTTAACTGAAAAGGAAATGTTCTTTAGTACATCTACTTCAGTATCAGGATACCTGAAGCTAACTTTATCCAAAATCAAACCATGATCAAGAGGGCAGCTCAAGTCTGTTTCATTCTTAATTTTTGGTTTACGCAATAAAAACTCATTGAGCCGCTGTTGGGAAGCAGCAGCGCGTTGAATGATCGAAGAAATCCAACCCAGACTAGCAAAAGGCCAAGTTAGATTGGTAACATACATAATAAATGCAACGATGCCACCAACTGTCATTTTCTTTTCAAAAGTGAGTAAGCCGCCATAGTAAATGGCGATCATAGAGCTCAAACCAATAAGAAAGATGATGGTAGGGCTGAAAAATGCGTTGACTAATACCAAGCGCATACTCTGTTTCTTATAGCGTTCTGCAGATTGGCTTACCTTTTCTGTGGTTTGGTCCTCTCTTTGATAGGCCTTGATGATTCTAATACCGGCAAATGATTCTTGCGCTAAGGTGCTCAATAAAGACTGTTCTTTCTGTACCTCTAAACTCATCTTATTCATTGTTGAGGATACTTTGTAAATAAGTATACTCATAATAGGAAGTGGTAATAGAACAAATAAAGTTAGGCTAGGGGAGATAGAAATCATTTTTCCAACGATCAGTATAAAACTTACTGCTAGATTAATAGTATACATGATGCCGGGACCGGCATACATGCGCACTAGACCTACATCCTCTGAAATACGGTTCATGAGGTCGCCAGTTGCATTTTGTTTATAAAAAGTCTGATCTAGCGCCTGATATTGACCATAGATTTCTTTTTTCAAATCAAACTCAATATAACGTGACATCACGATAATCGTTTGTCGCATGAGAAATAAGAAAAATCCCTTTAATAGAGAGAAGCCCATGTAAATTCCGCCCAATTCAAGCGCAAGCCATAAATAATTGACGGGTTCGTTGCTTGAAATTTGATTTTGAAACCGATCGATAGACTCACTAAAAAATGCAGGCATTTGAACCCCAAAGTAATTACTGATGATGGTGAAAAGGATCCCTAGCGCAAAACGCCATTTGTACTTTATAAAGTATTTGTTGATGTATCGGAGGGACTTCATGGTTTTTTTCTACTTTTGCCAAGTTATTTCGGTTGTAAAGTTAAGCCAAATAAGAATTAGTGAACGAACTCATTTCAAAAACATGTCTGATTTGACAGTCTCTCCATTGGTTGATTCAAGCCTGAATCCCATTCTACATTCCATGCACGCCATGGGACACGAACACATCCTTTTTTGTAACGACAATGCAACAGGTCTAAAAGCGATCATTGCGGTTCATAATACCGTTCTTGGTCCGGCTCTAGGGGGTACACGCATGTGGATGTATCAAAATGAGCAAGAAGCTCTTACAGATGTGCTTCGTCTATCTAGAGGAATGACATATAAAAATGCAATCTCTCAACTTAATTTGGGAGGAGGTAAGGCAGTAATTATAGGTGATGCGAAGACAATGAAGTCAGAGGCGTTATTTAGACGTTTTGGACAATTTGTTAACACCCTTGCGGGTTCTTACATAACTGCAGAAGATGTAGGTATTTCTCCTGAGGACATGGTTCACGTCAGTAAGGAAACCAAACATGTGGTGGGCTTACCTGGTAAAAGTGGTGATCCATCACCCGTTACCGCCTTTGGAGTATATATGGGAATGAAGGCCGCGGCAAAACACCAGTTCGGTACGGATTCCCTCGAAGGTAAAAAAGTAGCAGTTCAAGGGATTGGCCACGTTGGTGCTTATCTAGTTGAGCATTTGGTGGCAGAGGGTGCAATTGTCACAATAACGGATATCAATGGAGCTGCGCTTCAGCAAATGAGTGCAAAGTACGGTGTTACAGTAGTTGCGCCCGACCAAATATACGATGTCGATATGGATATCTATGCGCCATGTGCCCTCGGAGCTACAGTCAATGATGAAACAATTGTACGCCTCAATTGTGGTGTAATTGCTGGCGCTGCAAATAACCAACTCAAAGAGGAGGTCAAACATGGGCAATTGCTCATGCAAAAAGGCATCGTTTATGCACCAGACTTTGCCCTAAACGCCGGTGGCGTCATCAATTGCTTCTCAGAGGTAGAAGGCCTTTCTTTAGAATGGGCAAAGCAAAAAGCTGAAGAAATTTACACTACCATAGATCGTATTTTGGTTCGTTCTCAACAAGAGGGCATACCTAGTTATCAAGTCGCAAATCAAATGGCTGAAGAGCGGATTCAATCAAAAGGAAGCCTTAATATTTAATATGCTCAATAGAAGACATCTCCGAATTAAAGTTTTACAAGTGCTATATGCATTTTTTCAAGGACATGAAAATGATGCGCACAAGGTAGAAAAAGAGCTTTTGCTCTCTATTGAACGTATGTACGACATGTATCTGTACTTGCTTTTGGCTTTACCTGAATTGCAACGTGCTGCTCTAAACCGTCAAGCTGAGCTCAAGAAAAAAATGCGCCCAACCCCCGAAGACCTCAATCCAAATATGAAATTTGCAGGTAATCAACTAATTACTGAATTGGCTGAGCATACTCAACTCTACAAATTGGCTGAGCAGCGAAAAGTTAATTGGTTTGGGGCTGAAAATCAAGAAATGTTTAAAAAGATGTATATGCATCTGTTAGATACAGAGCTGTATTTTGAGCATATGAATAATGGTGTTGAGGGAGTTGAAGAAGATCTTCATTTTGCCTTACAAATTTTCAAGCAAGAAGTAGCAAATGCATCGTGGTTACAACATTTCTTCGATGAAAAATCTATTTATTGGACTGATGATCTTGATTTGTGTGCTTCTATGGCATTAAAGACACTAAAGAATTGGAAGCCTGGTGAGTCGATAGAAATTCTTCCGTTGTACAAAGCAGATGATGATGAAAAAGACTTTATCTTAACGCTTTTGCATAAAACCATTCAAATGGATGCCCAACATGAGCAAGATGTGCTTGCACTCGCAGATAATTGGGAGTTAGATCGGATTGCTAAAATGGATATGCTACTTCTCAAAATGGGTTTAACTGAGTTGCAGTACTGCGCAAGTATTCCAACAAAGGTTACACTCAATGAGTATATTGAGATTTCTAAGTTTTACAGCACACCGAAAAGTAATGTTTTCATTAATGGTATCTTGGATAAAGCAATTGTAAAGTTAACGGAAGAGAAGCGCATTCAAAAAGTAGGCAGAGGATTGTTAAATTGAAAATGATGAAAGTACTTTCTATTATTGGACTGAGTTTGCTATTGCTCTTTGCTTGCAAAGACAAGCAAGAGATTGAAGTAGGCGCCCAAACAAGTATGCATTTTAAGAGTACTGTCTTTAATGCTGGCACAGTTTACAAAGGAGAGGTAATAAAGGCTGTTTTTGAAGTTGAAAATACTGGAGATCATCCGCTCGTTTTTGGAGAGGTCAAACCTTCTTGTTCGTGCACCCTTGCAAAGAAACCATCCAAACCAATAATGCCTGGTAAACGCACTCAAATTATTGCTGAAGTGAATACGGCAGACCTCCACACCAAACGAATCCACAAGGTGGTTACAGTGATGACCAATACGGCGCCAAATATTACCCTCTTAGAAATAAAGGGAAGGATAAAATAAGTACATTTGTAACCAAAATAAAATCAGACTAAATGGCAGCAGGAACAAATCAATTGGTAATGATCGTCTTAATGATCGCCGTTTTTTACTTTTTCATGATTCGTCCGCAAATGAAAAAGCAAAAAGAATTAAAGAAATTCAGAGAAGGTCTTAAGGCAGGTGATAAAATCGTTACGATTGGAGGTATTCATGGCAAAATTCTTGAAATTGCTGATGCCACTGTGCTTATTCAGTCTGAAGGAACGAAGTTACGGATAGAAAAATCAGCAGTTTCTTCTTCCATGGAAGATACGCTCCAGGCAAAATAATTCAATATGGGGATGTAGCTCAGTTGGCTAGAGCGCTTGACTGGCAGTCAAGAGGTCGTGGGTTCGAATCCCATCTTCTCCACATTTAAAGCTTCGCATTGCGAGGCTTTTTTTATTTTCGCACTATGCAACTCACCAAGCTCAATGCAGATAGTTCTTGGATGTTCCATTTCGATGGGCTTCATGTGCTAGTTGATCCTTGGTTTTCTGAGTCACAAATAGACTTTCATCCTTGGTTCAGTCGGCAATTTCACCTCGATGAGCAACCACGTGTTGCGGCGCTTCAAAAGGCGGACTTCATTTTTATCTCCCATCGCTATACCGATCACTGTAATCAAGAGACCTTGTTGCAGTTAGATGCAAATATTCCGCTCATTGCATTGCCAGGTATATTAAAGAGGATTGAAGCTTGGGGACATTTTAAAAAATTAATTCCACTATCTGAAGCACCTTTCGATATTCAACTTATTGCAACACGTCAAAATTTAGTCCACAAGGCCTATCTGATTAATTCCTCAACGGGGAAGCTCCTCTATGCGCCGCACGGCGCGAAATTAAAGCAGGATTGTGGTGCAAGAATCGTTATTGCTTCCACGTTGCGCTATGAGTTGCCTTTTTTCTTGGGTGGCGTTATCAATTTAGGTTTAAAGGCGGCCATGGAATTAAAAGACAGTGTGGAAGCTCAGTACTTATTGTGTACGCATGCAGAACATAAACGCGCGGAAGGTTTGGTTGCTAAACTCGCTAAAAAGCATTTTCAAAAAGATAATGGCGTTGTGTATCTAAATCCCGGAGAAACTTTCTTATTTGATGCTGGCGAAATAGAAAACTAGGGTTTGAACCGCAAAAGTGAGCCATCGGCGAGGCTGGCATAAATATAATTGCCGTTAAAGGTGAGGCTGAGCGCATTTACTGAATTAAGTTTCTTCCAAGTTTTACCTCCATTTTTACTCACATCTATGCCATTTGTGCCGCAGGCGTAATAGTCATCGTTGACGCGTATAACGCAAGAGCGGTAACCTGAAGGTCCTTTTTTGGGTGTATTCCAAGTTTTGCCGCCATCAGTTGAAAAGAAGCACGTGTTTTCGGCTATATGAGGCTTGGTGTAATCTCCTCCGACCGTCATGATTTCATGTTCATTTGAAATGGCCATGGCGTACGGCCCGCAAGTGGAACATGACAAATAGGGAATAGGGCTTGTATACCAACTTGCGCCTTGGTCGGGTGAATGAAAGAACCTGGATGTCAGGCCGCCTGATACAAAATAAAAATGCCCATTCAGTATTTGATTGGTTTGGCCACTTGCGGCATAGGCGGCTTCTGCTTCATTTGCCCTTACTTTTGCTGGCGTAGCTTGCCAATGCAGCCCGTAGTCTGTTGAGAAAAAAGTACTGAAAAAGCCGTCAATGGGGTCTCCGAGTAGAAAAACGAGCTTTTCTTGTGCACAAATGCCATCTAAAAAAAGTGGGCTTCTTTTATTGAATAGATAGATGACCGTATCAACCTGCAGCATTTTATCGAGCAATACGATGCCGCTAGAATCATGGCTTTGTAAGGCGATAAAACCTTTTTGCGTCACTGCGATATCGCGAATTTCCTTGTATTCGGCACCTAATTTTTCTTGGCTTAATACTTTGCCGTTGGGATCGTGCAGGCGTATGACTGCCTCGCTTGATCCGCTCAGCATTTGCCGGTTGGGAAGGGTAATCAGGGCTCGTTCATGTTCTTTATTGCTCACTTTTGGAAAAAATACTTGTACTTGGGCAAACGATAAATTCCAAAAGCAAAGTAGGAAAAGAATTTTAGGCATTGTTTCTGAATTTAGTATGAAATTTTTGCTGTAGTGTCGCACTTAATTCAGGCCAATTTGTGGGTTGTTTGTGTTTCCAGCGCTTGTGAGACCAAAGCCAACGCGCAGGGTTGTCTTTGATTTGTTGTTCTAGTTTCTGGACATGCATTCGTGTTAATTCTTGATAATGAAGCGTTTTAGAATCTTTAACCAATACTTCAATATTTATATTGTAATACCCTCTTTTAGAATGTTTTATATCTGCAAAAACTACACAACAATCAAATTTATTGGCTATGTATTCAGGTCCAAAAATGACAGGTGTGTTTTGATGAAGGAACGCAATCCATAAGCACTCTGTTGGTGAACTTGGCGCTTGATCGGCCAAGACAAGAACAATTGGATTCTTGGCCTCAAATGCTTCTTGGTAATTTTGAGCATGGACAACTTTCAAACCAAAACGCTCTCGTCTTTCGGTTAGTTTTTGATTCCAAAAAGGATGGCTCAGCGGCATGCCGATGCCAAAACAAGGTTGTTTGAACCACAAGGCTTGAGCAGTGATTAGCCACTCCCAGTTGTTGTAGTGGCCAGCAACTAACAGAATAGGTTTGTTGATGGCTTTGATTTCTTCCAAGATTTCAGGATTCTCAAGGTGCATGCGCTCCAACAATTGTTTTTTGGACATACTCAGGTTTTTAACGGATTCAACCAAAAGGTTGGAGAAATAACGGTAAAAATCTTTTCGGATTTGTTTTCTTTCTTCAGGCGATGAATTTGGAAAGGCGATCTGTAAGTTTTGATTTATAACCCGCTTACGGTACGGAATAATGGTACGCAAGATGATAAACAAGAAATCTGCCAAAACATATAGTATCCGCAGTGGAAGATAGGATAGGGGTAGTACCAATCCGTAATAGAGCAAGGCGCCGCTTAAAATTTGTATTTGTCTTGCCACCATTTTTTGATTTGTTGGGCGATTTCTTGTTCTTTGGAGCTACTTCCAGAATGGAAAAAGTTAGTGCCGACAAGTTGTTCGGGCAAGAACTCTTGGGCATAAAAGTTGCCCGGATGATCATGGCTGTATTGGTAGCCATCACCGTAGCCAAGTTCTTTCATGAGTTTGGTTGGCGAATTGCGTAGTGCAAGGGGCACGCCGAGGTTGCCTGTTTGCTGGACAATCTG
>JAURNL010000051.1 GCA_030830205.1 Crocinitomicaceae bacterium | reverse complement strand
CTGATACCCCTGCAGAGGGATGGAATGGTCGCTACAAGGACAATAAAGATGTGCAACTCGGCCTCTATAATTGGAAGATAACTTACACTGATAACAAACAGGTGACCCGAACAATAGCGGGCCATGTCAATGTACTGAGATAAAATATGGAACTCCCCAAAGTAAGGATCAAAGATTTAGGTCTCATCGCCTATAAAGAAGCTTGGGACCTACAAGAATCCTTATTGAAATCAGCGGTTGATTGCAAGATTGAGAATCGCAAACAAAACACAGAACACTTGCCCGACCAGCATCTTCTTTTTTGTGAGCATCCGCATGTATATACTTTAGGAAAAAGTGGAGCAGCAGAAAATCTCTTGATGAATCAGGCTAATCTTGGACAAATTCAAGCAGAATTCTTCAAAATCAATAGAGGAGGAGATATAACCTATCATGGGCCAGGCCAGCTTGTAATGTATCCCATTTTGGATTTAGAGCAGTTCTTTACGGATATTCACAAGTATTTGCGTTATCTAGAAGAAGCTGTCATACAAACCCTTTCACATTTTGGAATTCATGCATCCAGATATGAAGGATTAACTGGTGTATGGATCGATCCAGAAGGACCAAATGCAAGAAAAATATGTGCAATGGGCGTTAAATGTTCTCGTTGGGTAACGATGCATGGTATTGCCTTAAATATCGACCCAGACCTTAGTTATTTTAATCATATAGTCCCTTGTGGTATTCAAGATAAGTCAGTTACTTCTATGTCTATGGAGCTCGGTCAAAAAATAAGTATCAAAGAGGTGAAAAATGTATTATTATCAAAAATGCAGACTATTTTTAATTTTCAAATACAAGAATAATGAAAGAAGGATTACTAGGTCCTCAAGTAGAAAATGTGGCTTTGGCATTAGTAGAGCTACCAATTGAAAATGCAGATCCTGAATATGTTGTCTTTCTCATCAATAATAGAGATGACATCATGGAGGGGATTATTGTTGCATCAACTGGTTTTGGCACACATCCTACATCAGGTGAAAGCATCAAAACCTCAACTCTTAGAAAAGGAATTGAAGTGATGATGCCTGGTGAAGCAGCAAGAATAGAACCAATTATGCCTGATTTATTTGAAATTAATAATGAATTTTGGGTTAGTTTTTGGGTACATGAAACGATGTATGACAAGCGCTTTGTTTTTGAAGCAGGAACAATTGATCCAAAGAAATTCACTTGGATTCCGTCTTTAAATGCAAATGGTATTATTTTAGAATAATGCCCAATGATCAAGAGACCAAAGAATGTCCTGTCATTTGAGTTGGTTTCTGCAGACCCATTCGTGCAATTATAGTAGGTGCAACGTCAGCGAGAATACCACTGTTTAGTTGAAGATTGCTCTGCTCACTTACTAAAATAACTGGAACTGGATTGAGGCTGTGCGCTGTATTTGGAGTGCCATCAGGATTAATCGCATAATCAGCATTTCCATGGTCAGCGATAATTAAAAATTCATAACCAAGTTCAAGTCCGATTGTTACTACTTTTTGAAGTTGGGTGTCAACTGTTTCAACAGCACTAATAATTGCACTATATATACCAGTGTGCCCTACCATATCTGGATTTGCAAAATTCAAACAAATAAAGTCTGGCCGGTGAGATTTCATGTGGTCAATAAGTTTGGATGCAACCTCGGGAGCACTCATTTCTGGCTGAAGATCATAAGTGGCGACTTTTGGAGAAGAGATCAGTAACCGATGCTCAGATTCAAAAGCATTTTCTCGACCTCCGTTGAAAAAGAAGGTCACGTGAGGGTATTTTTCAGTTTCAGCAATTCGAACTTGAGAGCAACCCGCATTGGCAACAACTTCTCCTAATGTAAGCTGAAGATTATCTTTTTCAAATAAAACATGTAATCCTTTGAAGCGCTCGTCATAATTAGTCATTGTGCAGAAATGCAGCTGAAGCGGAGCCATATTGTAATCAGGAAAGGCCTGCTGGGTTAAAACACTTGTAATTTCCCGAGGACGATCGGTTCTGAAATTAAAACTAATCACAACATCACCTTCAGCAATGCAACCATTGGGGTCTATGAGGTGTGGTAATAAGAACTCATCAGTTATGTCCTGTGAGTAAGAGGAGGCTACAGCTTCACTGGCACTTTCTGTGTGATGACCGATGCCATTTACCATAAGGTGGTAAGCTTTTGCTATCCGTTCCCAACGTTGATCTCGATCCATAGCGTAATAACGCCCAATAATACTTGCAATTTTACCGTTGCAAGAATCTAATTCGGTTTCGAGCTGTTGGATGAATGCCAACCCACTTTTCGGATCACAATCTCGCCCATCTGTAATAGCATGCACATAAAAAGTTGGGACCTCAGCAGCCTTGGCCATTCGACATAAGGCATGTAAATGGGCTTGTGAGCTGTGAACCCCACCGTTGGATACTAAACCCAAGAAATGCAACTTATTACCAGTATCTTTGGCTTTTTTAAATGCATTCAGCAATACTGGGTTTTGTTGCAGTTCTCCGTCACGGATACTTTTATTGATTCTTGTCAGTTCTTGATATACGATACGTCCTGCACCAATGTTGAGATGCCCTACTTCAGAATTCCCCATTTGGCCTTCTGGTAGCCCTACAGCTTCTCCCGATGTTTGTAAGGTGGCATTTGGGTACTTGGCCATACATTGATCAAAAAAGGGTGTTTTGGCGTTGAAAATTGCATCAGATTGACTTTGATCTCCAAGTCCCCAGCCATCGAGAATAATGAGTCCTACTTTTTTATTCATATGGGTAAAATTAGCTCAAAAATACTGCCAGATGGTTTGTTTTCTATGTAGCGAATTTGTCCATTATGGAGTTGAACGTATTCAGCAACAATATAGAGTCCTAAGCCACTACCAGCTTGTTTTCTTGTTTCTTCAGATCCTATTCTATAGAATTTTTCAAATATATGTGCGCGTTCATTTGGTATAATGCCCGGTCCTTGATCGGCAATTTTAATAGTTACGACACGATTTAGTTTTTCTATTTGGATGCTTATTTGTTGGTGAATACCTCCATATTTGATGGCATTTTCAATTAAGTTGACCAAAATAGTGTCTAGCATTAGTGGGTCAACATTTGCCATCAGTTCATCAGGCCCCTTTACTTCTATGAGCTCATGGTGATATCTGGATTGATACCTTTCTTTAATTGTTGCTATGAGACCAACCAAATTAGTTGGCTGCTTCTGAATCGTAAACTGTTTATTTTCAGCACGTGAGGCATTTAGTATATTTTCAATCAATTGGCTCAAGCGTTCATTTTCTTGAAGTGCTCCGCTGAGGATTTTTTCTTTTTTATCCTCAGAAAGATGGTGTTTTTGTAGTGTTTGAATATATAATTTGAGTGCGGCAATTGGAGTTTTAAGTTCATGTGTAACCGTTAGCAAGAAATTTTGCTGTTGTTGTTGAAAAGCTAATTCTTTAGTAATAGATTTTCGGATTCGGAAAATTCCAAAGATGAGGATAAATAAAAAGACAGCTCCTTCTCCAAAAACCATTCCAACTCGTTTGGAAAGTTGAGCATCTTCTTGTGGAATATGAGAACTCAGCTGAATGAGGTGATAGCCCCACCATATAAATTGGATGATAACGTATGCACCCAAAAAATAAAGCCAGTAGGCAGATTTGCTTTTTTTCAACATGGTTTTATTCTTTCCCTTTTTTAAAAATATTCCCAACTTCGCGACCGATTTTTTGAATAGTTTCTACCCCTGCAACAAATGGCGCCGAGTTGATATCATCATAATTAGAAAATGCTGGATCGCTGCCAACAATGCCTGGATAAACGAGGAGGTAGTCTTGCCGCTCAAACGCAATAGGGATATTATTTAATATTTGTTCAAACTGTGTATCAAATGACACACTACCTGGTCTGCAAGCTATCATACAAACAAGGTCGCTATTTTTCTTCTGATATAACGGATAAAAGTTTTCTAAATTTTCAAGCTCATGGAGGTATAATTCTGCTTCTACCTTATTTGCTTGTGCAACCTTTTCTAACCTGTCGTAGGTGGATACACTGCCAAAATAATGGAGTGGAATTTTTAATTCCTTGGCAAGCCTCAGTAATCGCTCTGACCAGAGCACAAACGTTTGTTCGAGTTCTGCTAACAATGGTGCTACAACAATCATTCGTTCATAAGCAACGCTTGGTTTATCCAACGTACAGAAGAATATGGTCTTTTCACAAGCAGTCATGAGGTGTTCTCGATCACTACCAACCATTCGCTTGATAATGTTGGTATCCATGGAGTCATTTACCAAGACGATATCTGCAACCAATTCTTTAGAGACACGAGCAATACCTGAAGATAAATTATGGTCTATAGTAGCAATTGGATTTAACTTGGATTCATGTCCGGAATAGTGTTTAATGATTTCTTCAAGAGATTTTCTTGATTTACGAATCATAAGCTCAGCGTATTCATTATCTGGATACACACTAACAACGGAGATTGGATTAATTACTTGAGGATCTGAAATGAGTAGGGCAAAATCGAGCAGTCTTTCATTGCCTTTAAGTTCATTCATCGAAACTACGAGGTGTTTATTGCGAAGTCGCATTTCGTTGTCTTCAAGTTCACTATTTTCTGAAATATCTAATAAGAGCCGTTTACCTGCATTTTCAGTAATCATTGACGATACCATAGTGGTGATAAGAATCAAGATTACAGTCCCATTTACAATATTGACGTTTAATAAACCCACATTGTAGCCAACCGAGATAATAGCGAGTGTAGCTGCTGCTCTTGCAGTACTGAGTCCAAAGATAATTTGTCGTTCCCTTGCGGTGAGTTTAAATATCATTTGGGTAAAAAGCGCCGCTAACCACTTGGAGAAAATAGCAAATGCACTTAGAATACCAGCAATTGCCAGTGGCCATGACCCTTTGGTGAAGGCATTTAGATCGACGATCATGCCTACGAAAATCAAAAAGAAGGGGATGAATAAAGAGTTTCCTATAAAATCAATACGATTCATAAGTGTAGAATGGTGAGGAATCAGTTTGTTAAGTACGAGTCCTGCAACAAAGGCACCTATAATGTGTTCAACTCCGGCAATCTCTGCAAGAAATGCGGAAAAGAATACCACTGAAAGCACAAAAATATATTGAGAGGTCTTTTCGCTATCGAGCTTACTAAAAAACCATCTCGCAATGCGTGGTATCAGAAAGAACATAAACAAAGAAAACATCAATAATGACGTAAACAAACGCAACCAAAAACTGATTTCAAGACTGCCTTGCGCTGCACTTGATATGATCGCTAAAATGATGAGTACAGCTGTGTCAGTTAGAATGGTTCCGCCCACTGTGATAGCAACAGCGGGGTGTTTTGTAAGACCAAATTTGCTTATGATTGGATAAGCAACAAGCGTATGTGTGGAAAACATACTTGCTGTCAGTAGTGCTGCAAGTGGCGATAAATGTAAAATTTGAGCACATAACAGATAACCAAATGCCAGCGGAATAATAAAGGTAAGAAAGCCAAAACTCAGGCTCTTATTGAAATACCGTTTAAATTGCCTAAGGTCAAGTTCAAGACCTGCCATAAACATGATATAAAGCAGACCTATTGTTGAAAATAACTTGATGCTCCCTTCAGCTTCCATGGTGCGAGAACCAATCAAGCCTAAGCCATGTGGTCCTATCAAAACACCAGAAAGAATTAGCCCAATTATTCCGGGAATTTTTAACTTCCTTAGAAGGATAGGTGATAGAAGAATGATAAAGAGTAAAATGGAAAAAACCAACACCGGATTTTTCAGTGGCAAATGAAATGCTTCAATCAGGTGTTGGAAAAAATAACGCATCTTAGCTTTATTGCATCATACCATTTGTTTCGGTTCCTTGCATTGGAGTCCCTAGTGAGTTCAAATCTATGGTTGAAGGTTGGCTAGGAAGTGTATTTCGGCTTACGACTGGAGCTTTAACTAGGCCGTGATGTTCGGCTAAGGCACCCATGTAAAGCTGTAGGTTTGCCATTCGATTCGTATATAAACCGTCGCCGGCTTCACCATTTTCAGCAGCGAGCGCATCTAGTCCGCTGTAGATACGCGGTAAAACCTTTTTATAGAGTTTTTGAACTGATTTTTCAAGTGATCGCTCAAATCCAGAAACTTTGGTTTCTTGGTCTAAATTAGTCCTGACAGTTCCTCTTATTTTTAGTAAGGCATCTGCTACGGCAATAAGATCTTCGGCATTTTCTTCGTTGCCTGCCATTTCAACATCGCTGTATTCGAAATAGGCGATTACAGAATTGTAGTTGTCGAGTAATTTTTGACCTAATGCTTCTGCTTTTTTAGTTTGTCCTAGTAGGTAATAAAGTTGTACATATTCATGTAAAATACCTGCATTCAGTGGGCGTATATCGCGTCCTTGGTACATGAATTGGTTGTTACCTTTGTTATAATTCAATGAATTGAAAGGGTCTACAGGATTGATGTCTCCATAATCCATGACAGTTTCTTCTGGCATGATTTCCATCGCGCGGTCTAGTACTTTGATAGCTTCAGCTTTACGTCCTAAGTTATAAAGTTGTTCGGCTAAAAGAAGGAAATTTGCACGATATTGAATGGTGTGACGGCGCGCATAATAATCTGTGAGCACCTTTGGATTAGCCATATCCCCGAAAATGTAGGTTTCGAGCATATTTTTTTCCATTAGATCTACGTCCATGAGTGCAGGTTCTTTTTTGGCAGGCGTCAAGGCATAAGCCATACCAACTTGCTTGATATAACCAGCGCTTAAAAGTGCGATAGCAAAAGATGAACCGCGATTACTGGAGAAGTAGATGCCACGTTTCCAATCGTTATTAGCCACAACATCCATCATCATGACTTCGTCGCGCGAAAGCGCTTGTGTTCTTTGCGGGTCAAACTCAAAAATGATTTCATCGCTGATCTCACCACTTTTAGTTTTCTTACTCAATACACCAGATTTCATGGCGTTATTTCGGTTGACTTTCAGTGCAAACTTACTTGAAGGGAAGAAGCTGAATTTATTGCGTTCATCTGTTATCATATTAGCATCATCTCGAACGAAAGCCATAGCTTCTGTAAAATCTACAGCCGACCAAATACGCTCATATTGTTCAAGAAGGTCTTGAAGGTCTTGTCCGCTGTTATTTTTGAATTCCACTTGACCATTTCTTGCAGCATCAAATAGTTGGAATACTTTTCGATATTTCTCTATAGTTGCCGAAATCATGTTTAGGGAATCGGTTGTTGCAATTTGAGTTTTGAGAAGCTCAGTATCAGGTGTTTTCGCTAAAACATCTGTAAAGATAACTTTGGCACGTTGATCAAAATAACCAGCAGCCATCTTTGCTTCTGAAGGATTATGTTTGAGGCGAAGATCCAATACTTTTTTGATGATGGTGTCAGATAAATTCTGTGAGAACAATTGCAGTAGTGGCATGAAATATATTTGATCGGTATTTCCTGCATACATGAGAATTTGGTCTTCTCTAAATTTAATTGGTAAAGGATCAGACTCATATGTTTTGAGCTTCATTTGATTAGTATACCAATCGGTTCCCATCAAGGAGAGGTTACAAACACGCACATCGGTTCTTTTTCCTTCTACTTCTTGCAAATACCATAGAGGGAAAGTGTCGTTGTCCCCGTTTGTAAAGAGTATCCCATTTTTCCCACAAGACTCGAGGTAATTGTGTGCAAGATCACGTGCAGTTGTTTTGTCACTGCGATCATGATCATCCCAGTTTTGGCTTCCCATTAAGACAGGGACAATTAATCCAAGTGAACTTGCAACAATTGCACGTACTTTACTTTCTTTAAGGTACTTTTTGAGTAGATCAAAAATGGCATAGACGCCTATACCTATCCACATTGCAAAGAAATAAAATGACCCGGCGTAAGCGTAATCACGCTCTCTAGGTTCGTAGGGTTTCTGATTGAGATAGACAACAATAGCAAGGCCTGTGAATAAAAACGACAAGGTCAGGACAAAAGCATCTTTTGGCATTTTTCGGTAATGAAAGATAAGTCCTATCAAGGCCAAGATAAGTGGCAACAAGAAGTAGGTATTGCGAGCTGGGTTTTCTTGAATATAATATGGCGCGTGTTCTTGGCTGCCAAGTCTGGCTTCGTCGAGGAAAGAAATTCCTGATAGCCAATTGCCGTGCATGTTGTCACCATGGCCTTGAAGATCGTTTTGACGACCTGCAAAGTTCCACATGAAGTAACGCAAATACATCCAGTTGACCTGGTATCGAAAGAAATAGGTTAGGTTTTCACCAAAAGTGGGCAAACGCTTACCGTCTCGACCAATTTCTGTACTTGCACCATCATTTTCATTGTAGCCGGACCATTTGGCATATAGTTGTTTGTGCAGTGAGGCGCCTGAACCATCACCATTGTACATCCTTGGGAAAATAGTTTTTTGTGCATATGTGGCAACTGCGCCCTCGCGGATACTTGAGTTGCTTTCGTAATACTTTTCTTCTATACTATAAGCACCTTTGTTGGCTTTAACCCAATCCTCTGCATCGGATTCAGATGCAAACGCTTTGACTTCCACGTCATTTTCAGTAACTACAAAGCGTCTCAAATAATATGCTGAGAGGTCTTTCCATGCAGAACGATCTAGAATTTTTGGTCCATCTTCTGTCATTTCTTCACCATTGCGAAATGAATTCCAATATGGGCCGAATAAAATTGGTGCGGATCCGTATTGTTCGCGCTTTAAATAGGAGTGAAGCGTAACTAAATTTTCTGGATCGTTTTCATCGAGAGGTGTATTGGCATTAGATCTGATGACAATGACAGCAAAAGAGCCGTAACCAATAAGGAGCATCACCAATCCCATCATTGCATTATAAAGTATGGTTTTTCCACCTCGGTTTGCGTAGCGTACTACATACAAACAGGCCGCAATGAGTGCCATGAAGAAGAAAATAGTACCACTGTAAAAAGGTAGTCCAAGGCTATTGACAAATGAGACCTCAAAATTTGATGCAAGCGCTATACTTCCAGGGATCACACCTTCTTGAATAAAGCCGAGTACAACTATTGAAATGATACCAGTCAGGATGAGTCCTTTTATATCGACCTCTTCTCTGGTACGAAAATAAATCATGTAGCCAATTGACGGCACAACTAGGATACCGAGTAGGTGGACACCGATAGCTAAACCTAACATAAAGAAAATCAATAATAGCCATCTATTCGGGCGCAATTCAGAAAGAATAGAGCCATGTTGGATTAATTCCATCTCGTCATCCCATTTAAGGATAGCCCAAAAAATCACAGCTGTGAACAAAGAAGCCATGGCATAAACTTCCCCCTCTACGGCAGAAAACCAAAAAGAATCAGAAAAAGTATAGGCCAATGATCCAATAGCTGCAGCACTGAATATCGCAATTTGATTTCCTCCTGTTAATTCATCTCCTTGTTTGATTACTATTTTTTTGATCAATAGCGTGAGCGACCAAAACATAAACAAAATGGTAAGGGAGCTAGAAATTGCTGAAAGCGCGTTGATGTAAACTGCTACATTTTCAGGTGCAGCAAAAAATGAGAATAAGCGACCAAGCACCATAAATAAGGGAGCGCCAGGAGGATGCCCCACTTCTAATTTGTAAGCAGCAGTAATGTATTCACCACAATCCCAGAGACTTGCGGTGGATTCAATGGTCATGAGGTAAACAGCCGAGGCAATTGCAAAGATGAGCCAACCTAGGTATGAGTTCCATTTCGAGTATGTCATGAGCACAATTTTATTGTAAATTAAGTAGATGCGAATTTAAGAATAATCAGCCTAAAAATTTTTTCTTCTGCTATTTGTCGAGAAGAAAAAACTTATTAACTTTGCACTCGCATTTAAAGATGCAGATTTATTGGCCCATGGTGTAACTGGCAACACGTCTGATTTTGGTTCAGAAGAGTCTAGGTTCGAGCCCTAGTGGGCCATCAAAAAAGCCTCCAAACGGAGGCTTTTTTTATTTACTGTATTTTTGTAAAAAAATCAAAACATG
>JAURNL010000050.1 GCA_030830205.1 Crocinitomicaceae bacterium | reverse complement strand
TCGTGCTGGGTTTTTCGCTTGTGACCTCGTCAGGATTCAAACCTGAAACCTTCAGAGCCGTAATCTGATGCTCTATTCAGTTGAGCTACGAGGCCGATTTCGACTGCAAAGATAAGAACTTTTTTACAATTGCAATGTTTTAAAAGAAAAAACAGCTTGAAAAAACTAGTTATTGTCCTTTCCGTTATTGGACTTTTATTCATCTTATTATTGTCTTTTATGAGTTCATCCATAGAAACTCCTGAATATGAAGTGCTTCGTGTTTTGGGCAAAAAAGTAGAAATTCGCCGCTATCCCAGTTTGGTTTTGGCACAGACCGATCTAGATTCAAATACATATAGCCAAAACAGTAGTTTGGGATTCAGAAGGGTAGCAGGTTATATCTTCGGGGCCAATGATAAAGGAGAAAAAATTGCCATGACCAGCCCTGTAGTGATGGAGATGGGAGCACGTACTCAGTTGGCTTTTGTGATGCCGAAACAATATGAAATGGAGGCATTGCCTCATCCAAATAGCACAACTGTTAAAATTGAGAGAAAAGCAGAGCGCACATTGGCAGTTTTGCGTTTTGGTGGTTATACGAATGACCAAAAAATAGAACAGAAGGCAGCAGAACTTAGAGATTTATTGCGTAAGGAAGGTATTTTACATGAGGCTAAATTGATTTACATGGGCTATAATGCACCATGGGATTTCATTGGTCGCAGAAATGAGGTTGCCTTTGAATTGAAATGATAGATAGGTGCGAATTTTGAGTATAAATTGAAGAAAAAATCCTGTTTTCTCTAGTGCATTCTTCTTATTTTAGCTCAAAATCCTTTCATGAACTACCCTTACCAACTGACCTCCTACGAGGCTTACAAAGCCGCTTATCAAAAAAGCATAGCAGAACCTGAAGTATTTTGGGGCGAGGTAGCAGCACACTTTACCTGGCAAAAAAAGTGGGATTCCGTGTTGAGTTGGAATTTTCAAGATCCAAAAGTCCAGTGGTTTGCAGGAGCTCAATTGAATATTACAGAAAATTGCATCGATAGACACCTTGCCACACGCGCAAATCAAGCGGCCATCGTATGGGAATCCAATCACCCTAATGAGGATTCGCGCACCCTTACTTATCTTGAGTTGTACCACCAGGTACAGCAATTTGCCAACGTATTATTAAACAATGGAGTGCAAAAAGGAGATCGCGTATGTATTTACATGGGCATGATTCCAGAGCTTGCAATTGCTACATTGGCATGTGCGCGAATAGGTGCCATTCACTCTGTTATTTTCGGTGGTTTTTCAGCTCAAGCCATTGCCGATAGGTTAGCAGATGCAGGAGCCAAATATATTATTACTTGCGATGGCGCTTATCGCGGGGCAAAAGACATTCCACTTAAAGAGGTAATTGACGAAGCATTGGTCGCTAATCAGACGGTGCAGCGTGTAATTGTTTATATGCGCACAAAAACAACCATCACAATGATGCCTCAAAGAGATGTGTGGTGGGAAGAAGAAATCCAAAAAGTACAGGACATGGGGAATCCCCCAGTAGAACCTGCAGCAATGGATGCTGAAGACATTCTGTTCATATTGTATACGTCCGGCTCCACTGGCAAACCCAAAGGGGTGGTGCATACTACAGCAGGTTATATGGTTTGGACCAACTATACATTTGTGAATGTTTTTCAATATCAGCCAGGACAAATTCATTTTTGTACGGCTGATATCGGTTGGATTACCGGACACAGCTATATCATTTATGGACCGCTTAGTGCTGGTGCCACCACGCTTATGTTCGAAGGTATTCCTACCTGGCCAAATGCAGGTCGTTTTTGGGAAATTGTTGAAAAGTATAAAGTAGACATTCTTTACACTGCGCCAACAGCGATTAGAAGCCTGATGGGATGCGGACTAGAACCTATACAAGGAAAGGACCTGAGCTCCTTGAAGGTCTTAGGTTCGGTAGGTGAGCCAATTAATGAGGAAGCTTGGCATTGGTACCACGAATACATAGGTCAAAAGCGCTGTCCTATTGTCGATACGTGGTGGCAAACCGAAACAGGTGGTGTCATGATTTCAAATCTCGCTGGTATTACGCCTGAGAAGCCTTCTTACGCAACTTTTCCTTTGCCAGGTGTTCAGCCTTGTTTGGTTGATGAAAGCGGGTTAGAAATAGAAGGTAATGGCGTTAATGGAAATCTATGCATTAAGTTTCCTTGGCCTGGCATGATCAGAACCACCTATAACGACCACGAGCGTTGTCGTCAGACCTATTTTTCTACTTATCCCAATCTATACTTCACTGGAGACGGTTGCTTACGAGATGAAAATGGCATGTATAGAATTACAGGTAGGGTTGATGATGTCTTAAATGTGAGCGGGCATCGCATTGGTACTGCAGAAGTTGAAAATGCAATCAATAGCCACCAAGGCGTCATTGAAAGTGCCGTGGTTGGTTATCCTCATGACCTCAAAGGTCAAGGGATTTTTGCTTATGTGATCTTAGCAAATTCAGCCTTCAATGAAGAGGAGTCAAAAAAAGAAATAACTCAAACAGTTGCAAAGCTAATTGGCCCAATCGCAAAACCCGATCAAATTTTGTTTGTCCCAGGTCTCCCCAAAACAAGAAGTGGAAAAATAATGAGACGCATCTTGCGAAAAATTGCCGAAGGTGACACCGGTAATTTAGGAGATATCAGTACGCTTTTAGATCCGAGTTTAGTCAATCTTATTATAAAAGAGAAGAAAAGGTAATACGATTTTAAAGTCCTAGATAAAAGCGCTAACCAACTTAGTTTGCGGTTGATTAAATTCATTTTACAAAAAAAGCCTTGTCGTATGAACCGACAAGGCTTTTTATATGAAGGAATAATTAAATTTCTCTTAGAAGGTGAACTTAGCAGAGAAATTGAAGTTACGTCCAAATCCTGGGAATCCATATGCGAATGTTGTCCCATCTTTATCTGTTGCATCAGATAAATACTTCACATTCGTGATATTGAATCCTTGGATGCCTAAATTAAGCATGCGATCGCCTAATTTCAATTCATAACCAATGCGTGCATCTAGGTTATAGTAAGAAGGCATTTGGTAAGCATCAATACGATCTTCTGGATCTGTCTTTTTAGATGGATCGAAATTTGAGTAGAACTTATCGTTGTATACCCATGTTGCGCCAACATATAGACCTTTGGTGATTTGATAGCGCGCTTGTACTCCAAATTGATTTTGCGGTGCGCCACCAACATGGATTCCATCAACATATGAAGTAACAACAACTGATTCGGTAGGATCGATTTCAGAGTATACTGTTGCATTGATATCGCCAATCCAACGCCAGTCACCAAGTGAAACAATACCGCCCAATTCAAGACCTTTCATAGGACGTGTATTGAATTCAACTTCAATTCCTTTGTGAGTTGCATTTGCTCCTGTCATGAGTGCACGAGTAATAGTTCCGTTAGGACCTGTAATATTACCTGAAAGGAGTGACTTATCTTT
>JAURNL010000007.1 GCA_030830205.1 Crocinitomicaceae bacterium | reverse complement strand
TATTGATGACCTGATGGGTAAAGACCTGAGTACTTGGGTCATATTAGAATTACTCATGTACGTATCAGCTAGTCTGATTCCCATGGCTCTACCACTTGCCATTTTACTTTCATCGCTAATGACCATCGGAAATTTGGCCGAACACAACGAACTCACGGCCTTAAAATCAAGTGGTTTTTCCTTGTTGCGTATTTTGAGACCCTTAATTATTATTGTTTGCTCGCTGGCAATAGGCACATTCTTTTTTTATAATTATGTCATACCAGCAGCAAATCTGAAATGGCACACCCTTATCTATGATATTCAGAACAAGAAGATCTCAAGTATATTAACCCCAAAAGTTTATTCAAGAAGTTTTGATGGTTACGCTATTAAAATAGATTCATTATCGGGCAACCATTGCCACGGGGTTACCATCCACGACTACACACAACCGACCCAACTGCGTACCATTAGAGCTAAAGAGGCTGAAGTTTACAAATCTGAAAATGGGAGATTTGTTTTTTTGAACCTCAAAAACGGGCGTATTTTGGAGGAACTTGATATCCAAAACCCGATGTATTTACCGAATCATACGATAAGTAACCCGTCTGGTCGTCCGTCAAGAGTTTCTCAGTTTGATCAAGGTGTATATAAATTAGATCTTGAAGGACTAGATCTCAATCGTTCCAAAGAAGATTTGTTTACCAACAAATACGAAATGCTCAATGTGTTTCAAATCAATGCAGTAATAGACTCCATACAATCCAAAAAAGCAAGTTTACTTCAAAATTTTGTCAAGCAAAGTACATTAGGTTTTTTGAGCCTCAACAAGCACTTACCTCAAGTTCAAATTAACGACCCTGGTATTGCTAATACTCCAACCCAAGCCATCAATTCTATTCAATTTAAAGACTTAGCAGCCAATGATCAACAACTCGCCTATCAATTAGCCATATCTAAAATCCGACGAAATCAACAACAATTAGCAAACCAAACCCAATTCCTAGACACCTTAGACCGAGAAACAGAACTCTATTGGATTGAGTTTCATCGAAAGTTTGCATTAACTTATACGATAATGATTCTATTTTTTGTTGGCGCTCCACTTGGAGCAGTCATTAAAAAAGGAGGGTTTGGCGCACCAGTTGTCATTGCAGCACTCATTTTCATGTTATATTTCATCCTCAGTTCAATAGGAAATAACCTAGCAGAAACCGGTACTGTAAGTCCTTTTGTTGGCATGTGGATGGCAGCTATTATCTTTACTCCTGTCGCTTATTTTTTTACTAAAAAAGCAAGTGCTACCTAAATTATCGTCTCTTGAAAATTCTCATATTTAGTCATAAACCTCCATACCCCATCTTAGATGGTGGGTGCCTGGCCATGGCTCGCCTATTAGAAGACCTGCTCTCTTTGAAGGAAGTTTCAAAAATAGGTTATCATACGCTTTCCACTGCCAAACACCCATTTGACGCCACTGCTTTTCCTGAGAACTATAAATTGGAAGTCAGATCACATGCGATCGATACCAAAGTTACCATTATCGGAGCTGCAGCCAGTTTACTCAAGCAAGAGTCCTATAATTTGAAAAGATTTAAAGACCAAACAATTTTACAGCACATTAAAAAGGAAATCAAAACTGAGGCTTATGATTTTATTATTTTTGAAAGCCTATTTACTGCATCTTATGCAAGTGCTTTGAGACCTTACTCTAAAGCCAAATTCATTTACAGAGCACATAATATCGAACACCAAATTTGGAAAGACCTTTCAAATCACACAAAATTCATATTAAAAAAATGGTATTTACAGCAGCTGGCGTATAGTCTCAAATGGGCTGAACGAAGTATTTGGAGCGAAGACCAAGGTGGTTTGGATCTTATTTTGGCCATCTCAGATAGCGATTTGAATACCATTGAGGGGCAAACCCTTACCTCTTGTCGCTACTTACCTGCTTCCATTCTCACACCACAACAACGCTCAACCCATGCCTCTTTTCAATTATGTTTTATAGGTGCATTCAACTGGATACCAAATGTAGAAGCAGTGAATTGGTTTTTAGACAATGTATTTGATGCTGTAAAAACCCAATTCCCACAGGTGGTTTTTCATATTGCAGGTAAAGGATCAAAAGAGTTTAAAAATTGGCAACGACCAGGTGTGCATACACATGGATTCGTACCAGATGCTAAAGCGTTTATAGCCGAACACGGCATATTTATTGGCTGCCTCCAGTCCGGATCTGGTGTAAAAATGAAGATCATTGAAGCCATGAGCGTAGGGGCACCAATTATATTTAGCCAAAAGTCGGCGGATGGTTTGCCTCAATTCCCTGAGCGTATTTGTCATCACTCATCTGATTCTTTTAAGTTAGAATTGATTGAATTACTGAGCAACCCTATAGCATTAGAGGAGCGGACAAAGTTTTCAAGCGCTTATTTTGAGCAACACTTTGAGTCTAGGCAAGTGCAAAAACAACTCCTTCACATGCTCGAAGAACTTCAAAATAATCGCTAATATTGCCTTATGCTTCTGCAATACACATTTGTACTCGGCGCCGTCTTTCTGCTTTACAGCTATTTGATCTACCCTGTTTTGCTTCAATATTTACTCAAGCAAAAAAAAGCAATCACAACCTATTCATCAGATAGTCTACCAAACTTGAGCATCATCATCGCTGCACATAACGAAGAAAATGTACTCAGAGATAAACTAGAATCCATTCTTGACAGCAACTATCCAATTGAGCAAATTGAGGTGCTCATCGGTATTGACGCAAGCACTGACCTTAGTGCGCTCATTGCCGAAGAATACCAAAAGAAATTCGCCTCCTGTCAGGTATTTGAATTCAAAGAAAGACAGGGTAAAATTAAAATTGTAAATGCGCTTGTTCCTAAAGCAATAAATGAATTCATTGTACTAACTGATGCCAATGTACTCTTTACCAAGGACACCCTCTTACACTTACAAGCACCTTTTTCAGATGCACAGATCGGCTTAGTAGATAGCACCATGAAGCATTATGGTGTTAAGGATACAGGAATCTCTGTCCCTGAATCGGCTTATATTGCAGGTGAAGTGAATCTCAAAGAAGCCGAAGGGAAACTTTGGGGCGCCATGATGGGGCCATTTGGCGGTTGTTTTGCGTTTAGAAAGCAATGTTTTGAACCTATTCCTACCCACTTTCTAGTTGATGACTTTTATATCAATATGATTTGTATTGAAAAAGGAATGAAATGTATTACACAATCTGAGGCCATAGTCCTAGAAGATGTATCCAATGACCTGCTCATAGAATTCAAACGTAAAATTCGAATTTCTTCGGGTAATTTTCAGAATTTGAAGCGATTTTGGGCGCTTTTATTCAAATTTAATGCTGTTTCATTTACCTTCTTTTCCCACAAAGTTTTGCGCTGGATTTTACCAGTTTTTTTAATTGGGATGGTATTTCACATCATAAATCATCAGGATCAATCATTATTTTATCAAATTCTATACTTCGGATTGCTACTCATACCCATTTCATTTATTGTAGATTTCATCGCTAGGAAACGTGATGTTCATTTGGTTTGGCTTCGTTTTATAATCCATTTTGTAAGTATGAACCTAGCCTTATTCATCGGTTTAATTCGATTTTTTGGCGGGATACGTTCTTCTGTTTGGCAACCTACAAAGCGTCATCAGTAAGTTTTTTGTATCTTTGCAGTCAAATCCGCCTGCGTCTTGTAAGTTGCCTTCCTTCCTACTCTGCTCATGGCACTTATTCTCTTAACGCAAATAAATGGCTAAATCCAAAGAAACCTTCTCTAAGAAGGAAAAAGAAAAACTCAAAGCAAAAAAGAAAAAAGAAAAATTAATTCGTTCTGAAGAGCGCAAAGCTAACGCCGGTGGTGGTGGTTTAGATAGCATGATGGCCTATGTAGATGAATTTGGCCGAATCGTAGATGCACCAATCGATCCGAGTACTCGCGTAGAAATTGATGCTGAAAGTATTGAAATCGGAATTCCACGTCGTGAAGAAAGCGACGAAGATGAAGCAACAGACTCAGGAACAGTCATCTTCTTTAATGATTCAAAAGGTTATGGTTTCATCAAAGATAAAGCAAGCGGTGAAAACATATTTGTACATGCGGCTAATTTATCTCAACCGATCGCAGAACGCGATGAAGTTACCTTTGACAAAAGTAGAGGCCAAAAAGGCTGGGTAGCGATGAATGTAAAAATTGTTCCTAAAGCAAGCCCTTCACTCACCTAAACAATTTTCATTTTAAATAAGCTTGTTGCATTCCGAAGCCAAATCTAGGTAAATTGGCTTCGGTTAGCAATAAGATCACAACATCAAACTGTTGCACTTCTTTTGCATAGTTCTTCAAATTCTCAATCAAAGAAGTTTCCTTACCAGGAATTAGTCTTTCATGGTTGTAATACCAAAATTCACCTTCTTGAAAGACGTGCTCCATCATCCCCCAATTGTACATCCCGTAATAGAAGCTATCGCCAATCACGAGCACTTTTGGCGCTTTTTTACCTTTGGGTAAGGGCATGATTTCAAATTTTGGATACGCCATTTTAAAGTCTGGTAAATTACGCAACAAATTCATGCCAAGCTCAATATCGTCGTCTCGGTCTCGGGGTGTGTTGTCTTGGTCGATACCTTTAAGTTTCAAGGAAGGCATTTGTTTTTGGGTGAGCGAACTTACCTGCTTGATTAAAGAATCGGCCACTAAATACTCGCCGTAAGTGCTCCAGTGAATGCCCGTTTTGGGATATAAAGGATACTTCGCGGTGGCTTTCATCTTTATAAACCAATCCTGTACGTCAAATACCTCAATTTGTTGTTGCTGAAGTGAACGAACGAAATCGGGGTAATTTCTGCCAGTACTGCCATTATAACGATATTCGTCTGGCATTTTATCCGGAAAAAAGGAACCTTTGCCCGGAGCCAAACAGACCAATAAGTGTTTGCCTTTCTGAGCTAAGTCTTGCTCCATAAGGTGTAGATCAGATACTAATTTGGTAATCGAGTCCAACCCAAGGTAATCCCTGCCACTTGCAGCTAACAAATAATTCTCTTCAAAAAGATAACCATCTTTTCCCATTACAACCCCTTGTGCTTGATATTCGCCAAAGACGCGGTCGAAAAGCTCGTTGTAAAAACGCACCATAAATGGCCTCAATCCAAAGTGTTCACTGATGTATTTTTCCTGACCCTCTTGAAATTTAACTTCGCGCCAGAGCGCAACTGAAAATTTGACATTTTCTGAGTTCGGCTGTGCACCACCTAATGGTTTGGGCTTAAAAAGGTGTACGTTTTGCTCTAGCCAAGGCAAAAGTAGCAAGGCAAGCACCACTCCAAAAAGTGCGTTCTTGATGATTGTATCTTTTGATGGTGCTTTCATCAGAAACGGTAATAAATAAAAGGGTTTAAATTGGATGCAGAAAGAAAGACAATACTCAAGAAGAGCAGTAAAATTGAAATAAGGGTAATTAAAGTGGCTTTAGCAACGGAAATAGTTGGATTTGTTGAAGTGAAAAAAAGGGTTATTCTATTGAAATACTGAGTTCTTCCCATAATCGAAAATAAGCTTGCAAGTAGCAACACTAAATAAAAGCTATTGTTAAATTGTATAAATTTAAAATCTTTATAATCAATTAGTTGTAAGTAAAATAATTGAGCATCATGCCAACTTTCTAATCTGAACAAAACCCAAGCCATTGCGACAGTAAAGAAGGTCAAAAGCGTGGCTGACACCTTCCCTACTTTCTCTAAAATCTTTAATAAGAAAAGACGGTCTAGGATCAAGAAAAAACCATGAAAAGCACCCCACAAGACAAAATTCCAAGAAGCACCGTGCCACAAGCCCGACACCAAAAAAACCAGCCACAAATTAAAGTACAAACGCCATTTTTGCTTGACTCTGTTGCCACCCAACGGAATGTATAAGAAATCGCGCATGAAGGCCCCTAGGGTGATGTGCCAGCGACGCCAAAATTCAGTGATACTTCTAGAACTGTATGGAGAATCAAAGTTTTCTGGGAAACGAAAGCCCATCATGCGGGCAAGGCCAATTGCCATGTCTGAATAACCCGAAAAATCAAAGTAAATTTGAAAGGTATAGGCAAGGATGCCCACCCAAGCTTCGTCGAAACTCAG
>JAURNL010000049.1 GCA_030830205.1 Crocinitomicaceae bacterium | reverse complement strand
GGTTTAGTGGATCATGCCGATAGCATGGGAGCTGCAGGGCGTTATGGCAACGGTGATGTCCAATGGATGACTGCAGGCAAGGGCGTGCAGCATGCAGAAATGTTCCCATTGCTGAACCAAGACAAAGAGAACCCCCTAGAACTTTTTCAGATTTGGCTCAATTTACCCAAACGCAGTAAAATGGTGGAGCCGCATTTTAAAATGCTTTGGGCTGAGTCTGTTCCAAAGTTTACTACTTCTTCGCCTTCAGGTCATACGCATATTGAGGTTCTTGTAGGAAAACTAGATCACTACCAATCATCCAATACTCCTCCAAATTCTTGGGCGGCAGATCCTGATAATCATGTTGCGATTTATAACATACACTTAGAACCTGGAGCAACATTTATTTTACCTGCAAGTGCACCTGGTGTCAATCGTAGTATTTATTATTACGAAGGAAACGGACTAAAAATTGCAGATCAAGAAATTGCTCATTACCATGCCGCTGATGTAGACGCTTCACAGGTTTGTTCACTCATAAATGGAACTGAAGTTTCTAAAGTTTTGGTGCTGCAGGGACGCCCGATCAACGAACCTGTTGTCCAGCACGGTCCATTTGTCATGAATTCCAAAGAAGAGATTTACCAAGCTTTCCAAGATTATCAAACCACTCAATTTGGTGGCTGGCCCTGGCCGCGTTATGACCAAGTCCACGATGCAACCCTAGGACGTTTTGCAAAGCATGCAGATGGTCGGGTAGAGGAGCCATTAGGTTAAGTAATATCTCATATAAACCGCTGTTGTTACTTGCATCATTAGGTTCGTAATATCGATCAAATTTTTGAAAATTTACCTCATAAAAAAAGCACCTTTTTGAGGTGCTTTTTAAGGAGTGATTCCGCTGGGGCTCGAACCCAGGGCCCATACATTAAAAGTGTATTGCTCTACCAGCTGAGCTACGGAATCTGCCGTTTTGAGGGTGCAAATATACAACTATTGTTTGGATACAGCAAGGGATTTTATAGTAAATTTGATAAAAAATAATGCATATTCGGCAATTGATTGATTGCCAAGCGACTAATGGCAGATCATAATACAATATTTTTAATAGGAATGATGGGGAGTGGAAAGTCAACGATTGGTTCTGCTCTTGCTGAAATGCTTAATAGGCCATTTCTAGATACTGATATTGAAATTGAAAGACTCGAAGGGCGCTCGGTAACAAAAATTTTTGAGGAATCGGGAGAAGTCTACTTTAGAGAAAAAGAACAAGAGTGGATAATGCACATGCCCAACCAATCAGCAGTTGTTGCATGTGGAGGGGGACTACCTTGCTTTTATGACAACATAGAACTTTTGAAGTCAAAAGGAATGGTGGTATATCTAGAAGGAAAACAAGAGGTGCTTTTTGAACGGATTAAAAATACAAGTCAAAGACCAAAACTGCGCACATTGCTAGATTTTGAGCACCTATTGAAACAACGTAAGTCTTACTATGAAAAAGCTCATGTGAAGATTGATGCCAACCAAAGTCTTAGAAACATTTGTACAGAATTGTATGCATTGATACAACTCGATCAATAAATATCCTTTTTGAATCCGACTGCGAAATTAAAATAAAGTGGAGAGATGAATTCTGTAGAAGCCGCTGTGTTGTTACTGAAATTTGCCAACAAGAGGTAGTTCAGAGAAACATCTGCGTAAATGGTCCCAACCGCTGGCATGGTGTATTTGAGACCACCTTGTAAATAACCACCGAGATTAAATATACGACCTTTGATGATTTCACTAGGGTCTACTTGGTGCGTTTGTTCCCAGCTATATGCTCCGGTCACATCGCGACTTTCATAGGATTTAACAACCTGACCGATGTTGATTATCAAGCCTGAACCACCATAGCCTGAAAAACCATTGTCATAATCATTTCCTATATAATAGCGATTTCCACCTTCAAGGGTAAAATAACTTGTTTTATAGCGGCTATTCACTGCCAAGATATAGGGATTTACGTTGTTGTTAATACCCGTAACGTAACTGGTGATTGTATCATAATTTGCCCGTGGTAATGCATAGGAGAATCTACCATAAAGTGTGACGTCGCCGCTCCGAGGAATTTCTAAGTGAGCGTGAATGGCAGGCATAGTGGTTCTTTGATTAGGGAGCCCCTGGGTATTGAAAAACTTATTTAGGCTCATGCCACCGCCATAACTAAATTGGGCGTAAAGTTGCACTTGGATGAATGCAAATAATAAGAGTAGAAAAAATGGTTTCATGAAAATAGCTTAACAATAATCGTTCCAACAAAAATAGGGCCTTTTGTCGTGGTTTTTTTGTGATTGTAATTGTTTTTAATCTAAATTTGTTTATTATGTCTCGCACACAATACTTCTTTTCCTTTGTTCTTGCAACTATTTCCTTTATAGCTGCAAGGTCAATCCAACGCGAGGGTATCGAAAATTACTACCAACAAGTTGCTGCTGGTTTTCAGAAAGAAGAAGGGTTTATAGATTTTGAACATCCTACTTCAGTACAATACCTGCCAATGGGCTTACAGCCATTTAGCGCAGTATCCTCCTTAGATTCCATTCAATCAATTGCCCTTAGCCAAGACTCACTACGCATTATTCGCTATCAAGGTCAAACCAATACATTTACACCTTTGTTTGATCTTCCAACGGATCGCAAGATCACACAAATTACAGGCTACGATTCAACACTTGTGCTCCTAGATCAAACTCAGCAATTACACTTTTTGAGTTTCCCTTACCGTTTTGACGAAGCACCTTCATGCCCTTTACAGCGAGAAGAAGGGGTATCCCAATTGCTTTGTTACCATCCCTCTTTGAAGCGCATTTTAGTACTCAATAGCACCCTCCTAGAAAATGGTGAGCGTCGTTTTGTTTGTCAAACTTTTCATTTAGCCAAACGTCAGTTAAGCCAAGTGCCACTTTTTTCATTTGAAAGTAAAGAACTTCAATTTGAACCCATAGCACTTGCAGTGCAACCGCATTCAAACGAACTGTATCTCTTGTCAAATACTGGTGAAATTGTTATTCTCAATCAAGAGGGTGTCCTTTTAGGAAGACACCAACTACCTGAAAGTATTCTTGAGCCTAGACTCCTATCTTTTGATTCAAATGGTGATCTTATTGCCATGGACGCCAATTCCCTGCACCCTGTTATTCTTCGTTTACCTTGGCAAAAAATAATTTCTAAGCAAGGGCCCCTCGTTAAATAAGCCATCAAGAACGGACAAGTTTCCTATAAATTCAGTTTTGTAGCTAAACACTTGTTGGTATGCATATGTCGGATTAAAAGACCGACCCAACCATTGTTTTTTATCCATACTTGCCTTGCCTGTATAATTTGGGCTCCATTCTATTTTTAACTCAAGCCCTAAAGCCTGATTGATCCAAAGAAGAATGGAATGATTTAATTCATAAACATAGCTGTATTTTTGATTAAAAATTGCTCGTATGTCATGTGCGTAATGTTCAAAATACGGTGCATTGGCATATGCACTTTCTATGGCTCTCCAATGTTCAGCTTGCCAATTTTTACTGTAATCAATTTTTAGAGCTTGCATTGTTTGCTTGCCACTACTGTTATGTAAGATGGGTAAGTTGAGCTGTATGACTCCATTCGAGCTGAGAATTTCTGCTCTTGTACGAATACTTTGCTTCACAAAATGCTCGTGTAGGTCAATGGCAATATCAGGTTGTTGAAGTAAAGCACGCACGTATGCTAAGGAAGGAAAATACGCAGACGCTACTACTTGTTTCATTTAGTCAATAAAGCGGAAAATACGGTCAAAACGAATTCCCATAAAACTATCAACAAATGGAGACTTGGAGAACCAAATAAAGGATGCGCGACCTACAATATGATCCTCAGGCACAAAGCCCCAAACTCGAGAATCTGCTGAATGAAAGCGATTATCTCCCATCATCCAGTAGTAATTCATGGCGAAACGATAACTATTTGCTAGCTTACCATCGATGTAAATTTTATTTCCTTTAATGGACAATTTATGCCCTTCATAAGCACTGATGATACGCTTATACCAGGCGATATTTTGGATGTTAATGGCTATGCGTTGACCTTTTCGAGGGATTTGGAAACGCAAAAAGTCGGTCATGGTATTATTAATATTCAGGTCTTTAGGGAACTGGTCTAGGTTAGAGATGAGTTGCATAGGGTTCACTTTGGTGTAACTATTGGCAATAATGTCGCTGTATTGTGGATAACGAATTTTAGTAAGTTTAACCTTGAAATCTGCTTCTATTTGTTGTTTTTCCTTTCGGGTAAGATTCAAGATATAATATTGCGCATCAGAAATTGCGTCAAAATCTGTTCTGGCACCATCTGCAGAATTTTCAAGACCATAGCGCTCCAGCATTTCTTCAACAGAAGGGAAACTCACCTTGGTTTTTTCGATTCTGTAAAGTAAAGCTTGACCAGGTGCAACGTAGGCCTTTTTACCATTGACATAAAGTACGGAGTTTTGAATTTCAAGTATGTCCCCAGGGATTCCTACGCATCGTTTGATGTAATTTTCACGTTTGTCTACTGGTCTGAAGATAAGTCCGCCGTGAGTTAGACCATTTGCAAATTCTTGAGAATTCAGCGGGAAGTATCCTGCATTAAAATGAGCTCTTGCACGTGACTTCCATAGATCGAAGCTGGCTATATATTCATAGTAAAGGTTTTGCTGTCCCAAAGAATCAAGACCCGAGAGATTTTGATTGCGTTTACTATTGATAAACTGACTGAATGCTTCTTGATTAACAAGTCCATGAAAGTCATGGCCCATAAGGCCACTAGGCGTACGAGGGTCAAGAATAGCGGTGTCACCTGACGGGAAATTGAAGACGACAACATCATTGCGTTCAATTTTACTCCAGCCAGGTAATCGGGTATAGGTGCCTTTTTCCCAAGTAAGATAAGATTTAATATTGACAAGTGGGACAATGTTATGCACTAGCGGATAGGAGAGGGGAGTGATTGGTACTTTGGAGCCGTATGCCAGTTTATTTACAAATAAAAAGTCGCCAACTACCATTGTTTTTTCCATAGAACCTGTAGGGATCTGAAAAGGCTCAAAAGAGTATGTTCGAATCACAGCAGCTGCAACTAATGCCCAGACAAATGAATCACCGTATTCTTTTACACGCGGTTTGCTTCCGGGTTTATCTCTCGATATTTTGTCAAGTACAATTGCAATGATGTGCCCAATTACTGGTAAGGCCAGGAATAAAATAATATGATCGCCCCATTTGCGTTGTTCAAGCTCTTTTGAATTTGCCCAGTTTGTGGCTGGTCCGTATTGAATTTCTTGGTCTTTTGCGACTTTTGTAAACAATAAATAAGGAAAGAATAGGCCTTGGAGTGTATCTGTAAAACTAAAAAATTTGAATCTGCGAAGGACGCTAACATTGATGGTCATTAGCATCACAAGGTGCACCCCCGGAAAGACAAGTAATAAAGACCACCATGGTTTGTTGAGTACTTCTTTGAATAAGATGAAATAGTTATAACCCGGCACCATGGCTTCCCATGATTTACGCCCTAATTGAGGAAACATGCGGTGCCACTGTGCGATGTATGGGTGGACTAAAATAAGTAGATAGAAATAAATGAAACTCATAGTTTATTTTTTAAGACGTCAGCCATAGTGAAAATACCTGTACGCTGATAAATGAATTCAGAGGCAAGGATTGCTCCAAGTGCAAAGCCTTTGCGATTATGGGCAATATGTTCGATGCGAATGCTGTCAATTTCGCTGTTGTAGCTAATTTCATGTGTGCCTGGCACATCTGGAGTGCGATGGGCTTGAACTGGAATTTGTTGGGAATTTGTTGGTTCGAGGGCCCAGCTAGTATAGTTTGAATTGTTGTCGAGAATGTCGTTGAGTAAACTCACCGCAGTGCCACTTGGCGCATCTAGTTTTTGAACGTGGTGCGTTTCGCTTACGTTGATTTGATAAGCAACATGGTCTTTCATTAGGGCTGCAAGTTGACGATTTAGTTCAAAAAACAAATTTACGCCTACGCTAAAATTACTGGCATAAAGAAGCGCACCATTGGATTTCTTTACCAGTTCTGTGATTGCTGTAAGTGCATCTTGCCATGCGGTTGTACCGACAACAATGGGGACATGCTTTTGGACACAATAAGCAATGTGTTTAGGCGCAAGTTCAGGCCGTGTAAATTCAATACAGACATCTACTGCAGACCAATCAATACTATCTAGCGAGATTTGCGAATTGATTTTTGCTACGACTTGGTGTCCGCGCTCAATTGCTATGGTTTCAATGGCTTTTCCCATTTTTCCGTAACCGAGTAGTGCAATTCTCATGGCTTAAAGATACAATTTATCAACGAAAGGTTAGTTGGATGCGCGCACCTACATATTGGTTAGGAAGTACTTGCGGCTCTATTTGCAAACTTAAATTTGGATGCGTGTCAAAGTGAACGAAATGTGCGGATGCACCTGCCTCTGCAATTTGAAAAAGATATATTGCAGCAAATCCAAGTATCGAAAGGTCTCTCCAGTCTAGATATTGACGGTATAGTTGCAATACAGCTTGATCGTCATACGAAGCCCAACTAGGATTGAGCATACCTCCACTGAGCCGATTCGTATATTCCTGTTTAAGACTTTTTTGGGTTTGTTGATTGCTTATTAAAAAATAACTAGCGGCACCAAGCCCGCCATAGATGAGTGGTACTTTCCATACAGCCTGAAAGTTTAGTCCATCATTTGAGTTTCTGATTTGACCCAAGCCTGGGACTACGGCAGAGGCAAGCATGCTCTTTTGGTGGTACTTTAGTTTAAGACTATCCTTGGGCGCTTTGACTTCTTGCGCAAAATAAGAAGATGTAAATAAAATGAAGTAGCAAAAAAATCTCATT
>JAURNL010000006.1 GCA_030830205.1 Crocinitomicaceae bacterium | reverse complement strand
ATTCCTGTTTAAGACTTTTTTGGGTTTGTTGATTGCTTATTAAAAAATAACTAGCGGCACCAAGCCCGCCATAGATGAGTGGTACTTTCCATACTGCCTGAAAGTTTGGTCCATCAATTGAGTTTCTGATTTGACCCAAGCCTGGGACTACGGCAGAGGCAAGCATGCTCTTTTGGTGGTACTTTAGTTCAAGACTATCCTTGGGCGCTTTGACTTCTTGCGCAAAATAAGAAGATGTAAATAAAATGAAGTAGCAAAAAAATCTCATTTTGATTTTTTGAGCATTTCTATTAGGCGCTGTAAATCTGCTTCATGAGCGAAGTGCACAATCAGTTTACCTTTTCCTTCAGGGGTTTTATCTATACTTACTTTAGTTCCAAGTTGTTCGGTAAGATAGGAGAGATATAGTTTTTCTGTGGTACTTAGTGTTGGTTTGGCTTTGGTGCTAGATCCGCTCGGCGTAGCTTTTTTAGCAAGTTCCGGTTTAGAGAGTGCTTCTACGTCTCGAACTGAGAGCTGTTCTTGTAAAATGCGAGCTAAAGCTTGCAGTTGTTCTTTTTCTGAGGACAATGAAAGGAGTGCCCTTGCATGCCCCATAGTTATTTGCTTGTCACGCACAGCAGCTTGAATAGCAACAGGTAGTTTGAGCAAGCGAAGGTGATTGGCAATGTGCGAACGAGACTTGGCTACTTTTTCTGAGAGTTGTTCCTGGGTGAGCTTGCATTCTTCTAGTAAGCGTTCATAGGATAGGGCCACCTCAATGGAATTAAGGTCTTCGCGTTGAATATTTTCTACGAGCGCCATTTCTAGCATCGTTTGATCATTGGCAATACGAACATATGCAGGTACCTCTGTAAGGCCTGCGAGTTGAGCCGCTCTGAATCTGCGTTCCCCAGAAATAAGCTGATACCGATCTCTACCCATTTTACGTACCGTCAGAGGCTGTATAATTCCATGTGATTGGATAGAAGTTTTGAGCTCCTCTAATGCATTTCGCTCAAAATGAGTTCTTGGATTGAAAGGGTTGGCTTCAATTAATGATATAGATAGGAGTGCGACAGCTCCAGCTGGAACTACACTTGCACCAGTGATATCCGTTTCAGAGTTTTGAAGTAGTGCACTTAGGCCACGGCCCAAGGCAGGTTGTTTTTTTGCATTAGAGCTCATGATCTATTTCGATGATTTTGTCGTCGTTTCCGATTCTGGTAAGGTCGTTTTTTTGCAGCAATTCGCGCGCAAAATTCAAGTAATTAATAGCACCCTTGGAAGATGCGTCATGCATGACTACTGTATGTCCATGGCTCGATGCTTCACTGAGCGTTGTGTTGCGGTGAATGACTGTATCGAAAACTAATTCTTGGAAATGCGTTTTCACTTCATCTACTACTTGATTTGCCAAGCGCAAACGGGTATCGTACATGGTAAGGATCATGCCTTCAATTTCCAATGATGGATTCAGTCTGCCTTGCACAATCTTAATAGTGTTGAGTAACTTACTGAGTCCCTCTAGGGCAAAGTACTCACACTGTACGGGGATCATGACTGAATCTGCAGCAACCAGGGCATTGACTGTAATCAGACCGAGTGAAGGTGAACAGTCAATGAGAATGAAATCATAGTCGTTTTTGATTTGCTCAAGAGCCGCCTTGAGCAAGTATTCTCGATTGGGCATGTTGATCATCTCAAGTTCAGCACCAACTAGGTCGACATGAGACGGCAGAATAAATAAGTTCGGATTGCTAGTTTCGAGAATTGCCTCCTGAGCAGGCCTGTTATTCACCAAGCAATCGTAGATGTTTTTTACCGATTTTGGGTCAAAACCTGTGCCAGAAGTAGAATTTGCTTGAGGGTCCGCATCGATGATTAAGGTCTTGTATTCAAGTACCCCAAGACAACCACCTAAATTAATGGCTGTAGTTGTTTTTCCGACGCCTCCTTTTTGGTTGGCAATGGCAATAATTTTACCCATGATTGTTCTATTGAGCTATAAAATTACAAGTTGTTAAGCATACTTTTGAGCTCGAGAAAAGGAACTTATTAACCATTTTCATACACTTGCTGTCAATATCGTTCATTCACAGTAGATTAGCGCAAGGTAAGACTTTGGTATTTTTAATTATTTTTGACTTCATGAAATCAACTCGGTATTTTCATATCGGCAGCGATCCTTCCAATGATCAACAAATTGATGGCCCTAATGTCACGTCTTTTCATGTCGTATTATGTCAAGATTACTTGGGAAACGTTTGGGTGTGCAGTCAAACTGCAGGTTCTGCTTATTCATTGAATGAAGTTTTAGAAAATCGTACCCAACGGTTAGTGCCGGGTAATGAACTTTATATCGGAGCAGAGCCAATAAATTGGATGTCTATTTTTGGTGTCTCTGTTGCTGAAATTGAAAAGATTTCTGTCGAGAAAAAAGCGAATGAAGTCGTGCAAAAAAAGATGAATTTACAATTGGTATTGATCTACTTAGCTATTGCGACTATCCTTTTTTTGATGGCTTTTTATTTATAGCACTAAAAAAAACATGATTCCTGTATTCTGAATCAGAAATAATTTGTAATATTGCACCCCCGTTCAGTTGAATTGGGCTAAATTTTCAGAGATGAACGTCATTAAACAAATCGAGCAGGAGCTAATCGCTAAAAATGAAATACCAGCTTTCGGAGCAGGTGACACCATTATTGTTTCATACCGTATTGTAGAAGGTAACAAGGAACGTATCCAACAATTCCAAGGTGTTGTTTTACAACGTCGTGGTGCAGGAGCAACCGAAACTTTTACCATTCGTAAAATGTCAGGTAATATCGGGGTAGAGCGTATTATTCCTGTCAATTCACCTTTCATTGATAGAATTACAATCGTTAAGCGTGGTGCAGTACGTAGAGCTCGTATATTCTACTTCCGTGAGCGTACAGGTAAATCAGCACGTATTCGTGAGAAAAAGAACTTTGCTAAATAAGCAAATGCAAATAAACATTTAAAAGGAGCTTCGGCTCCTTTTTTTATGGCTATAATTTTTATCAGTTGATCCCGATAATTTGGAATTCAGTACGACGATTGAGCGCTCTTTGCTCAGAAGAGTCATTGGCTACTCTTGGTTGTGTTTCACCGAATCCTTTATATTGCATGCGTTCTTTTTGAACACCTAAATCTGCAAGAAAATCCGCAACTGCTTTGGCACGCTCTTCTGAAAGTTTCTGATTGCGTTCAGCATCGCCGATGTCGTCTGTGTGCCCATTGATTTGAATCCGAAGACTGGGTTGCGCTATTAAGTATGCTGCAAAACCCTGTAATAAGAATTGAGCGTTTGAACTGAGTAGCGCAGCATCTGTATCAAAGACAATGGCTTCAATTACATATGCATCTCCTTCCTTTAAAGTATCAATTTGAAGCGGACTGATTTCAATTTTAGAGCTATTGTTTTGAAGTTGTTCCTTTTCGATGAGTTGAGCTTGAAAACTGAAATTCTCCTTTGTTGTTTCAACAATTAATGGTTGATCAACATGAACCGCAAGAGCGTAACTACCATCTTCATTACTTAATGTGGTTTGTTGAACATCTGGTTGGTTTTGGTAGCGCACCTTTATTTCTGCAGCAACAACTCCATTTCCATTGATATCTTGAAGTTTTCCAGTTAAGATTCGTGTTTCTTTAGGGCGAGCGGCCGCGTGTAACTCAAAACTAAAGATATCCCAATTGGAACCTTGTTGGCTAGAAAAAAAAGCCTGTTTTCCATCTGTGGAGACAAATAAGCCCAATTCATCGCCATCAGTGTTTATTGGATAACCAAGATTTTGAATTGGTCCCCATCCATTTGCTTCCTTGCGCATCATATAAATATCTAGGCCTCCCATGCCAGGTCGTTGTCTGCTACTTTCGGAAACAAAATAAAAAGTTTCGCCATCTTGATGGAAAAAAGGACTCTTATCTTTGCCAGATGTATTGACTAGCGTAAAAGGTTGAGCAGGACCCCATTGCCCATCTGGTTGTTTGGTGCTAAAGTAAATATCATTGTCTTGGCTACCTTTTCTTTGACTTGTAAAATAAAGTATTTTGCCGTCTGCAGACAAGGACGGTTGAGCTTCCCATCCATCCTTAGTATTGATGTTCGGACCAAGATTTTTAAGTTTGGACCATTCATATTGGTCGCTTGTACCTTGCTTAACTTGGAAACGACTACTGTATAAATCGCAATTCAAATAATCTTTATTATATATTTTTTCAACCTTACAGGCACATAAAATCAATTCGCGGTTATCTGCAGATAAACTTGCGGAACCGTAATTGGTGAATTGTCCATCATTGAAAGGATGAGGCAAGGCATTTCCATTTGTAAATTCAAGCGATTTCAAATGGTTAGCTACAGTAAACTCTTCTTGAACATATCCAGAGATATCACCAAGGTTTGTTTTATCTGCCTTTCTTGTAAAGAAGAGCAACGTATTATCAGGACTGAGCATCGGGAAGTATTCATCTTGCTGTGTGCATACTCCGCCGACACGTTGGATTTCAAATGGAACTGGTTGTTTTTGAGCGTCGATTGGAAAGCGCAACTCGTTATACACTGGTAAAATTTCTGATTTAAATTTGTTGTAATTAGCAGCTTGTTCACCGGGGTAAAGTGAGTCAAAAGACATAAAAGATTCGAGATAGGTGAGTGCGGCTTTTCTTTCACTAAAACTGTAGAGCAATCTGGCTGAATAGAAATAGGCGTCCGAATGAAAACTCGGGCATTTTTGAATACTTGCCTGATAAAATAGCAATGATTTTTGAAGAAGTTTTTCTCCTTCAGTTCTGTTTTTTGGTAATAGCACCATTCCTTGTTGGTAGTGAATGCGTCCCAAATAAAAGTAAGCTTGTACGTTGTCTGGATACTTGCTAATTACTGCTGCTAACCCTTTCACTTGATCCTCAAAAGAAGCTGAATTGATGGCTACTTCAAGCGCTTTGTTGACTTTTTTGTCTGAAGTATTGCAATTATTGCTTTGTGACCAACTCTGTTGACTAATAAAAACGAGGAAAAAAAATAGGAAGAGCGTAATTAATTTCATCAATAACGTTTAACGTAGCAAGATAAAAAAGTTACATTTTTTCGATGATTTCTGAACAATATTGACAGTCAGATTCACTCACATTTAAATGCGTCACCATGCGGATCATACCAGGTCCAAAAGCCATGCATAAGATGCCTTTATTCTTCAATGCTTCAATAAAAAGGTCTCGTTGCTCAGGGTCTTTAAGGATGGCTACCACTATATTAGTTTGAACAGGTAGCACACTTTCGATTTTACCACAGTTTTGAAGTGCCTCGCCTAAGCGAAGTGCGTGGAGGTGGTCAACTTTAAGGCGATCTACGTTGTATTTGAGCGCATACAATCCTCCGGCAGCAATAATGCCAGCTTGACGCATTCCTCCTCCAAAAACTTTACGCACGCGTCGTGCTTTCTCTATAAATGCAGCGCTACCAATTAATAAGGAGCCTACAGGTGCGCCTAGACCTTTTGATAAACACACTGAAATACTGTCGTAAAATGCACCATAAGTTGCTGCTGGCAGCTGATTGACAGCCAGGGCATTAAATACGCGGGCACCATCCAAATGCAGTGGCAAGTTTTGGGCTTTGCAAAATGCACTTATGCGTGCCAATTCTTCGGTATCGTATACTGCACCACCACCACGGTTTGCAGTATCCTCAATGGATACAAGTTGGGTAAGCGGAAAGTGAACATCGTGTGGAGGATTAATCCATTGAGCAATATTTGCTGCTGTAATTCTTCCGCGATCGCCTGGTAGTAAACGTACTGATGCGCCTGTATTTTTGGCTATACCTCCTCCTTCGTATTTGTAAATATGACTTTCTTCATGACAAATGACTTCGCCGCCAGGTTGTACATGCACATTGATGGCAATTTGATTCGTTTGAGTACCAGAGCTACAAAATAAGGCAGCCTCCTTATCAAAAAGTTGAGCACCAAATGCTTCTAGTTCAATTACAGTTGGGTCTTCTTTGAACACATCATCGCCAACTGCAGCATTTGCCATAGCAAAGCGCATCTCTTCACTAGGTTGGGTAACCGTATCACTGCGTAAATCAATCATATTTGTACTTTTGACAAAAATACGATTTCAGGTGCTTGTTTTTCTGTTTTTTATTTTACTGGTCATTTTAGCTCCATTTTTTGGTGCGCTGGTTACTTTTTTCACGGGTTTCGGCCTGAATACCATCTTGGTGCCCGTATTTTTGATTTTTTGGGATGTACCTATTGCTGTATTAATGGCAAGCATTGTTCACTTGGCTAATAACATCCTCAAAGTGGCGCTTACCTCCAGATCTATCAATTGGAACTTATTTAGAAATTTTGGAATTCCAGCAATTCTTTTTGCATTTTTAGGTGCTTATTTACTCCATCAAATGAATGCAGTGATGACTAGAAAGATGATGCCAATTTTTGGAGGCATCATGATGTTCTTTGCTGTACTAGAGTTTTTTAAATGGAAGATTTCCATCAATGGTCTTTGGGCCATGCGCATTGGCGGTTTGCTCAGTGGTTTCTTTGGAGGTTTTTCAGGTCATCAGGGAGCCCTTAGGGCATTGTTTCTTTCCAAACTCAAGATTGAGCCCATTGTTTTTGTAGCGACAACAGCTATAATATCACTTTTGGTTGATTTAACAAGAGTAGGCGTCTATTTTTCGAGTTCTTCATTTGATCATTATTACCCGACTTATTTTATTTTTCTGGGTGTACCTTCTGCTTTGGCAGGAACATTAGTTGGAAGAAAATACATTCAAAAAATCAATCACGCTAGGATGTCAATAATTGTAGGTGTGGCTTTGTTTGCAATGGGTTTAGCTATGTTTTTTGGATTACTTACTCCTTATCATTAATTGGCGGAAATAGTTGTTTTTTAATGCCGTATTGGTCAATTACATACTCCTCTATTTTTTGTCCTTTATTTGTATAGGAACAACTATAGTTGAGTTTGCCATCTGCATAGAAGCTCTGATGTAAACCAATAGGCATATCTGCTGTAAATTTTTCAGCACTTAGCACTTTGCCCAATTCATTGTAACTCACAAAGTCACCATTTTTCTTGCCATCTTTCCAAGTTTCTTCCCTTGCAATTTTTCCGCTGTCAAAATAATAAATCCATTTGCCATGTTTTTTACCTGCTCTATAATAGATTTCACTTTCTTTTAGACCAATTTCATTATAGGTGATTTGACCCCCTTCCAAAAGCCCATCGCGGTACTCGCTTATTTTCCTAACCTGTCCATTATTGAAATAATTCTTTTGTGTCCCATTTAATTTTCCACCTTTGTACTGTTTGTAAGTGAGCGTATCAGCTGTTTGTGGATTGTATTGAATGGAGGGCCCGTTCAAAAGCCCAGATTGATACCAAATTTCAAATTGCAGGCGGTTAGTGGAGTCATGATAAATATATGTTGGACCATCCTGCAATCCAATTTGGTAGCTTTGAATGGATTGAATGCAGCCGCTCCGATAGTAAGAAGTATCAATACCTTGTCTTCGTCCATTTACAAAATTGATTTTTTCCTCAATAATCAAACTGGGATAACAACTCACGCAGGTCCCGTTGTAGGGTGTAGAAAAATCTTTGCGTAGCAAATAGAGATTGTGCTCTTCGTCATATGCCACAGCCTCATGACAAAACTGAATGCTGTTCATCGGGCATACGCTTCTGCTCTGCAAACAAGCATCCGGAATCTGGGCGTTGACCCATCTTTGACTTATTAAAATGAGGATAAATAAGATGGTGATACGCCGCATCATTAGTAGTTATTTTTGGGTTAGCTGAGCCAAGGCATCGAGCATGCGTTTGGGTATTTCGATACTCATTTTTTTGTTCGAGTTGTATGCAACCAAGGTGCTACTTCCTGTAGTTTTGAGCTCTTTGTTGACATATAATTCGTAACTTAATGTAAAGCTTTTTAGTCCAATTTTGGTGCAAAACATATGGATTTCTGGGGTATCAGCTAAGAATACAGGTAAGTGATATTGTATCTCATTTTGTACCAATACGACGCCATTTTCCATCCAATCCCAATCTTGCCCAACTAATTGGCTGAAATAATGAATGCGTGTCATTTCAAAATAGGTTAAGTAAATGGAGTTATTTACGTGACCCAAGATATCAATATCGGTGAGTCTAACTTGTATTTTAGCGGGTAGGATCATTTATCGAGTTCTTGAAATAAGGAATTATTAGAGATATATTCTGGGACAATTTGTTTCATGAGTTTGACACTATTTTGATTGTCTTGGAGTTGGGCTGTATTAAGGAGCGTCTCAATTAGCTGCGCTTGATTTGGTTTGCTCGGTCTGGTCTTTGCTATGAGTATTTGTGGATGATAGGTTGGGATGGTATTTTCAGAATTTGCCAATACTTCTTCATAGAGTTTTTCGCCTGGTCTCAATCCTGTGACTTGAATATCAATGTCATGATAAGGCCGCAATCCCGAAAGTTGAATCATCTTTTTAGCCAGGTCAAGAATTTTAACAGGGGAGCCCATGTCGAAAACGAAAATTTCCCCGCCATTCCCCATTGCAGCTGCTTCCAAAACCAATTGGCAGGCCTCAGGTATGGTCATGAAAAAACGGGTGATGCGCTCATCTGTTAAGGTGATTGGGCCTCCATTGGCAATTTGTCTTTCGAAAAGCGGAATGACCGAGCCATTAGATCCTAAGACATTACCAAAACGAGTGGTAATAAAAGCAGTATTTTGTTGATCATTAAGCTCACTTACTAACATTTCTGCTATGCGTTTTGAAGCTCCCATTACATTTGTAGGATTCACAGCCTTGTCAGTGGAAATCATGATGAATTGGGTTGCATGATGGGCCGCAGCCAAATCAGCTATTATTTTGGTGCCACCAATATTATTTCGGATGGCTTCTGCTGGATTGGTCTCCATTAATGGCACGTGCTTGTATGCTGCTGCGTGGAAAATTATTTGAGGCTGATACAATTCAAAAAGCTTTGTCATCCGTTGTGAATCGCAAATATCTCCAATGACATATTCTATATGTTTACCTTGATTCTTAAGCCTAAATTGCTGTTCAAGTTCGAATAAAGCTGACTCCGCTTGGTCTAGTAAAATGATGCGCTGCGTTTCATAGGCCATAAGTGCATTTGCCAAACCACTGCCAATGCTCCCAGCTGCACCAGTTACTAATATTGTCTTCTTGTGAAAATGCGCAGCTAATTTGGTGTTGTGCATCGAAATGACAGCTCTACCCAGTAAGCTATTGATGTCAATTTTCTTCAAGTTCCTTACCTCAAAAGCACCATTTACCCATGATCGTGCTTCCGGAACTCGTTTGATTTGGATACCGAGATCAAGTGCAATTTCTGCCAATTCTTTAAGCCGTAGTTGTTCAATATTTTGTACAGCGATGACAAGTGTTGATACATTGTATTTGTTTTTGAGGCGCACAAGTGCGGAAAGCGCATAGACCTTGCCTCCTTCAATGCGCTTTCCTTGTAAGTGGGAAGCATCATCAATAAATCCAACAACATGCTGTAAGTTGGCTGTGTCTTTTTCAATCAGACGCTTGGTGAGTTGACCTGAAATTCCAGCGCCAAAAATGAGTATGGCTTCTTCTTGACCTTTGTCACGAGTATATTCAAGGTACAGAAGCTTGACAACAAAACGACCGGCTATTACAAATGATGTGCTAAAGATGAATTCCATGAGTAGCACTGAATTCGGGAATAAAAAGTAGCCATCGAGCTGATAGTAGCGAACTAAACTACCTGTAATAAATAGGAGGGAAGTGCATACTTCTGCAATAAAAATACGTTTGAAATCTGCAGTAGAACTGTGTCTTACAATTCCTTGATGGATTTGAAAAGCCGCAAATACGCTTATTTTGATAATAATGAAGTACCAAAGGGATTTGGCAAGAATGGCCCATTCAGCTTCAATCAAAGAAAAATCCGCCTTGAGATCAAAGCGGATTAAATAAGCAAAAAATAAGGCAAATAGGTGAATGAGTAAGTCAAATAAGACAATCACCCATCTTGGTGTATTTTTCTTGATTTCGAGCACACACAAAGATAGCAATTAATGCTATTCTCTCACGAGATGAACTAGGCCATGTTTTTCAATCTCATCTCCAGCATTGGTAACGGTTCGGGCAACATAAAAATAAACACCTTCTTCCATCTTGTCTCCGTTCTCATCTGTGCCATCCCATTGGAATGCAGGATTGTCAAATTGGCGAACAGTATTACCCCATCTGTTGACAATAATACATTCAAATGTGCTAAGACCTCCGTAGAATAACATTTGGAAATAATCATTTGTACCATCACCATTAGGTGTAAATACATTCGGTAATTCTATATCACAGAAGTAGAATTCCACTGTTGAGGTATCAACAAGCGTTCCGCACATGTTGGTTACTGCCACTATGTAATTTCCAGGTTCTGTAACTTGAATAGTTGGGCTCACTTCTCCTGTACTCCAAAGATAACTTACGTTTTGAGGTTGCTGAACGGCTGCAAGCGTTGCCGTTTCACCTATACAAAGTGTAGTGTCAATAACAGCTGTAAAGGCATCGGCTACAAAAGTTAAGCTGAATGTTTCATTGAAATTACAGATGGTATCTTGGATATTAATTAAATATATTCCTGCGGTATCTGCAGTAATGAGTGGATTTTGTTCATTTGCATTACTGAATGTAATTTGTGCGTCATTGGAAGACCAATTACTTCCGGTATAGGATACCACACCAAAAACTTGTAGAGTCAGGTTACACAGAATTGTATCGACCATGGGTGACACTGGTGCTGGAATGCTGTCTACCACGGTGAGCGTACTATCGGCACAACCTATTTGGTCAATTACCGTTACCCAGTAAGTTCCGGAGTTCAAGTTGTTAAAGTCGCCAGTTGGGCTAGTTGCTACAAGGGTAGGGCCTTGGTGTAAAACAAATACATACGGCCCAACACCGAGTGTGGCGCTTGTGGAGAGACTTCCATCTTGAAGGCTACAAAATTCAAGTGTACTTGTTGTTTGTCCAAGAACTGGGTTCGTTGAAGGGTAAATTATTGCCGAAGTGGTATCAAAACATCCATTTACATCTTCTACATAAACTTGATAAGTTCCAGGGACAAGTCCGTTAAAGGTTGGGTTTGCTGAAAAAGTATTGCCATTAGTGAGGCTATATTGATAATTGGGCGTTCCTCCTGTTACGGTTAAGTCTATGACGCCGTTATCAAGACCACAAGTTGTGGTCGTGACCACCATATTACTGATAGCGACTGAATCAACTCCTGTGAGAATAGCTTGTACAGTATCTGAGCAGTTATTTTGATCAACAAGAATGACGGTATAATTATTTGCATCAAGGTTAGAAAATTGACTACTTGTCTGAAAATTAGCTCCGTTGTCAATACTGTAGGTGTATCCGCCTGCACCACCGCTTGAGCTGGCTACTAAGCTTCCATTAGTGCTACCACAAGTTGGATCGTTTTCTAATACGTTGTCTATTTGAGGATACGAAATCGTTAATGTGATCGTGTCGTAACAGATGTTGGTGCTGTCGGTCATCATGACAATATAGCTAGTGGTTCCAGTTGGAAACACCGGGGTTGGATTGTCGCCCACATATACACCAGTTGGGTATTCATAATTGTCGTGTAGCCATGTGATCGTATAGTTCGGGATGGCAGCTGAAATGGTGATGTTGTCAAGTCCCCAATGGTCGTAGGGGGCGCCAGATACTGCAAGCTGGGTCCAGCGGAATTTTGTAGTTGCCGTTTGTGCTCCAATAGGAATGGATTCGCAGTACTGATTCCATGAAGTCATGTAGGAATCGTAACCACCGTTTGGACTCCAGTAGTTCATGGTAGTCCAGTTTCCTCCATTGTCAATGGAATATTGCAGATAAACTCCTTCGCTTGCTAAATCAGGCCCTTCGCAAGGAGATGCCTGTGCTTGAATGGCATAGCGCATTTCGAAACAAACATTACCACCAGAAGAAACATCTAGAGCCACGGTTGTCATGACGCGTGGTGCAACTGATTGGTCTCCCATCCACATGAAGTCTGAACCATCAAGGGCTGGAACCCCGCATGTGTTGTTTGCGATAGTAACAACTTGAGAAAAGTCCCAACCAACCGGTTGGCCTGCATTAAAGTTTTCGCTGAATGCTACAACGCTTGTACCTGTGCCGTTTACACTTAAAATTGTGGAGCCGTTACATGGAACAACAGTGTCTTGGGCAATGGCCTGAACCGTACATTGCGCTTGTAGGTTGATGCTTAAACCCAAAGACATGGCTAGGCAAGCTAATATTTGTTTAGATTTCATAGGTAGTAGTGCTGGGGTAATTACTGAACGGTAACGTTTTTAATGTTGAAGTCAGTAAGTGTAGTTTTGGTTAAATGTGCAGGCATGTGGTCAAAAATGGTTAAGCCCATATTATTGCGGTCTAGACAAATTCCTTGTAGGGTTTGTAGAGGTTGTAGCGTTTGTGAATAAAGGTATTCATCGTGACCACAAGTAGCACAGTTGTTGTCGTAATAGAGTTCAAAGCTATAAGATATTGTTTTGATCTCATTGGTAGTGTTCGTAATCGTTAGTGCAATTAAATCTGCTTCATAACCTTCTGAAGGGACATTGCAATGCAAGGGTGCAGTGCTTATTTTGATGCCATTTTGATCAATAGATTTTTGAGCAAAAAGTGAACTACCCCCTAAGAGTAGACTAAAAATTGTAAAGCGCAGTTTCATATAGAAAGATTAGTTTTGTGTTAGACGATATGCAATTAGAATTGGTTGCATGCGAGGTAAAAATAATTTAAAATTTCGAATTTTGAAAGAAATTGAACGCAAGTTTCTTGTTGCTAATAACGAATGGAAAAATGCCAAATGTATTGGCAAACGCGAGTTCAAGCAGGCCTATCTTTTACGCGGAGAGGATCGTTCTGTGCGTATTCGAGTCACTGATAATATCGCTTACTTTACGATAAAACTTGGAACAGGATTAACGCGCAGTGAATTTGAATATGAAATTCCCGTTGAAGAGGCCATCGATATGATTTCAGAGGCAAAGTTACCTTGTTTACATAAGACTAGGCATTACATCCAATTTGGACCCGATACTTGGGAACTGGATGTCTTTCATGGAGCCTTAGAAGGCTTGGTAATGGCAGAATTAGAATTGGATGAGGAAAACCAAGTTTTTCAAAAGCCGAGTTGGCTAGGAAAGGAAGTGACTTTTGATCCAGCCTATTTGAATTCCAATTTAATTGATCGTCTATTGGAGTAAAATAGTTTGCTTAGATGGCATCCCGTTGGAGTGGATCTTTACGTAAATCGATACATGTGCAACCAATTTCAACATAGAATAGTGCTTCAAACTCAACAGTAGTATTGCAACTTAACCACAGATCCTTTTCTTCTGTGACACTGCTGAATTCATGGGTAGTTATTTTTTTTAGGTATTGTTGAAGGATTTTCTCATCGTCCCAAAATTCTTCTTCAATAAGGTAAACAGTACCCTCAGCTTGCTCGTCTAGTAGTAACTCAGGATCAATTTGCTTTGCCCAAGTATTAAATTTTGTTTGAGGTCTGATATAGATATAACCACGATTTACTAAATTCATAATGTCGAGAGATTATTGTTGTTATAATTCATCCAAATGGTTTTTTTCTTTGGTTTGCTGTAAAAGATATAGCTAAAGCCTTTGAAATCAGGCGTGCCAGAATACCACTTTAACCAATTCTTATAAATAATGCGTTGTGCGCTAGAAAGCAAGATGATTTCTGATTTACCTATCATGTAAACTTCGTGATCTAAGGACCAAATCTGACCCGATTGAAGCGCAACACTTGATTTATTTTTACCCGCTTGATCAAGCCAATTATAAAATGCCTCTGTACAGCTACTCGAATCGCGAAAAATCCAGCGCTTGTATTGGAAATTTTGTTGACTTGAGTCTTTCAATTGCATGCGCTGCACTAGTGAGGTGAACCGATCTAAAAAATGAATTTGATGGTTGGTGTCTATTGAGATGATAGCAATGCCTAAGCGACAAGAATCATTGGCATAAAAGTTGATTAGAGATTGATTAAGAAGTGTGTCCGTAGATTGCTTTCTCGCGGAATTATGGTGGTTTGTAGCTGATTGAGGTCTAATTTTATTTAAAGAAATTGTCTTTTGAGTAGACTCATCTCTACAGGCAGTAGAAAGACCAATCAGCACTAGAAAAAGATAGCTTGAGAGTTTTGTCAGAGCACGCATCTTTTTAATTAATTTTGAACAAATTTAACAACTATGAAACAATTTGCGCTTTTTATCTTGCTTGCACTCCTCACTGCATCATGTGGAACAAAAATCCCATATACTACAGCCGTCCGTGATGAATTTGGTCTAGACTCAGAAGAAAAGCTTCGCCAAGTGCAATTTTACACCTCACATACCATCATCTTAAATCAAGTTCGCAAACAATCAAGCGAATTAACAACTCAAAATGGCGCTCTTGTTTCGAGCTCTAATTCTCAATCTGAATCAGTAGTCATCCCTGCCGGAACTCGATGTATTTTCGAGAATTTTGGAGATGCTGGCCAGATTTTAGTTCGATTTGAAACCGGAGATCAGCGCTATATTCCTTTTGCAACCAAAACTAACGGGGCAAGCATACGTGGTTTTTATTTAGATGCGGACTGGTCTGCCCAAGGAGGAGCACGTCTGAGTTACGGTGGGAATGAATATAAAGTTGATCTTACAAGAGGGGCACCTCGAGCCGCTCAATTATTAGTAGTAAAGAAAAAACTAGAGCGCACCAAGCGCAAAGAACGCGTTGTTCGCGGTTTAAAAGTATAACACAATGTCAGACCAACAGCTCATTGATTTTCAATCACATTCATTCAGTGCTGAAGAACTAATTTCCATCTACAAAAAGCTATTATTACCTCGCTTAATTGAGGAAAAAATGCTGATACTTCTTAGACAGGGTAAAATCAGTAAGTGGTTTTCTGGATGGGGGCAAGAGGCTGTTTCAGTTGGGTGTGCTTATGCTATGGATGCTCAGGAATATATTTTGCCCATGCATCGCAATTTGGGTGTCTTTACTACGCGTGACATTCCTCTTGAACGTCTTTTTGCACAATTTCAAGGTAAGGCCAACGGCTATACCAAAGGGCGCGATCGTAGTTTTCACTTTGGCTCTCAAGATCATAAATTAGTGGGTATGATTTCCCATTTGGGCCCACAGCTCGGTATTGCTGATGGCATTGCGCTCTCTTCAAAAATTCGTAAAATCCAAAACACCACGCTTGTTTTTACGGGAGACGGGGGCGCCTCAGAGGGCGATTTCCATGAAGCACTTAATGTTGCTGCAGTTTGGCAGCTCCCCGTTATTTTTGCCATTGAAAACAACCGTTGGGGTTTGAGCACTCCATCATCAGAGCAATTTCGTTGTAAACAATTCATAGATAAAGGCATTGGTTACGGCATGGATGCCATACAAGTTGACGGCAATAACATTTTGGCAGTAATTGAGGCTGTTCGTCAAATCAGAACGCAAATCCAAGAAAATCCAAGACCTTTTATTCTTGAGCTCATGACTTTTCGTATGCGAGGTCATGAAGAAGCTTCAGGTACTAAATACTATCCAGAGGGCTTACAGGCCGCATGGGAACCCAAGGATCCTGTGAGTAATTTTGAATCCTATTTATTACAGGCAGCAATACTTGATCAAAAGAATGTTGATGAAATCAAAACCCATTTCAAGGAAGAAATACAACAAGCTTTTGATGTAGCCAATGCAGCCCCTAAAATTGTTCCAGCAATAGAGGTCGAAATCAATGATGTCTACGCTACTCATACCCATTTACCTATAGCACCCTCGGGTCAAGATTTGGAAATGCGATTTATTGACGCCATTCAAGATGCTTTGAGAGAGGCCATGCGTAAGCATCCTGAGCTTGTGTTAATGGGGCAAGATATTGCTGAATATGGAGGTGCTTTTAAAGTCACTGAAGGTTTTGTGAATGAATTTGGGAAAGACCGCGTTCGAAATACCCCTCTTTGTGAATCGGCAATTATCGGTGCCGGCCTAGGACTGAGTATAGCAGGCATGAAAGCAATGGTTGAAATGCAATTTGCTGATTTTGTTAGCGTTGGATTCAATCAGATTGTTAACAACCTAGCTAAGTTGCATTGGCGTTGGGGGCAACATGCCGATGTAGTTGTGCGTATGCCTACAGGCGCTGGAACCGCAGCAGGGCCTTTCCATTCTCAAAGCAATGAATCATGGTTTGTACATACGCCGGGTCTCAAAGTAGTTTATCCATCTAATCCACAAGATGCAAAAGGTCTATTACTGTCCTCTTTTGAAGATCCCAATCCGGTCATTTTCTTTGAGCACAAATTCCTTTACCGTAGTTTAAAAGGTAAAGTATCAACAGGTTATTATAATACGCCAATTGGTAAAGCAGCACTTGTTCAAGAAGGCCAAGACCTCACTATCATTACTTATGGATTAGGAGTGCATTGGGCTTTGGATGCAGCAGCACAAAGACCTGATCAATCATTCGAGATTTTAGATCTTCGAACTTTGTTGCCCCTTGATCAAGATGCGATTATTCAGGCAGCAAGCAAAACTGGTCGCGTACTCATACTACACGAAGATACCCTGACGGCGGGTATAGGTGGTGAATTGGTTGCCATAGTGAATGAATTTTGTTTTGAAAAATTAGACGCTCCAATATTACGAGTGGCTTCTTTGGACACTCCTGTACCTTTTGCTGCAGATCTTGAGCAACAATTTTTAGCGAGTCAACGCTTGCTATCTACCATTGATAAACTTTTGGCTTACTAATTACCTTGAGCATACAGCCTATATTTAAGTATTTTTTATCCTTATTGCTCAGCATGAGCATTTTGCGCTTGGCATTTACGATACAGAACGCTGTGTTTTTCAAGTCCATAGATGCGTCTCTTTTTTTTGTCGGCATCTACTTTGATGCCGTGACAGTTAGTTTGTTAGGACTGCCACTGCTATTGATGCTTTTCATATGCTACCTTGTCCGCCTCCGATATAGTCATGTTATTTGGTTATTCTCACTTCAAAAAAGGTTTACTCAAATTTATTTCATAGGCATTGCAGCGCTCATTTTAGTACTCAACTCTTGGGATATTGCCTTTTTTTCTTACACCCAAAAACGTTCAGACTTTAGTTATTTTGTACACACCTTAACTGGTACAGAAACAGGTTCTTTAGCGGGAGAATTTTTATTGGAATTTTGGTGGTTACCTCTGCTTTTCCTTGGTCTGATGTTTGTTATTTGGCGTTCAGTTCAAGCGCTTAACAAAAAGATATCAAGCAACGTTTCAAAGCGTGATTTGCTTCAATTATTGGCAGCTATTGTTCTATTTTTAGTCTTAGGACGAGGAGGAATTCAACTACGACCAATCGGTATCATTGATGCAACTGCTTACAGTAGTCTTGAGCAAGCACCCATAGTCCTAAACACTGCTTTCACCGTACTCAAAACGGCTAAAAATACGCGCAATGAGTTGTTAGTCATACATTCAGCACGTGAATTGAACCACTTATTGCCAGACAAAACGAAGCAAGAGCATTTTGTCTTGCCACCAAAAACCAATGTGGTCATTCTTATTCTTGAAAGTTTTGGAACCAATTATGCAGGTCCAAATAGTCCAGATTCGTACACTCCTTTTTTAGATTCAATTCTTCAAAAAAGTTTATTTTTCAATTACGCAATTGCGAACGGTCGCACTTCAATGGATGCGGTCCCTGCCATTCTAGCAGGTATGCCATCATGGCTACCAGAGTCCTACATACTTTCTCCATATTGCAGTAATCAGCTCAACAGCCTACCACAGACACTCAAACAAAAAGGCTACCATACCTCATTCTACCATGGCGCCAAAGAAGGTTCAATGAATTTTAAAAGTTTTACACAAGCTATTGGCGTCGATACATACAAAGGCCTTGAATCCTATCCTAATCAGGCTCATTTTGATGGAAATTGGGGAATATGGGACCATCACATGCTTACTTATTTTGGACAAGAATTAAAGCAGGCTAAACAACCTTTCTTAAGTAGTATTTTTACTTTGAGTTCCCATCATCCGTATAACTTACCCAATGACTATAACAATCAGATAAGTAAAGGTCCGGAACCGATCTGTAAAACAATTTCTTACACAGATTTTGCACTGCGTCAATTTTTTGAACGCTTTAAAAATGAGGAATGGTTTAAAAACACATTATTTGTGATCACCGCTGATCACGTAGGACCAACACGTCAGAAGAGATTTCAAACGCTAGATTGGCGCTACCGCATACCGATAGCCTTCTATCATCCCTCTCTTGAACTACCCAAACCTGTTAAAGGGGTTGTATTTCAACAAATTGATATTATGCCAACCGTATTGGATATGCTAGGAATAGAAAAGACGAAATTCCAATTAGGCTCTTCTTGTTTTGAAATAGAGCAAAGTCAAAAAATGGCATATGACAATGGGAATTTACTCTCTTTCATTTATGATGGAACAAACTTACTTCCGATTGCTTGGTCACAAGGAGTAAAACGTAATTACACCAAAGCACAAGCGAACGTTAGTCGCAAAATGAGCGCATTATATCAATTTTATATCAATAGTTTGCTCCAAAACAAAACGAGTGAGCAAACGATCAGTCCTCGCTTACCATAGAATTACTTATCTTTGCGCTTTCAAAGCAAGCATCACATGGCCGAAAAAAAAGTCACACGTCAAGAAGATTACGCAACCTGGTACAACGATCTCGTTTACAAAGCAGACCTCGCTGAGCACTCCGATGTGCGTGGCTGTATGGTGATCAAGCCCTATGGTTATGCCATATGGGAAAACATGCGAGATGTTTTAGATGCAAAATTCAAGGAAACTGGTCATTCCAATGCCTATTTTCCACTTTTCATTCCGAAAAGTTACCTAAGTAAAGAAGCCGCACATGTCGATGGTTTCGCTAAAGAATGTGCAGTAGTTACGCACTATCGCCTCAAAAATGCCGAGGATGGAAGTGGAGTTATTGTTGATCCGGAGGCAAAATTACAAGAAGAGCTTATCGTTAGACCAACGTCAGAAACCATCATTTGGAACTCCTACAAAAACTGGATCCAATCATACCGCGATTTACCAATTTTGATCAATCAATGGGCAAATGTGGTTCGTTGGGAAATGAGAACACGTTTGTTTTTACGCACTGCTGAATTTTTATGGCAAGAAGGTCATACAGCCCATGCTACAAAAAATGAGGCCATAGCCGAAGCTGAACAAATGCTTGATGTATATGCAGATTTTGCGGAAAATTACATGGCAATGCCCGTACTCAAAGGACGCAAAACTGCAAGTGAACGTTTTGCAGGAGCAGAGGACACCCTTTGTATTGAAGCCTTGATGCAAGATGGTAAGGCATTACAGGCTGGAACAAGTCATTTTCTAGGTCAAAATTTTGCAAAAGCTTTTGAAGTTAAATTTGCAGATAAAGAAGGAAAGTTGGACTACGTTTGGGCTACTTCTTGGGGTGTTTCTACACGATTGATGGGAGCACTCATCATGACGCATTCTGACGATGAAGGGCTCGTTGTACCTCCAGCGCTAGCGCCAATACAAGTTGTTGGTGTACCTATTTACCGTACAGATGAAGAATTGCAACAAATCAATGCTAAATTCCATCTCTTAGCTCAAGAATTTAAAACGAAAGGAATCCGCTTTAAATACGATAACGATGACAACCGTCGTCCGGGATGGAAATTTGCCGAGTACGAGACCAAAGGAGTTCCTGTACGCTTAGCTATGGGACCCCGCGACCTTGAAAATGGCAAGATTGAAGTTGCCCGTCGCGATACCAAAACGAAAGAGACCTTAGATTTTGATAATCTAGTAGTTGCCGTAGAAGGATTGCTAAAAGATATTCAAGAATCTTTGCTGCAGCGCGCCAAAGATTTCCGCAAAGCAAATACGCACGTCATTGATTCGTATGAGCAATTTAAAATTGACATTGAAAAAGGAGGCTTTTTCCTCGCTCATTGGGATGGAACACCCGAAACTGAAGAACGCGTTAAGCAGGAAACAAAAGCGACTATTCGATGCATCCCATTTGATCAAGACCCAGAGACAGGATTTTGTATGGTAACAGGTAAGCCATCGGCGGGTCGAGTCGTTTTTGCCAAGGCATATTAATGTCTTTTTTTCAATTTAAAGATTTTTCTATTCGTCAAGCGTATGCTCCTCTTAAAGTGAGTACTGACGCTATTCTATTGGGTGCAAGTGTAACTCTTAAGTGTCCAGCTCAAAAAATTTTGGATGTTGGTACCGGAAATGGCGTCATTGCATTGTTGCTTGCTTCTCGTTTTGACCAAGCACAAATCACTGGTATTGACCCTGACGAAGGAGCCTTTATTGATGCACAATATAACTTTGTTCATTCCAAATATGCCGCTCGCCTTAACGCTATCAAAAGGGCTATTCACGAGATGCCATTAGAACCACATTTCGATACAGTAGTTTGTAATCCACCATTTTTTATCGATGATCTACAGGCTCAAAAAATAGCAGATATTCAGGCCAAACATTTGTCTCCTGTTAGCTATTATAAAATGATTGAGGAGCTATCTCTTCGCTGTCAGAATGATGGGCAAATTTGGCTTATTTTACCGCATACATTAGCTAAAGAAACTCAAATATTTCTCTCTAAATTGGAATGGTTTTGCGTGAAGGAGTTGCGTTTTCATGCCAATCCTCTGAAATTAAATAAAAGGTGGGTGCTGTGCTTTCAAAAAGTTAAATTGAAGTGTCAGCAAACAGATCATTTCATAAGAGATGAAAAGGGAGCATACCATGCAGATTATCGCCAATTAGCTGGATCATTCCACGACCGAGAAATTTAAATCTTTCGTTTGAGACGGTTGAGGTCAGAGCTGATTCCTACAGATTGAATACTACCTGCCTTAGAGTAAAATTGTACGGCATAGTCAAGATCGAAACGCTTGACATGCAATCGTGTACCAAAGGAAAATCCAGCCAAGCCAGGAAAATCGTTGAGTTGGAGTTGTTGGCGACGATTGTAATCAAACCCCATTCGGAATTGTATGGCTCCTTTAGAAACTAACTCTAATTGGAAATGTAAATGATTGGCAATTCTTTCACCTATGTTAGGTATATATATAGGGATGGTATCACCCGTTAGTGGATCAATTGTTTCTTTTGCATTGGGATCTAACCAAATATTATTTGGTCTATTCAATGAATGACCTACTAAGTGAAAACGGAATGGTGCATGAGCCAGTCGATAACTTAGCGCCGCATAAACATCAAGTGGTAAGCTAGAATTGGCACTTGAAGAATAATCTTTGAAAATATAACCTGCATTGCGCAAACCAAGGGCCGCTACAAATTGGTTATTTGGATGAACTAGGAGTGCAGAAAAATGAGTGGACAGTCCAAATGCACTGTAGCGTTCTAGATGTGAACCTAAAAGCTGAATTTGTCCGCCAATTCTAAAATAGGGATTAGGAGCGTAGGCATAACTAGTCCCTACATTATAGTCGAGGGCGGTAAAAGTTCCATTTTGCAGTCCCTCGGGGGTTGTTTCGATGAAGGTGCCATAATTCATATATCTCAAAAAAGGCGCAAAAACACCCCATTTGGTTTGGAAGGCACTGACTAGCGTACCGTAGTGTACACCACTGGGTAAAATACCTACAGAAGTGTGAAATTGTTGGGCTAAGTTAGGGTCTGTAAGTGCTGGCTGATCTAGACTTAAGGCAACTTCTTGGTCTTGTAGAGCATAAAGTCGTCCTCCTACACCTGCATTTTTGCCATTATTTAGTTGATTTAAGTAGGTGAAAGCCTGTGTCCCCCATGTGTATTGGGCATGAATGGTTCCAACACTACATAAAAAAAGAAAGACAAACCGTTTCATATGCTTCAAACGCATTTCATTCATTAAGATTGTGAAAATACAATAAATATTGCGGATTCGTATTTTGGAACAATAATTGTATGTGAAATAGTCATGAAGCCTGCAAGTACACTCCATCATGAATTTGAAACCCTTTTTGCTACCGAAAAGGGCTTCTTCAAGCACATCATCGCACGCTATTTTAATGGTGCGCAACAACAAGATGTCTTACAAGACTTTTCTCTTCATTTGTTTACTTTGCTTGCTCAAAAGCAAGCAGACAACGCTCAACCTTTTGACTCACGTGCCTGGCTCCGAACCGTACTTGTACACTTTTGTATTTCTCAATTGCGCAAAGATCAAGCCCAAAAGAATGGTGTTTGGCGTCAAACTACTGTTCATCATGTGCTTGTTGCAGAAGAATATGCTCCTGATTTTGAATTTCAAATCCAAACACTTTATTTGGAGGCACTAGGTTGTGTATCTAAAAAGGAGGCGCTTGTTTTGAAAATGAAATATGAATACAAGCGCACTTCCAAAGAAATTGAAAACCGATTGGGCCTTCAGCACGTGGATGTTCTCATTTCGAGAATTAAGGCAAAAATTAAAAAGAAATTAGGTCGGATAGAGATCGACTGGCTGTAGGCATGCTACTTCTAGAATGCGAGATGCCTTTCCTTTTTTTCTTCATAAATATCTTCTATAGTCACTAGAATGGCAGTCTCTTCTACATTGCCAAATTCAGCATTTACCGCTGTGTCAAAGGCACGCATTGTAGGGGAGAGGTTCATGTAGATATTCATAAGCGGTGGAATAAATGTGCCGCGATCCCTCACAAAGCTATTGAGGATCTTAAATCCTTCCTTGAATTCAAGCCCTTCTATGAGTGCAGTATAGTCTGTGTTGTTTCTGAAAGCTAGTGGCTGATATGCCGCAATAAGCTTATCTGGGTCGTTGAAATAATGATGTAAAAATTGAAGTAAGAAATCTCTACATTCTTTGTCATAATCAGGGTACATGGTCACCTTCCCGAAAAAATATTTGATTTGGGGATAATATCGAATGAGCGCTCCAAGCCCGTCCCAGATATTGTCTAGTGCAAAAAGACCTTTCTTTGGATTGACATTTGGTTGAAAATTGGGTTGTACCCAGCTTCGGCCAAGTTCAATTGTATAAGGAAGGAAGTCTGAAGTAAACAGTTCACTAAATTCAAAATAATGGGCAGTGGAGAGTTGAAAACTACCAATTTCATCTTTTGCTTCTGCACAAACCTTATATCGATAACCGCCAATAATCTCTTGATCCTCTACTGACCAAACAATGAGTTGGTCATAAGCGTACGGGCCAAAATCGTGGTCGTCTAAGTCTATTTCTTCGCCTGTACCACCGCCAGCTGCACGAAAAGAGAGTTCTCTCAAACGACCTATTTCTTGCATCACTGCAGGAGAATTAGCAGCATTTACACTGTAAATCTCGTTTCCTCCTTTTCGAGTTTTTCTCAAAAAGCGGTCTGCATTTAATTCTTGGAGTAACAATACTCTATCTATTGGTTCAATGACTTTTTTCATCGGAAGGTTTTAGACTGTAAACATGATTTTTAACCCAATTTGCTGCTCGATAATCGTCGAGTTCGGCTGGTAGTTGTGAAGGGCTTAGTGGTGCTCCAATCACAAATGAAATAGTTCCTTTTTTTTGTTTGAACATTTCGTCTGCGAGCAAAAACATTTCGATATTCGCTTTGATGCCCAAACGATTGCGCCAACGATTGATTCGGTAAAAAGTTTTTGATAATCTTCCACGAATATAGATGGGTACAATAGGTCGCTGTAATTGACGCGCATAGCTCACAAATGTTTTTTTCCATTCGGGTTCTATTATTTGTCCGAAGTGAATGCGTGTCACCATTCCAGCAGGAAAAATAATTACAATTTGTTCTTTTTCAAAAGCACCTTTGATATTTTGACGTACCGAGCCTTGGTTGCGTCCAAATTTATTGACGCCAACAAATAATTTGGAAAGTTGCTTGATGTTTAATAAGAGGTCATTTACAATCAGTACGACATCTGGTCTTTTATGGCGCAAGGCATGAATAAGTGCAATGCCGTCCATTCCGCCAAGTGGATGATTGAGTGCTAAAATTGCGCCACCATTTTCAGGGATATGTTCAAGTCCTTTTATATCAATGTCAATTTCAAAATATTGAATGATTGCTTCGCAAAATGCATGGTCTTCAAGATGGCCGTATGTTTGTAAAAAGTCATTCATTTCATCTTGGTGCAAGATGCGTTTCAAGAATGAAATTACAAAGCGAGGTAACCACTTCAGTAAACGTGGATTTTTACTTTTGATCAGCGCCTCTATGTCAATGAAATCTTGTTTAGACATGTGGTAAATTTAAGCTGAATAATTGAAAGTGAGTTGGAGACCATCGAATGCGAGTTGCGTATGTGGCGGGAGTAATTTACTTACTTCATCATGCAGGCCAAACAAATGAGAGATGTGTGTGAGGTAACTTCGTTTGGGTTTTATTTCGTCAATGAATTCAAGTGCCTCAGTAAGATTAAAGTGAGATGGATGTGGATTTTGGTGTAGGCTATTGATGATTAAGATGTCAAGGTCTTTGAGTCGCGATTTTTCCAGCGCAGTTACAGTTTTGGCATCCGTTATATAGGCCAATTTACCAAAGCGGAAACCTAGTACTTGCATTTGGTGGTGCCATACTTCAATTGCATCAATTTCATAATTCGCAACTTGAAAAGTTCCTACTTCGAGGTGATGTATTTCAAAGCGTGGTGCTCCTGGATAAGGATTTTCATCAAATGCATAGTAAAACTCTCGTCTAAGCGCTTGTTCAACTTTGGCAGTACAATAAATGGGGAAGTCCGCTTTTCTTTGGTAGTTGAAGGCTCGGATGTCGTCTAGGCCAGCAATATGATCTTTGTGCTCATGGGTGAGTAAAATGGCATCTAGTTGCTTAACTTTGGCCCGCAGCATTTGTTGTCTGAAATCGGGACCGGCATCTATGGTTAGTGTCAGTTCGGGTAATTCAATCAAGACACTTGCACGCAAGCGTTGATCCTTAGGATTTGGGGAGCAGCAAGTGGGGCAGGCACAAGCAATGACGGGTACTCCCTGTGAAGTACCAGAGCCCAAAAAAGTGAGTTTACCTTTTTGGGTATTTTTCATCGGCTTATTGGAGTGAGATCAATGCGTTTTTGGCCTGTTGGCTTGCGCATGAATTGGTGAATAATCGTTTTGCTATCGCGATTTTCCTTCTCAATATTGATATAGCGTGTCCAATGTAAGGGATCTTTGCCATGAAAATGAAAAGGAGCGTATCCAAAACCTCTATAAATACCATTTTCTATCCAAACGAGGCTTTTTTCACCTTTATTACGTCCTTTATCTACTAAAAAAAAGGTGTCTCCGTTGAATTGCAATTGATCAATGTATGCTTGAATTCTGGAATTGTAAGCATGTGGGTCTTCCTCTTGTACACAGGCCCCTTTACATTGTTGGATAGTATAATGGAAGCAAGCTCCTTGGCTTGGGTACAAATAGCAGAGTTTTTGGCATAGCTCGAGCTTGGTAGCAACATATTCCAAATAAGACTGAGCCTCTTTTTTAGAGCTAAATTGAAGCAAGGGTTCTTCATCTCTCTTAGCTGTACTTTCAATTTTTAGTCGAATATAACCATCGAAATCCTGTTGGTCATAAAGCCCGTATGGAAATAGGCTCTTTCTCAATTTACGATTGTATATTGGCTTGTGTTCTTTGATGAGGTTTGATTCAAGGAGCATAGCAATAAGTTCAGAACCTGTAAGTTCGTATTCAACCCTACAGATATCTTGGATCATTTGCAGTCCTTTGGCTGTTTTATGATTGCGTAGGTGTTGTTCGATTCTTTTTTTAATGTGTATGCTTTTGCCAACATAAATGAGCTGATTGAACTCATTGTAGAGTTTATAAATGCCAGTTTTATTGGGTAGTTCCTCAATGCTTTCTAGACTTAGATTAGGATGTACAGATTTTGGATTGAGTACGTCTTGAATAAATGTTTTGAGTTGGTTTTTATCCGTTTCAAAGAGAATGCTGAAAAGCTGGGTAGTGGCCTTTGCATCACCATCGGCACGATGCCTTGCCGAGTTTGGTATGCCTAAGTCTGCACAGATTTTTCCGAGACTGTAAGAGGCATGCCCTGGAAGAACGATGCGTGAAGCCCTTACAGTACAGAGTTGGGGCATTCTAAATTCATAGCCTAAACGCTTGAATTCACTTTTAAACATACCATAGTCAAATGCAACATTATGAGCGACAAAAATGCAGCCTTCACAGAATTCAATAATATGTTTGGCAAGCTCGTAAAATTTGGGTGCGTCTGCAACCATTTGGTCGGTGATACCCGTAAGCCTCACAATAAATTCTGGAATCGATTGCTCAGGATTGACTAAACTCTGAAAGTGATCAATGACTTGCTTTCCGTCGTGTTTATACATGGCGAGCTCCGTGATTTTGGAATCTTTGGTGTGGCCACCGGTGGTTTCGACATCGACAATAACAAAGTTCATATTTACGAAGTTAGAAAAAAGACCGGGTCTACGATTTTGTATGCTTTCAATTTTTTCTTTTTCTTTGATAAAAATTAGATTAATATGAAATCCTTCCTTTTGCTTTTTATTATTTTTTTGAATGCTGTAATTGTTGCCCAAAGTAACCTTAGTATTTTTAATAACAATGGCCAACAATTTTATGTGGTTTTGAATGGTATACGTCAGAATTCAAAGCCTGAAACAAATGTGCAGGTCAGTCAAATTAAAAATGGTAGTTATTCGGTTAAAGTCATTTTTGCAGATGGAAAAACACCGGATATTGACAAGAACTTCCTGATTGACGCTCCATACGACATCACAACGCGTATTATTTTTAAAAAAGGAAAAGGGAAATTACAACTCATAGGCATGCAACCCACACAGGGCGTTATTCAAGAAGCTGTGGTATATCGGCCGACTGATACGGCTGAATATTCAGATGCAGTGGTAGTCAATACAGTACCAAGTCCAAACACTTCAACAATTCAAACATTCAACACTACTTCAACTACATTAAATACCAGTGGCACACTTCCAGATGAAAATGTTAATTTGAACATGAATGTTTCTGTTGGAGGGGTGAATCTAAACCTCAATGCCAATACAACAGTTCAAGCAACAAGTGCTACAACTCATCAAGTTTTACAACAACAACAGCAACCACAACCAGAACAGCAGCTGCAGCAACAGCAATTGAATCAAAACACGGTGAATTGTACACAAACAATGAATCGTTTGGAGGCATTCAAGGCGGAATTAAAAGACCAATCTTTTGAAGATGATCGTTTGGAGGCGCTTCAATTAGGCCTCCAAAAAACCTGTTTAAATACCGGTCAAGCTGAGCAGCTTCTGGATTTATTTACATTTGACGACAACCGTTTAGCAGTTGCTAAGTATCTTTCAGATCGATTAATTGATCGTGAAAATGCAGGTGTACTTGCAAAAAAACTCACTTTTGAGAGTAATAAAATGGACTACAGGCGCTATATCAGCGAGTAAAACCCATCAGATTTTCTTTCAGATAAAACTTAGATCTGAACTACTTTATCCTTGGGGTGTCTTACCTTGAATTCGTAATCAAAAGACTGACTGTCTTTTGCTTTGAGTTTCATTTTCCATTCAATAAGACCTGTTTTTTCATCGAGCGTCCCCTTGCCGAGATTTGACTTTTCAATACTGATTTCAGGATTTGTAGTGAGCGGTACTTGATCTTGAATAACGAGGTCAATTTCTGATGATTTTAAATTTCGAACCTCTATGTTATAGGCAAAGTTGCGTTCCTTTTTGTCTTGAATGATGCGCTCCTTACATTGGTTTTTAAGTAAGGTGCGTT
>JAURNL010000005.1 GCA_030830205.1 Crocinitomicaceae bacterium | reverse complement strand
GGTCGATGACTCCATTGTGGTTTTGGAGAATATTTACCGCCACTTGCAAATGGGTAAAAAACGTCGTCAGGCTGCCTTAGATGGCCGAAATGAAATTGGCTTCACTGCACTTGCCATTACACTTGTCGATGTTGTTGTATTTTCTCCTGTAGTATTCATTGAAGGTACTATTTCAGATATCTTACACCAATTCTCAATTGTAGTCGTAGTATCAACCTTGATGTCACTTTTTGTATGTTTTACATTAACACCTTGGCTGGCCTCTCGTTTTGCTAAAGAGGTCAAACTCGATCCTAAAAAGCCATTCCAAGCAATTTTACTTTGGTTTGAAAGAAGGGTTCAGATTTTCACCGAATCATATGTGAAAATTGTTGGTTGGGCTTTGAGACATAAAATTTCTATGGGGCTCATAGTGATTTTCATATTTGTCGCTTCATTTGCCACTATGGGTCTTGGAATTGTAGGGCAAGAGTTTGTTTCTCAAGGAGATCAAGGTAAGTTCATGCTCAAGTTGAAATATGAAAAGAGTGCAACTTTTGCTGAGAATAACATTACTACCATGAAAATTGAGCAATTATTACTTGCCCAAAAAGACATGGTTGATATCGTGTTTTCCAACGTGGGAGGTCCTAGTGCTGGATTAGGAGCAGCTGCTTTTGGATCCGAAAATCGTTCGGAAATCACGGTTATGCTTCAAAAAGGCAAACAAAAAGAGGTGCCAACCGTCACCTACATGAATTTAATTCGCAATAAAATTGAAAATGAGTTCCCAGGAGTGGAGGTTAAAGCTTTAAATATGGGGCTTGTTGACTCAGAACAAGCGCCTATTGAAATCTTCATTTCGAGTAATGACAAAGAGCTCATGATCAAAGAAGCAAGACGTCTTAAAACTGCAATAAAGGCCATACATGGTGCCAAAGATCCGTACTTAAGTACTGAGGATGTAACACCGGAGGTCAAAATTGCTCTGAACCGCGAAAAGATGGGACAGTTAGGAGTAAACGTTGCTGCGGTTGGAATGCAGTTACAGGGTGCTTTATCTGGAAATGACGATAGTCAAATAGATTTAGAAGGATCTGAATATGATATTCGGGTCATGATGGATGCGTCTAATCGTAAAGATGTAGAAGATATCCAAAATATGACTTTTTCGAACAATGAAGGAAAGCAAGTCCAGCTAAGTGAGTTTGCAACAATTTCAGTAGATAACGCAGCTGGTACACTTGAACGTAAAAATAGGATTTCAAACACAACTTTACGTTGTTACGTGCTTGGGGCCGCTCCAGGTACAGTTGCTGCGGATATTGAAAAATACCTCAAGAAAAAGCCACTTGATCCAAATGTGCGTCTTACTTGGGGCGGTGAGATTAAGAGACAGAAAGAATCATTCGGAGCGCTCGGAACAGCAATGGGTATCGGTGTCATTTTGGTTTACTTGATTATGGTGGCACTTTATGACAACTTTGTATATCCTTTTGTAGTTTTATTCTCTATTTTGGTTTCATTAGTTGGTGCCATTTTAGCACTTGCCTTGAGTGCGTCTAATATGGGCATCTTTACCATGTTAGGAATGCTCATGCTCCTTGGTTTGGTTGCCAAGAATGCAATCTTAATAGTAGACTTCACCAATCACCTCAAAGCTACAGGCATGAGTACTTACAAAGCATTATTGGAATCAGTTCGCGAACGAATGCGTCCAATCCTAATGACTACAATTGCCATGGTGATCGGTATGGTGCCAATCGCAACAGCAACTGGTTCGGGTGCAGAATGGAAAAATGGTCTAGCTTGGGTACTTATAGGAGGCTTAACAAGCTCTATGTTCTTGACAATCATTGTAGTTCCAATGATGTATTATACAGTTGATCGTATCCAAGATAAAATCAAGTTTAAGCGTTTGGCAAAACTCACAGAGGAATAACCGTAACGTCTTGATTGAAACATTTAAAAGAGGTGGCTTAGGCTGCCTCTTTTGCTTTGCGCTCGACGTAAAGATAAACGCGTCGTGTGAGATAAATGTTGATGATAATGACTCCTACAACTACATAACCCAATACATCAAAGTTCATTAAAGGTGCATTTGGGTTAGCTTGCCAAACGATTTTACCGCCAATAATGGCTGCAATACCTCCAGCTATTTGTTGTAATGAGGAGTTAATGCTCATAAAAGCTCCACGATCATGTAATTTAGGTACTGAACTTGTGAGCGCCTGAGAGGGGACCATTCTGGCCATGATTCCTCCCATCATAAAGATGTTAACTAAAATTAAGATGAACATGGTGGTCTGTCCTAGCTGAACATAGATTAATACAGCTGCAATCATAACAATGGAGGCAGACATGAAAAGTTGAAATTTGTTGATTTTATCTGCAAGCAAGCCAATGAGAGGCATTGTTAAAAAAGTAGAAACACCCACGATCATAAATAAGTAAGGGAGTTCATTTTGAGATAAGCCTACATTATTGACCGCAAACGCGCTCCCCCAAGGCATCATAAAATAACCTCCAAGCGACATAAATGCTGTTGCCATAAAGCCTATGCGATAGTTTCGGTTTTTGATCGTAGTTAGTAAATGATGAAAAGCAGAGTGGTCTGTTTTTTTGTCAAGGTGCGATCGAACGGGTTTCATGCCTAATGTGATCGCAAGAAGCATGATTAATGATAGGCAAACAATCATGTAAAAAGGCATTTGCCAATTCGATTTAGAGGCGATATACAAGCTAATTGGAATCCCTAAGATTTGACTGAGTCCAAAACCCATTTGCATAAAACCCATCACGCGACCACGTTGGTTGAGGCTAAATAAATCTGCTACAATAGCCATTGAAATCGATGACATAACCCCTCCAAAAATTCCGGTAACTATTCGTGCCAATACTAATTGTTCATATGAGTTGGAGAACCCACAAAACAGCGTACCAACTATGAATCCAGAATAGAAGAAAACAAGAAGTCGTTTTCGATCAAAACGGTCGGCAAAACCAGCGGTTAAAAAGCCTGATAGGCCTGCTGCTAATGCATAGCTAGAAACAACAATTCCAAATTGATAAGGTTTTACTTGAAGGTCCTTCATGAGGAGGTCGCCTAGAGGAGACATTACCATAAAATCAAGTACGACCGTAAATTGGGTTAGTGCTAAAATAGCAACCACCATCCATTGATAGCCGCTGAGGGGATTTTGATTTTTCACCCTTCAAAATTAATCCAAATAGTCGTGGTTATGGCTCCGGTAAAATAAATAATTTTTGTTGGTGGTGTTTGGTTTGATCAAGAATCTCAAGTAGATAAATTCCAGGATTGAAATTATTCAAGAACAGGGTGCTTTCCAATGCTTCGCATCGATCCATGTAAATTTCATTCCCATATAGATCTTTGATCTGAATGGTTGCGCCATACCATTGTTCGGGTAAAGAGATTCTAAGTATTTCTTTGGCTGGATTAGGATAGATTTCTGGTAATTCTGCTTGCAATTTTGCTAGACCAGCATCAGACGCGTTTATAAAAATTGAGTCTGATAATGCTACGCAGCCGTTTGTATTAATAGCAGCAAGCCAATAAATACCACTTTGATTTACAATTAAATTTACATCCGTTGCGCCCAAAATAGCAGCGTTGTTGTAGTACCATTGGTAAGCAAAACCAAGATCTAATGTATAGAGGGAGTGTGCTATTGAATCGTAGCTTATTTCTGGGGATAGTGGTGAGGCAAAGATGATAATAGTGTCAGAACTAAGGATATGAGGTAAGGGTAAAATCAGTTGTTGATCGATAGTATAGTTAACATTGGAAGTTCCTATACTGCAACTAATACAACCATTCCAATTAAGCAGATAGCTTCCCATAAAGTCATCTCCGCCAAAAAGGGTTTCACCAAAACTGTTATCAGCTTCCCAAATTTCAATTGTATAACTGTTGTTGGGATATAAATTCAAATTGAGTGTCCAATCTATTGGAGGATTTTGATCACCAACTATTGAAGATTGATATACAAGCGTTGTATTTTCATATATTTTAAAATAAGCATCGGCATTTTCATAGGTTGGAAATCCTCCTCCATAATTTGCTAGGTCATTTATTTGAAGGTTTGTAAGAGAAAAAACTGCTGTAGTATCAAGATTGGTATATGCCTTGTAAGTTACAACATAGGAGCCGGGATCAACATAATGTTGTAAAGCAGGGTTTTCGGCATAGGAGACATTTCCATTACCAAAATCCCAGTTATAAAATGACAATCCTGGATGATTGTTAACAAAGGCCACTGTGGCAGGTGCACAAGATGGTACTCCGATACCATTGAATCCGTCATTAGTTGTACCTAGTACTGGAGGCACTATCGTGAGTGGTAGCTGAAAAATAAAGGGATAGCCAGAAAAAACGCTTAGATCTGCAATAACAGTAATGTCGATAAGGAAACTGCCTGCAAGTAGGGGGGTACCCGTGATATGAACGCACCCATAGGTAGAAACTTGAGGATTGTAGTTGCAATTTGAACTGCTATTATTGCATGACCAGCTCAATCCAACAGGAAGAGAAACTGATAAAATGTGAAAGTTGACAAAGTCAAAACCCATCGTATCCGTGGGAAGAATAAAGGTGACATCTTGGCTGTACAAGAGGCCAACAGTACCGTTAGGAAGGGTATCAGGGTATATGCCAATTTCCGATTGGGAGGAGTCAATATTACAGAGCTGAGCAAATAAAGAAAAGGTCGAAAGTAAAAAGGATAGTATAAGTGGTGTTTTCATCTTAAAAAGTTTAAAACGAAGTTATAGATGCCTAAGGTTTATCTCATCAGTAGAAATACCCAATCCATTTCATAATAAACTTTCCTAGATTTTAACCGACTCGGTTACCAAGTTCAATACATTCTAAATCATGTATTCTCTCATCAGTAATCGATAACTTAAAAATAGTTTTAACCTGATGAAAACCTTTGTAGCCACATGCTCCTGGATTGAGCCATAACATCTGGAAACGTTGATCAAATTGAGCAAGTGCGATATGAGAATGCCCACATACAAATAATTGTGGAGCTCCATTTTTTTGGATTTCTTCGAGTGCTGGCTTGGCATATTTACCAGGGCGCCCTGCTATATGTGTCATCAGTACTTCAACCTCTTCTATCCTAAATCTTAAAAATTCCTTCGTAGCACTCCTTACGACATGATCATCAATATTGCCATATACCACACGTAGTGGCTTGAAGTTTTCCAACAGCTCAAGCGTTTCGATATTTCCAATATCACCGGCATGCCAAATTTCATCGACATCAGCAAAGTATTTCCAAACTTTCGGGTCTATATAGCCATGGGTATCAGAGAGTAAGCCAATTCTTTTCATAACGCAAGACGAAAGTAAGTATAGTTAATTATTTGATGATGATTTATTGAACTACAAAGGATTTAAGTAAGATTGCATCATTACTTTCATATATGGGCAAGCGCATATAACTCTGCTCGAAAAAAGGGCTGCGCTGATATATATAAAATAATTGATCCCATTCACTTTGAGCAAATTTGATATCGAGTTCCTTTTTTTCAAAGAAAGCTTTTTTCAATTGCGGATCATTTTCAAGAATGGATTCAATTTGCGCCTTAAAGACATAGGGTGAAAAGTATTCTTTTTGTTGTAGGTATGAATTGAAAAAATTCCATGTAAAATAGCTGTCTTCGGCCCGAGCTTGCAGCACGGAATGAATAAAATTAGCTTTTACTTGCTGTGTTGGAATCAGGATATCGCCAGGCTTCAGTAAGATCATTTGTTCTGAGCTTACAATTTCGATTTCATTAAGTTTGAAATGACCTTCGTAGGGGCGTGAGGGTGCTTTATAACTTTTGACGAATTGACAATTCAGTCTTTTGGTTTCAAATGAATGTAGGGTTTTGAATAAAACGCCGTTAGCCTTTAGACAAGCGATCACTTTTGTTTCTTGTCCACCAACGACATAATAAGATGGTATCGAAATAGAATCTTTTGGACTGTAATGACTGAAATAGGGGATATATTTTTCATAAGGTTGGTTTTGGTCATACTCTAATTGTGCGAGTCCTGTAATGGGATGTATTGGATAGACCGCTGTATAACCCTTGAAAAGGATGCTGTCAATTTCTTGTTCATTCAATTGGTAGTTGAACCGAAAAAATGTTTGATTTTGGCTCCATTGGATTGCATCTTTTCGTGCTTTTTCAATTTGCTCTGCATTTCCAATAGCATATGCAATTGTGGAATTCATGAATTGTAAAGTTGCCTGTACGCGCTCCGGGAATGGTTTGAGCATGTGGGTCTCAACCGTAAAAGATAAAGCGTTAAATAAACTAGCATAACCCATAGCATAGCGCGGTAGATCATTGAATGCCACAATTCCTTGCTCGGGAGTTTCACCTTTTAATTCGATATATGGGAATAAATCAAAGTTGCCCATTTGACAATAATCTTTGAGAGTAGGAATAAATTGATCATAAGTTAAAACGCGCATACTTGGTGCAAGTCGTTCTTTCATCGAACTGATATACGTAAGCGTGTACGGGTAGTCAGCTCCATTTGATACGTGATTGTCAATGAAGATATCTGGGTCTAGCGCTTGAAATATCTTAACAAAAGTAAATGAGTTCACAGCGTCCATTTTAGTAAAATCCCTGTTTAGATCAAGGTTTTTTGCCGATCCTCTGAATCCATATGCTTCAGGACCATTTTGGTTGGCTCGGCTAGTACTTGAACGGTTGTACATACCACCAACATTATATGCTGGAATAAATGCAATGACTGGAAAATCGGCATCACCATTCCGACTCTTGAGTGGTTTGCCCGCTTGTATCCATTGGTCAAGCCAAATAAGGCAGGCGTTGATACCATCTGGTTCTCCAGGATGTATGGCATTATTGATGAGTATGGTTGTAGAATTTTGTGCCTTTACAAATGTCTTGAGTGAATCCCTATGACCATTAATTACACATAAATATATTGGTTGTCCAAAGTCGGAAGGCCCCATGTTGTAGAGCTTTATTTCTTTGTGGGATCGATCTAATTGCTGAAGATGGGCAATGAGCTCTTCATAGGTTGGTGTTGTATTACCCGACCAGTTTTGTTGTGCTTGGATCAAAAATGAAATGCCAAGCAAGAGTAGTAGAAAAGTTTGTTTCATGAGGCTAAATTACAAATTGCAATTTAGCTGTCAAGTTTTAAAAGGAAGGACACGAAATACGTCTAAAGTCGCGTGCTGGTTTTTTACATTTTAAGTTGATCCCCAGTGAAACCTCATGAGAACCCCCGCTAATTCCATTTCCTAGAGGCGAAACAGTGAGGTCATAACTATAGCCAATACGATAGTTATCAGTATTGATACCAACTGTGAGAATAAAGGCATCTTTATTTCGATACCATGCCCCAATTGTAAAGCTTTCGTATTTAAGATATGCCCCAACATTGAGTTGCTGGAAACCATTTTGATTTTGATATATTATGTTGGGAGATAAAAAAGTAGTACTTGAGTAACGACCTCGCTGTCCAAGCTTAATATTTGCCCCAATGTGGCCCGTAACCTTAATTGGAAGTCTTGATTGGCCTAGAATTAAAGATTCATCAGGTCGATTAAGATGGTGAAAAGCTGCGCCGAAATAAAAATTCTTGCTAAATCCAACCAATCCGGCAGAAACGTCAAAAAATCCTCTACGTCCGTTTCCCCGAGGAACATCACCCGTTTGGTATATGAATCCCCTTCGCGGGTCAATCATATCCCCAAATGTAAGTTTACTCCAGTCGAGAAATTTTTGATAATAGGCCGCCTGAGTGCCAAACATGAGTCGGAATTTGCGATTTACTTTAAGGTAGTAGGAGTAGCTAGCTCCGATCATAGAAGTCTGTATTGTTCCTTGTCCTTGCATGTCGTGCATAGCGACAAGTCCAACTCCACCTGAGATATTTTTAAAATAACTATCGTATGCGGCGGCATAAGTGATATAGTTACCAGTCAATTGAGGCCATTCATTGCGGTAATTAAGCGCAACTCTAGGACAACCACTTGAACCAGCTAACGCAGGATTCATATAAACCGGATTGGAATAAAATTGTGTAAAGGTTGGGTCCTGTGCAAAAAAATTTGCCGATACAGCCAAAAAGAATAGAATGAAAGCGTGTTTGTTTATCATAATAAATCAATATATCGTCTGGCCTTTCGGCTTGTTTGTGAGTAAATTCTGAATGTAACTTGATGGTAATAACTTGGTTGATTAAGTGTCAAAAGTTGTTGCTGACAAGACTGAATAATGACGGCGCTGTGTTTTCCAAGATAGCCTATAGCTGCTTGGTATTGATTGTTGTCAGCAATATTCAAGCCGAATTGCCATTTTTGAAAGTTGAGCTGAAGTCCGGCGAGGTATTGAGTTTGAGTGTCATTTCTGCGGTATTGTATGTATGGTGCAAAACGCATGCGCTCATTTCTTGTAGCATATTGAGTCCCTATCGTCATTGTTAATAGCTGAGAAGCTCTTGATTTGTTAGGATTTTGTTCATTTCCCATTGCGTAGTCAAAATGTTTGAATGCATTGTCTAGCTGGAAATTGGCAAATAGTATTGGAGTTTGGATAGCTAAGCCAAAGTCTAGATCTTTGTAAAATAAGCGGCGTCCCATGGCTTGAGTGGAATCAATTTGAACATTTCGCATATCGGAATTTTCAAATTCTATGAAAGATAGTTGCTGGAGTTTATCTACTGTAGCATAGCGGGCTCCAAGTCGTAATCGGGCAGCTGGTTCAAGTACGATCATCCGATTAAGCGCAATTTTAGGTGAGGCAATAATACCAATTTCATAGTCGGTGATAGCTGCACCTGCATATTGTTTGTAACTTCCTTGAAGACCAAAACCAGAACGCATGCCGCGTGCATAGCCATCAAGGCTAAATTGTTGACCCAATATACTTTGTTCTGAAGAGTTGTTTGCACGTGCAATGCTCGTACTTTGAAATCGGGTCTGAGATTGAGTTCCTACACTACTAATGTTGGCGTCTATATTACTTTTACCAGGAATAAGTAAGTCATAGGATTGGTTGTTGCTAAGTCCAAGTTCTTTTTGAGCAAATTGACTAATTCTCTGTAATGCAGGCCAATGAAGATGGTTGTTTGCTTCAAATTTAGTCTCTACACCTGCCAACGATTCAAAATTTAAATTAGTCCGATAGCCTGTAAGGAGTGTAGCTTCTAAAGTTTGAAGCGGATAAAGATCGACGCCAACAGTTTTTGAATCAATGCTCGTCAACGCTTTATAGAATTCATGGCGCAGAGCTTCTTCAGAATTTAGGAGTAGGGAAGGAGTTGCTGATTGGATATCTGGAGTGAATAAATCGGTAGAAGGTTTGATACCGTCGAAAGTTTTGGAAGGACCAAGTATGGAGTTCGTATAGTTCGAAGAATTTGAAGAAGAGCTCAATTGTGACGATGTGGCCTTAGCAGATTTTCCCGGGATGGTATTCGTCTTTTTGGCTGTTCTGGAAGGCTCACGATATAAAGAAATACTATAATATCCGATCGAAACAATGAGTAAAAGAATTGCTGCAGCAGCAAAGTGCTTAACGCCAAATTCTTTTTTGCGATACAATGCCGCTTTAGGTTCGAAAGTGAGTTCTGGTGCAGCATATTTGGTTTTGATCCAAGCATCTTGATCGAATTCGAGATCTGGGTGTTGGGCAAGAAAGTCCTCGAGCGCTTGCTCTTGAGCTGGATTTAAGTTGCCTTCTAAGGCATCAAAAAGCCATTGATCGATACTGTCTAGTGTAGGTTTCATGATGCCAATACAAATTGTCCTTTAGCGCGTTTTTTAACTTTGAGCCTCGCTCTAAAAAGATAAACCTTTACCTGGGCTTCGGTCAATGAGAGCATTGAGCCTATTTCCTGGTAAGAGTAACCTTCGAGGTCTCGAAGCAATAGGATACTTTTTTGTAACGGAGGTAGATCTTTGACCAATAACTCAATGAGTTGTTGCGTTTCAAAGTGCTTATCGGAGCTATTCGTATGGCTCCAACCGAGCGATTCTAAATGCTGCTGTTTGACCTTATTGCGCTTTACTTGATTAAGCATCAAGTGATTTGCAGTGGTAAACAGCCAAGATTTCGCCTTTTCTACTGTTACATTTTTCCTATTGATCCACAATTTTTCAAAACAATCTTGTACGGTATCGCGTGCAGGTTCAACATCTCGCAAGAAATGTAAACAAAACCTATACAGCGAGTCGCTGTGGAGGTCTACGCAGGTGTTGTAGTCAGAGCGCTTCAAAATTGTGTCTGCTAGTAGAACAATTTATTGGTAGTAAAAGTTACATGTTGTAAAATTTACACAAGAAAATTACAATAAAATAATGGGAATAAAAAAACGTAGGTTAAAAACCAAAATTGTCAAAACCGGTTCTGGTAAGCTCTTGGTATTTTTCTTCGTTAAATTCGTATAGCAGAGAAGGTTTGTGAGGTACTCCGCGTTGTTTTTCTCTTAGGCTTGATAAAATATCAAGTTTTTGAATTTTACGTCTAAAGTTACGTTTATCTAGAGGTTTATCAAGAATAGATTCATACAAGCGATGAAGTTGGCTTAAAGTAAATTTTCTAGGTAATAGATTAAAGCCTATCGGTTGTATTTTAATTTTTTGCTTCAATTTTTCTTTGGCGGCATGTAAAATCTCTAGGTGGTCAAAAGCAAGTTCTTTAATTTCGTTCACCGGCACCCAATCAGCATTTTTAGCAAAAGAAGAGGCTTGTGGCTTGTATTGTTGCATGGGAACAAGTGAAAAGTAGGCAACTGTTATGACACGTGCCTCAGGCTCTGCCCGGATACTTTTGAGCCATTCACGATCAGATTCTTTATGAATCCGATCTGGATCTCCAAAGGCACCTACTTGTTCAAGATAAATATCGTGGAGGCCTGAAAGTTCATCCAAAACACGATTAGCAGCCATGTCAAGGTTCTCATTGTCATAAATGAGGTTGCCTGGTAAAGCTAAACGCGGTCCAAATCCCGAAGAAATCTCACCGCGATCTATGAGTAGCACAGTGAGTTGTTCTAGGTCAAATCCAAAAATAACGCAGTCTACTGATACGTTTGGATTGAGTTCTGAATTGATTTTTTTTTGATTGTGCTGCACGTATGAGGTATTATCTATATATTTGGAAAGTGTAAAATTGACACAAAGCTATCATTCACTCTATTACAAATTATGTATTTCATTATTGAAAGTGGTTCTACCAAAAGCGACTGGGTATTAGTAGACAACAAAAATAACCAAAGTTTTTTTTCAACAATGGGCTTCAATCCATATTTTCATTCAGCGGATATTATTGAGGCTGAGTTGAGGAAAAACACAGATATCATGCAACTTGCGCAAGATATTAAAGGAATTTATTTTTATGGAGCTGGTTGTTCAAGTCCAGAACTCAATCAAATTGTTGAAGAAGGTCTTTGTCGCATCTTTTTAAATGCTACTATTTTAGTTGAGCACGATTTGCTGGCATGCGCCTATGCAACCTACAGCGGCAGCCCAGGAATCTCATGTATTATTGGCACTGGAAGTAACTCTTGTTATTTTGATGGTCAAAATTTGCTTGAAGAGGTGCCTGCCTTGGGTTATGTACTTGGGGATGAAGGGAGCGGAAGTTATTTTGGAAAACAATTGCTTTCAGCCTTCTTGTATCACCATTTACCTGCGGAAATTGAAGCAGATTTTATAGCTACCTACCAATTAGACAAAGATTTGATTGTTGATCGTGTCTACAGAGAGCCAAATGCTAACGTATTTATTGCATCTTTTATGCCGTTTATAGCCAAACATAAAGGCCATCCCTTTTTCTCGGAAATGGTATATAATGGATTCAAGCATTTTATGAAAGTTCATGTTTGTTGTTATGATAATTATCAACACACAGAAGTACACTTTGTAGGTTCATTATCTAAAATATTCGAAAAAGAACTCGCTGAGGCAGCAGCAGCGCTGCAAATTTCCATTACCTCAATTATTCAAAAGCCAGTCCTTGGCCTCGTTGATTATCACTTGAAATATATCCTTAAAACAGAAACTGTTTAGTCATGAAAAAAATTGTTTTTGCCTTTTTTTTTGGCCTTAGTGCCATGCTAACTTATGCCCAATTGAAAACACCAGAGTGGGTTCAAAACGCTACTATTTACGAAGTAAACGTTCGTCAATTTACTCCTGAAGGCACTTTTTCCGCATTTGAAAAACACCTTCCTCGTCTAAAAAACATGGGTGTTGATATCATTTGGTTAATGCCAATTCATCCAATCGGAGAATTGAATCGCAAAGGCAGCCTTGGCAGCTATTATGCCGTTCGTGACTACCGAGGCATCAATCCCGAATTTGGCTCACATGACGACTTTGCACATTTGGTAGACGCAGCTCATCAGCTCGGTATGAAAGTCATTATCGATTGGGTAGCTAATCATACTTCACCAGATGCAGTTTGGATTGAAGAAGGGAAGTTAGATTGGTACACCCTTGATTCAATGGGAAAAGTACAACCTACACTCGGAACAGATTGGTGGGATGTCGCGGACCTCAATTATGATAATGCAGACTTGCGCAATGAAATGATAGCTTGTATGGAATATTGGGTAAGAGATTTCGATATTGATGGCTATCGTTGTGATGTTGCAGGATGGGTGCCTATGGACTTTTGGAATGCAGCACGTGCCTCATTGGATCAAATTAAACCTGTTTTTATGTTAGCAGAGGCAGAAGGGAAAGAATTGCATTCTGCTTTTGAAATGACCTATGGCTGGGAGTTTCATCATATTATGAACGAAATTGCTAAAGGTGAAAAAAATGCTGCAGATGTAATTGCCTTTTATGAAAAAACCAAATTACCTACAGGTGCTTTCCATATGAATTTCACCTCCAACCACGATGAGAATTCATGGAATGGTACAGAAATGGAAAGAATGGGTGAGGCTCGATTCGCCCTTGCAGTTCTTGCAGCTACAATTGAAGGAATGCCACTGGTTTATAACGGCCAAGAAACTTCATTAGATCGACGATTGAAATTCTTTGATAAGGATAGTATCAATTGGGATAAAATGGATCTTGTTGATTTTTATTCAGGTTTGTTGCATTTGCACCAATCTAATGAAGCCCTGCATGTCGGTTTGGAGCAAACTGAACCAAGATTCTTAAGTACAAAAGATCAAAAAGAAGTGCTCGTATTTGAAAGAAAAGCAGGTGAAAATCGTGTGCTTGTTTTGCTTAATTTGAGTAACTCTACTCAAAAAGTAAAAGTAACTGATGTCATGCAAGGTACCTTTAAAAACCTTTTCGAAGGAGAGAAGGTAGTTCTCAAGACTAATCAGTCAATTATGCTCAAGCCATGGGGCTATATTGTGTACGAACAATAAAGGATAAGATCTTTTTTCGCCATGCAAACTAAACCTACACTTTCGTTTTGGCAAATTTGGAACATGAGCTTTGGCTTCATGGGAATTCAATTTGGTTTTGCCTTACAAGGAGGCTATATGTCTCGAATTTTTCAAACCCTAGGTGCTTCGCCAGAAGAGATACCTGGATTATGGATAGCAGCCCCGCTTACAGGATTAATCGTACAACCCATCATCGGATTTTTATCAGACCGTACTTGGTCTTTACGTTTTGGTCGGAGAAAGCCTTATTTTCTGATTGGTGCCATTCTAAGTTCTTTAGCGCTATTTTTTGTGCCTTATTCCCCGACACTTTGGATTGCAGCTGGTTTTTTATGGATGCTTGATGCATCAATTAACATCAGTATGGAACCTTTTCGTGCTTTGGTGGCAGATAAATTGCCAGAGTCACAGCGCTCTTATGGCTTCATCTTACAAACACTCATCATTGGAATTGGAACATGGGTAGCATCCAATCTCCCATGGATGGTAACTAAATTGGGATTCACTGAAGATGCTGCTGTCAAAGGCATACCAATGAATGTAAAGGTTGCATTTGCGATTGGGGCATTTGTTTTTTTGGGTAGCATTCTATATACCATTTTTACGACTTCAGAATATCCCCCTTCCGATGAAGAAGCTTTTCAAAAAGAAAAGAGAAATACCAACTTCTTCAAAGATTTTTGGAACTCTGTTAGCAGTATGTCATCTACCATGCTCAAATTAGGCCTCATTCAATTTTTTAGTTGGTTTGCTTTTTTTACCATGTGGAGTATGGCTACTCCGGCTTTAACATCCTTTCTATATAAATCTCCTGCCCCAACCGAGGAATTAAGTATGATATCTAAAGTATCTTACGAAACAATGAATACTGCATATCAGACAGCAGCTGATTCGGTTGGCGCTAATATGGGGATTTATGGCTTGACTTCAATGTTGTTTGCCCTTGCCCTTACCTTTTATGCAGCTAAATACCGTGTCAATCGCAAAATGGTTCACCTTTTATCATTGATTGCTGGAGGAATTGGATTTATCATGATGAGTATAATTCCTAGTCCTGATTACTTGTGGTTGTGTTTTGCGCTTATCGGTTTTGCTTGGGGTAGTATTTTATCTATGCCATACGCTATGTTGTCAAGTACCGTAGATGAAAATAAAATGGGTTTGATGATGGGCTTATTCAATATGTTTATAGTTATGCCTCAAATAATAGCTGCTTTAGGAGGCGTGAACCTACTTTCAAAAGTATTTGGTGAAACACCAATTGCACCAATGCTGCTCGCAGGGGTATCTCTTGTAATTGCTGGCTTACTTAATTTGATACTTACAGACAAGCAAATCACGCGTGGATAACATGAAAGCCTTTATTTTTGATTTAGACGGTGTTTTGGTTAGTACCGAAAATAACCACTTTTTAGCATGGCAACGCTGTGCTCATTCGCTTGGGATAGAATTTAGCGAAAAAGAGAATGAACTCTTAAAAGGAGTGAGTAGAATAGACTCATTGAAGAAGATTTTAGAATTGGGTAAAAAAACGATTGCCAATGATGAATTTGATCGCCTCTTGAAAAGTAAAAACGATTTTTATCTCGAATCTATTCAAGACTTAAATCAAGACAATCTATTGCCAGGAGTTCTAGCGGTACTTCAAAGTGCGAAAGCTCATGGAATCCTACTCGGTGTGGGCTCCTCAAGTAAAAATGCCAATTTTATTTTAGACAAACTTAAAATACAGACCTATTTCGACGTAGTAATTGATGGGAATGGAGTCAGAAACCCAAAGCCAGATCCTGAAGTTTTTATAAATGGAGCAAAAGCATTGGATTTATCTCCTGCAGAATGCTTGGTTTTTGAGGATGCTGCATCAGGTATTGCAGCTGCCAAAGCTGGAGGATTTACGGCTGTTGGTGTTGGTAATCCACATATTGCTGCTCTAGCAGATATTTATTTGAACGATTTGACCGAATTTAGAATAGAGGAACATGCGTAATTTATTTGAAATTGATCCTTGGAAGATCATCGAAAACAAATTTGACCCCAACAAGCAAAAACAAGCTGAAAGTATCTTCAGTATAGGAAATGGTTCTTTTGGTCAGCGTGCCAATTTTGAAGAGAAATACACTGGTCCTACTTTACAAGGTAGCTATATTGGTGGAGTATATTATCCAGACAAAACACGTGTCGGTTGGTGGAAAAACGGTTATCCTGAATACTTTGCAAAAGTGCTCAATGCTACCAATTGGATAGGAATTGATATCAGTATTGACGGTGAACAACTCGACCTCAATATCCAACAAGTAAAGTATTTTCATCGCGAGCTCGATATGCAAAAAGGCTTGCTCAAACGCACTTTTCGCGTAGTTTTTGGCAGCGGAAAGGAACTTGAAATTGAAAGTACACGCTTTTGCTCGATGGCACGTGAAGAAATTGCTGCAATAGCTTATTCCGTTACTCCACTGAATTTCAGTGGCAATGTTAAATTTACGCCATATCTGGACGGTAACGTAAGTAATCACGATGCCAATTACGATGAATTCTTTTGGCACGAAGACTCTAGGAAGTTAGATATGCAGAAGGGAATTTTATGCACACGAACCAAAAAAACAGATTTTTGTGTTGCAACAGCAATGCGTTTCAGTTTTTGGAGAGAACAAGAGCTGCTTACGATCCATCCCAATATTGCTCAGCGCGAATTTTATGTTGAAAATAACTTTGAGCATTACCTTGAGCAAGGTGTCAGATTTACGCTTAAAAAATATGTAGCAGTTACCTCTACTATCAACCACTCCGAATTTGAACTTTCGGCCAAGGCTATTAAGCGAGTTCGAGATGCTTATACTACTGGTTTTGATTCCTTGCGCAATGAGCACGAAACAGCATGGGCAGAAATATGGAAAAGTGCCGATATACAAATTGAAGGTGATGTTGCATCTCAACAAGGAATCCGTTTCAATATTTTTCATTTATACCAAACCTACACCGGGAAAAATGCTAAGCTGAATATCGGTCCAAAAGGCTTTACTGGTGAAAAATATGGAGGTGCAACTTATTGGGATACAGAGGCTTATTGCCTTCCTTTTTACCTTAAAACTGCGGATCCAAAAGTTGCTCGACAACTCTTGATTTATCGATACCATCACCTTGATCGCGCTATTGAAAATGCTGAAAAATTAGGCTTTAAAGATGGTGCCGCACTCTATCCAATGGTGACCATGAATGGTGAGGAGTGTCATAATGAATGGGAAATAACTTTCGAGGAAATTCATCGCAATGGAGCGATTGCTTTTGGCATCTATAATTATATTCGCCATACGGGTGATGATGCCTACCTAGACACCTATGGTTTACCTGTACTTGCTGGAATAGCTAGATTCTGGGCGCAACGATTCAATTGGTCAGAAGCCAAGAATGCGTATGTGATGTTAGGGGTAACAGGTCCTAATGAATACGAAAATAATGTCAATAACAACTGGTATACTAACTACATAGCCCGTTGGTGTATTGCATATTGCTTGGAAGTCAATGCAAAAGTAAAGAGTAAACTCCCTGCGCAATTGAGTGCCAAAGAAATTGAAAAATTTGAGCATATTGTTGCAAATGTTTATTTACCAAAACTAGAAGACACCCATATTTTCTTACAGCAGGATGGTTTTATGGATAAGGAGCAATTGAATGTTTCTCAAATTCCAGTGTCAGAGCGGCCAATCAACCAGCATTGGTCTTGGGATCGTATCTTACGCTCCATCTTCATTAAGCAAGCAGATGTTTTGCAGGGCTTGTATTTATTCGAAGATCACTTTTCTGAAGACGTTATACGTGACAATTTTAATTTTTATGAGCCAAAAACAGTTCATGAATCTTCGTTATCACCTTGCGTTCATGTCATTTTGACCGCCAAAATTGGCCTTATGGACAAAGCTCTTGAGTTGTACTTGCGGACTAGTCGTTTGGATTTAGATGATTACAACCACGAAGCAGACGAAGGTTTACATATTACCTCTATGGCAGGTACTTGGATGTCTGTGGTCGAAGGATTAGCAGGAGTCAGAGTAACCGAGTCAGGATTGTCAATTCATCCGAATATTCCAAAACCATGGAATACTTATTCATTTCAAATTCGCTATCAAAATCAACCATTAGCCTTAGCGATTAGCCAACATAAAGTATCAATTACTAATTTAGGTTCAGCGCTGATCTCCTGTGAGCTTTCCGGTGTTAATATTCAAATTGAGGCTGGTGCCACACATGAAGCAGCACTGAAGTAATTCAGGTTGTTATGAAGAAGAGTTTATTGTTTTGTTGGAGTTTGTTGTTTGTTGTGCAAATAACAGCCCAAATTAATCCTACCAACAGACAGGTTGTTTTGCAAGCCTATTGGTGGGATTACTGGAATACCAATTACCCAAACGGTTGGGCAAACTACCTAACTGAGCTAGCCCCACGTTTAGCACAATTGGGGGTTGATGCCATTTGGATTCCACCAACTATAAAAAATTCTGGAACGAACAGTGTGGGTTATTCACCTTTTGACCATTATGATCTGGGTGATAAATTTCAAAAAAACAGTACAAAAACCCGAATGGGTGATAAGGATGAATTATTGCGTATGGTAGCGGTCATGCACGCCAATGGTATTGATGTTATCCAAGATGTTGTTTTGAATCACGTGAGTAATGCCGGGAGTTCCAACGGATCTGGAGGGCAGGATCCGGCTGCAATGGACGATGGGCAAACGAACCGTTTTAAGAATTTTCGCTACGTCAGTTTCTCAACCCCAGCATCTTCAGAAAGCGCAAATAATTACCTGTCACGAGCAGGTCGTTTCTCAAAAAATTGGCAAAATTTTTATCCAAATAACAATAATCTGTGCTGTACCAATGAGATCAATTCACCGTATTGGGGTCCTGATGTTTCTTTTGAAAGCAATGCTTTTGGTTTATCCTCTAACGCTTTATATAATCCAGTTCAAAATACTGATTACATGAGGAATGGAATGAGAAATTGGCTGATTTGGTACAAAAAGCAAGTGGGTTTTGATGGCTTAAGATTAGATGCAGTTAAGCATTTTCCTGCGTATGTTTCAGAAGACGTATTGTGGAACCTTCAATATGGAGCCATGTGGGCAAGTGGTGGAGCTGAAATGTTTGCAGTGGGTGAATGGGTAGGAGGTTCCTCTCAACTAGATGCCTGGGCAGATGCTGTTCAAAATAGGGCTGGAACGTTTGACTTTAATTTACGCTTTGCTCTTTCCGCAATGGTCAGTGGTAATGGTAATTACGACCTTAGTCAGATTCCAAGTCAGCAACAACTGAATAGGCAAAGAACAGTTCCTTTTGTAAATAATCATGATACGTTTAGGCCACAATTATCTGCTCAGGGCAACTATACCGGGTGGAATACAGGCTCAGAATTGAGCCCTCATATTGAACCCAATGATGGTAGGAATTCGGCTGCACATGCGATAGCGTTAAGCCTAGATGGTGCGCCACAAATCTTCTTTGAGGACCTTTTTAATATTGGTTATAACGGTAATCGTTTTGGACATCAGCCTAACGATGTAAGTGCTTTACCTCTAGACAGCGATATTGAGAATTTACTTTGGTGTCATCAAAATTTGCATTTCAAAGATGGAGCTTATTTTGTGCGTTGGCAAGCGCCAGATGCGTTAGTCATTGAGCGAGGAGCAAAAGCACTCATTGGAATTACTGATAACTGGACACAGTGGCAAAACTTAGTTGGAGTACAAACTAATTGGCCTGATGGCACCATCCTTTTTGATTATTCCGAAGAAAATTCAAATACAGCAACAGTTTACGGAGGAGGGAAAGTGGATATTTCTATTCCGCCTTGTGATGGAAGTGCCAATTTGGGCAGACGAGGTTATTGTGTTTGGGCACCGGTAGGCATCGATACTAATTATCAAAGACCGGCTAAAAATGTAATTCAGGAATGGGAAATGAATGATGATCTTGGCGATAGACACCAGAACTCCTTGCAACAAGGTGGGAAATTACCGAATAATAGTTTGGAGTGTAGGGTTGTAGGTAGGATTTATGCGAAAGCAGGAGAGGAAGTGCAGATCGAATGGTATCCAAGTGCAACCAATTTTGCACTTACACTTGTTTTGCTCGACAAAGATTGTATCCCAATTGATTCAGTAACTCAGACCGGTAATGGCGTATTTTCTTTCATCCCAGCTGTTAATGGATGGTATACTATCCGCTTAAGAAATGCTACTGCTACACAATTAGGGCAGCATTGTTGGGTAAAGGCTATTTATCAGGCGCCTGCCGTAGTTCAAACAAATGAGGCTAAAAATAAGTGTGCATGTTCATTTACAGAGCCAGGAGCAGTTCTCGATGAACAACTCGATTTGGAAGTAGTCATTTATCCTAATCCAAATAACGGGGTTTTAAATGTGACGAAAGCTGAAGATCTACAAAT
>JAURNL010000048.1 GCA_030830205.1 Crocinitomicaceae bacterium | reverse complement strand
TGTTGGTCTCTGTCAAGCAGTCCGGCAAAGTGACTCCTCGAGATTTATGGGTGCAATCCATTGTGAGGTCCGAGGGTGCGCGCCCCATAGAACGTGTAAACGACTGGCTGTATGAAAACCGGATTTTTCGTTACACCAACTCGGGTACTATGTTGTTGAGGTCTGGAGTAGAGTCCTGCGCCCCATTTTTTGACCGCGATTTTGTCGATGCAGTTACCACTGTCAAGCAGGAATACAAGTTCAAGCATCGTCTTTACTTGGCGGTTATGCGCCGCGTGGCACCTCGATCAGCCGCTACTACCTGGCAACGTACAAATATCCCCCCGGATTGGGGCTACTATGCCAATCTAACATCTATGGGCTTACACCAAGTGATTGGCAAAATCGGTAGGGCGCTGGGTTTTGAGCCTTTTCCGGGGCTTAAAGTGGCAGACCCGGGTGAATGGATGCGCGGTCCTTGGCGTAGCGCGGTACAGGAAATATTGCTCGGCACCGCTGCTCAGCAGCGTGGGCTGTGGAGTAGTTCTGCCGCACACACGCTATTCAATCAGCATCTGCAAGGTGCTAACCACACCCGACAACTAGGTGCTATGGTAGCCGTGGAACTGTTCGCACAACAGGCAATAGATGGGGGGCATCGATGATTTTCGTACGCCTGCTACGCTATCTGTGGCTTCAGGCACACTCGCGTTTGCGTGTTTCCTTGACTACCCAGTTTGATGGTCCGTTGCACACCCCAAAACGGATAGCCCTACAAACAGGACGCCACTGTCGCTTTGGCCGGGACGTGTTTTTAGATACAAACGGGACAGGCTATATCACCATAGGCAACCATGTTCGTATCAACCAAGGCTGTGTTTTGGTTTCCTATGCTTACATCGAGATTGGTGACGATTCCCAAATTGGCGAGTATGTTTCCGTTCGTGATGCCAATCATGGCACCCGGCTAGATTCTCCACGTCGCCTTCAACCCCATGTGTTTGCACCTATACGCATTGGGTGCAATGTATGGATTGGACGTGGTGCGGTTATTTTGAAAGGTGTATCTATTGGTGACGGAGCTGTTGTCGGGGCAAACAGCGTTGTCACGCGAGACGTGCCGCCGGCGACTTTGGTAGCTGGCTCACCAGCCAAATGGATTAAAGATATAGCTGCATGAGGCCCGACATTGCTGTACCAAAATTTTGAGATAGCATCATCTAATTCAAGGCGGCACCCTTTACAAGCAAGCCTAGGCTGAGGCAAATACGCGGTTAACCTCGTTCCAGTCATTTCCGAAGCAAACGATATATTTTCCAGGCACTAACGCAACCAAGCGGCATAAGAGCAAAAAAAGCCAATGCCAATTGAGTCAACGGCGTAGAGGTCAAAGCGTGTTCACGCAAAAGCAATATAACTGGTGCGGTATAGCTGACAAAACCTAGAGTGAAAAACACGCTTTGAACCATCATCTGACGTCGCCCGTAGGGGATTTTTATAATAAGATATGCGTGGGAAACAATGCTAGAAATAATCATTATTAATATGAACCCTGACATATTAAAGATTAGAAAGGCTGGAAAGGCAAAAGGCATTAATAAGATAGCCAATAAATTGGATATAAAAACAGATTTCGAATTACCCAGTACTACAGGTATCCGATCCATAGTCAGTATTAAAACCCTAGACCAAGCATAGAGCGATAACCACTGAGCAATCACAGGCGCATCAGAGTAGCGGTTATCGTAAAAATAGCCAAAGAACAAGGGGGATATAAAGGCAATAAAAACACAACAAAAGCCACTCAACCATAATACTGCGCTACGAGCACGCAGGCTAACGTCGATCATTCGAATATGATCATTAAGCAAACGGGACAATAAAGGAAATAAAACATTGGAGCTTAATCGCTCTGTAATATGAATTACAATTTGTATAAAGCCAAAAGCAATCGAATAAACTCCAAGAAAACTTAATGGAACTAACTTGGCTAGCATGAAACGATCTAAGTTGGTGCACAAAAATCCTACAATCGTACTTAAAAAAACCCATTTCCCAAAATCGAAAAGCTCTTTGAAGCTGTCGAAATCAAAATGAAACCTATTTTTAGGGCCGGGATTTAAAATATGACTAAAAATTAAATTAACAAAACTGCCGAAAATACTACCAAAAACTAAAGACCAAATAGAAGGATAAAAAAATGAATGAACAATCATGAAAAGGGAACTGGTTAATTGCGGTATCAATTGGAATGCAGCTAAAACTTTAAAATTAAAGTTTTTATTAAGAAGGGTGATACCCGTAGAATTAAAACCAGAGATAATAGCGGTAAGCCCCGCTATTGGAAGATAAGTGGTTAAGGAGCTATAAATTGGATCTGAATCAATGTAAAATAAACTAATGGGATATGCAAGAGCGGAGGCAATCAACCATAATATAAATCCCCTAATAGCCTGGATAGTCCATGCGGTATTTAAAAATGCTGGATTAGCACTATCCTGTCGACGGATAATACTTAAGCCGAATCCAAAATCCGAGAATAACTGTATAGCAGCCAAGACAATGTTAATGATTGCCATAAGGCCAAAGGCAGCTGGAAATAAAAAATAAGCAAGTATTAAATTACTAAGCAGACGTAAAACCTGAGAACCACCATACCCTAATAGCATCCAAAAAGCGCCATCGACACCCAAAGCTTTATTACTTTTGATAAGAAACTTCAAAATATACGTCGAGATATTAAAATAAACGAGATACAATATTATTATCGTTCGAAGATTTATTATAAATCTTAGAGGAATTATTCAACTTAGTATGATATGATAAAACTTGTGACGAATTAAGATGATGCATTAAATAAAAAGAGGTAATGCCCCCAGAGATTACGATAACCAAGGGATTAAACATTGCGTTGAAAAGACTATCAAGAGTAAACATTAATAAAATTACAGGGAGAGCTAAAAAAGAAGCATAATATCCTTTAGGAATATTATCCCGAGAAATCGTATAAATAAGTAAAATAAGAGGCAATAATAAAAGTAATCCTAAAGAAGTTAATCCAATTATTCCATTTAAAGCAAATATTCCAATCCACATCCCATCTGGAACTGAAGCTTTCCCATTGTCATCGAACACAAATGATCGTTGAAAACCACCCCAACCAAGCCAAGGACGATTAAGTGCGTGGGAAATTATTATATTCTCATTTGTTAATCTAAAATGCAAGGATACCGCTCTTTCTTCAGAGGCAGTAGTGCGAGCAATGTTGACCATGTCTTCGCCGGACCAAATACTATTGCTACGCAAAAGTACATATAGAATCGGTATCAATATAAAAAATACCAAAGGGAAAATTGTCTTTGAGAATTTCAAAATGTATATTATAAATAGACTTGCGAGTAAAATTGCAATTGCGCCAGTAGACTTTGTAAGAAGAACTGTTAAACCCAATATAATGATGAGTAACTTAAAATATACATCATTACTACCAAATTTTTCTCTAATCCACCCGGTTCTCAAAAGTTGTAGTCCGCTCAAAAATGCAATACCCATCCACATAGCGACCATTAACCCATGAGCCATGAAAACGACTGGGCGGTAACCGCCACCGCGTACGGATTGCGCAAATTCATGTGGGTGCCACCCATAGACAATTCGATGCAACTGAGGACTCATCAACACTTCAAACCAACAGAACGGCATGTATATTAAACCTGCAACAAACATACCAAAGGCAAGTTCAGTTAAGGATTGGCGATCTTTGAAATATATACGTCCAATAAAATATGGTAAACCCCATTGAGTACTTCTATTAACAACAAATGCTATCCCATCATAAGCACCTAAATCGTTGCTAATCGATGTAAACAATGGTACGGCGCACCAAATTAAAATAGGAAGGTCTAAAACTGAAAACTTGAATTCTTTTATGGCATTGGCATTAAATAATAATGTTCCAAGCAAAATACCGTATGCAATTGCAGCGACTTTTGAGTAATCAGGTATTCCACTCAGATCATAAGAATACTCGGGCAAAAACATCCATCCAAGCGCAAATGTTGTGATTGCAGCTCGAGTTGGTCGCAGCTTAGAGAATACCCAAATCGAAAATGGTATCCAACCTAGCATTGCGAGTGGTACCAAAGGCGTCATTTAGTAAGCGACTGTAAAATCAAAAATTGAAATAAATATTTAACCTGTTCGCTTGCCACGATATCCAAATATATTATTGATCAAGCGACGTATATTCCGATGATAAATCCAATGCTTTTTGGATAAATGTTTCATTTGTACATTTATTATATTATTAATTCGCTCCTTGCGTTTGATTCTGCTGAAATTCAGCACTGCACCGATAGCAGGCATTTGAATAGCTAGCAGTCTATCCACCGTATTTCGCATCGATTTATAAGTACTGTCGTCTTCTTTTCCAACTATTAGTACGGCTGATGCTTTGGTAGTCACATAATGAGTGAAATCGTCGTCGATCATAACTCCAGCATCAAGAATAATTAATTCGTAATTTTTCTTTACTATATCGATTAAAGCATTAAATTTATTTACATTTAAGATTTTTAGATCATCTCTGCCTGCTGTAATTAAATTAACACCACGTTTTGGGTCGTATTGGATAATATCCTTGACAGAATTATAACTGCCATTCATCCACTCTTTTAATCCGGGAGAAGAATCCACTCCACCATGAATTTGCGCCAGACCACCTTTAGTTAAATTGCATTCAATTAATAATACTGAAATGTTTCCATGTGCTATCAACTCACTAAGGTTGAGTGCAATTGATGACGCACCACACTGGGGGCTCAACCCTGTTACTGCTAAAATTTTGGTTGCTTTGGTTTCATACTCTAATCTAAGTCTAATTGCAAGTTTTCTAACAGAAACGGCAACAGGGTGACCCCTAAATTTGTTAATTTCTGAAATCGCTCCTGGTGGAAAATCTATCCCCTCCAGAATAGGAATTGGATCAGCACTAGGACCTCCTAATGCAAAGTCCATGTGTAACTTATCGCGAATTCGGTCATCAATAAAGTCAAATACAAGAAGAAAGCTTGCGACAGTCCCGAATCCAAGCAATATACTGACTAATGTAATAACCTTAAAATTAGATCCCGCTGGTTCAACAGGTCTTATTGCTAATTGTTCTATAAATATCTGGACTGGTGTCATAGCCTCTACCTCAGCGTCATCAATCCGCGTATTTAATGTCTTCAATCTTTCTCGTAACTGATCGGAATCAAAATCTAGATCTATTAAGTCAAAGATTCCTTTTGCTACGATATTATGAGCTTTTAGTGCTAGTATTGAGTCTTCCTCTAATTTGTTGGCAAGTTTGTATGCTGCATCCGCAGAAGTTTTGGTTAGTTTTATCTCTAGATCTAATTCGTATGCCCGTTTGTTTGTAATTTGTTGATCAGCTTGTTTTGCAAACTTTTCACGGTAATCGTTCATATATTCTTGAATGTTTTTTATTTTTTCTTCAACCATACTCCTATCCGTATTATTTTTAGATAGTCCATCTATTGATTTCCTAAGGGATGCTTGTTGTTCGTATGTCCATAGTTCCATTCTTGCGATGGCATCATTTGCACTAACCCTCTCATCAGCTAGCGCTTTTGAGCTCATTTTGGATATTATTTCTTTATTTATTACTGCTTGTTCGTATGCAAGTCTTCGTTCTTCACTTTTTGCTTTTGCTTCTAAAAATAGTTTTCGGGCTAATTCAAGGTCTGCAAGGTGAACTGAAAATTTGGAGTTCACAAATATTTCGTTTGGTAGTTTTTCAATAATTTGTTTCCTTTTTATATTAGCTTCTTTTTCCCTGGTATTTATTTTTTCCCGCTCTTGTTTTAGATATTCTATCCTGCCTTCTACAAGTCTTCTTCTTTCATTTTGATTTTTCGCCACA
>JAURNL010000047.1 GCA_030830205.1 Crocinitomicaceae bacterium | reverse complement strand
CTGCGGATCTGGTACCTTACTCATTGAAGCTGCACTTTTAGCCAGTGGCATTCCTAGTAACATTGAAAGACAACATTATGCCTTTAAAAATTTAAAAAATTATGATGCCGCTTGTTGGGAAGAATTATACCAAAATGCACCGCGCATTGTAAGAGAATTACCGTGTAAAATTGTTGGTGGTGATATCTCAGATGAAATGGTACTCAAATCTCGAAGGAACTTGAGAACCTTTTCATTTGGTCGCTTTGTAGAGGTGCACTCTACCTCTTTTGATAAACTCAAAATTGAACCACCTGTATTCATCATTTGTAATCCACCATACGACGAAAGGCTTTCTACGGACATAGAAGAGCTTTACGGAACTATGGGAACCTGGCTTAAACACCAGATGGCAGGAAGTAAAGCTTGTGTAATCAGCGGAAGTCTGGAAGGATTTCATGCCATTGGTCTAAAAGCTTCTCAGAAGCACAAAGTATTCAATGGCGATATTGAATGTGAATTTCGAAAATATGAATTATTTGAAGGAAAAAAGGCGCTCAATTGAGCGCCTTTTTTGAATAGATAATTCCTGAGCTCTAACGTTGCTCAATGGGCGTATAATTTCTGTTGGTGTGTCCTGTGTAAATCTGACGAGGGCGTCCAATTGGTTCTTTATTCTCAACCATTTCTTTCCATTGTGCGATCCAACCAGGAAGTCTACCAATTGCAAACATTACCGTAAACATTTCTGTAGGGATACCTAGCGCTTTGTAAATGATACCAGAGTAGAAGTCTACATTTGGATATAGGTTTCTAGCTTTGAAATATTCATCTTCTAGAGCTACTTTCTCTAATTTTTTCGCAATTTCAAGTAGCGGATCATTAACCCCTAGCTTTTCAAGCACGTCATCACAAGCCTTTTTGATGATTCTTGCTCGTGGATCAAAATTTTTGTAGACACGGTGTCCAAAGCCCATAAGACGGAAAGAATCTGCTTTGTCTTTTGCTTTAGCAACCCATTTATCCACATTACCACCATCTTCATGTATGCGCTCGAGCATCTCAATTACCTCTTGGTTAGCTCCACCATGAAGTGGACCCCATAATGCTGAAATTCCAGCAGATACTGATGAATACAGGTTAGATTGTGAAGAACCTACAATACGGACAGTTGATGTTGAACAATTTTGTTCGTGGTCAGCGTGAAGGATAAGTAATTTATTGAGCGCATCAATAACAACCGGATCTACGTGGTAGTCTTGAGTGGGCATTGAAAACATCATGTACATGAAGTTTTTACAATAATCGTATTCATTGCGTGGGTACATGAACGGATGACGAATCATGTTTTTGTAGGACCAAGCCGCTAAAGTTGGTAATTTGGCAAGAAGGCGATGAATGGTCAGGTTCTTGGCGTCTGCACTGCGATTTGGATCAAGTGACTCTGGATAAAATGTTGCCAAGGAAGCTACCATTGATGAAAGCACACCCATTGGATGAGCCTTAGAAGGATAGGCTTCAAAAAATTGTTTCATATCCTCATGAACTAACGTATGCTTACAAATGCTATCTTGAAAAGCATGAAGTTCAGTTTTGTTTGGTAGGTCACCGTATATAAGTAAGTATGCCACTTCTAAAAAGGAAGCCTTTTCAGCAAGTTCTTCGATTGAATAACCACGGTAGTGCAAAATGCCTTCTTCACCATCAAGGAAGGTTATAGCGCTTTTGGTTGCACCTGTATTTTTGTATCCGGTATCTAAGGTAACGTATCCTGTTAGGTCGCGCAATTTGGAGATATCAATTGCTTTTTCGTTTTCGGATCCGACGATGACAGGAAGTTCGTATACTTTGCCGTCGAGTTCGATTTTGGCTGTTTCACTCATGTGATGATAATGTGATGTTTGATAAAAGTGTGTCTAAATTACAAAAGAAAGTGCAAACGATGCAAATTCTCAACTTAAAAACAATTAATAAGCTTTAAAGTTTAAAGTTCTTGAAGAATATAATCGTGAATCATGTTGAATAAGTGATTGCGCGTATTACCGCCGTAAATCCCGTGATTTTTGTTTGGATAAATAAAGAGATCAAATTGTTTGTTTGCCTTAACCAATGCTGAAATCATTTCCATGCTATTTTGATAATGCACATTATCGTCTGCCGCACCATGAATTAAAAAGTACTTCCCCTGTAAGTCCGTTGCAAAATTAATAGGTGAGTTATCATCGTAACCACTAGCATTCTCTTCAGGAGTTTGCATAAAGCGTTCCGTGTAAATATTGTCATAAAAACGCCAATTGGTCACAGGGGCGACCGCAATACCCATTTTAAATAATCCTTCACCTTTAGTCATTGCTAAAGACGACATAAATCCTCCGTAACTCCAACCCATGATACCTAAACGAGTTGGATCTACGTCAGGTCTTTTTGAAAAGGCTTTGGTTGCAGCGAGTACATCTTGCAATTCCAACTTCCCTAATTGAAGGTATGTAGACTTTTTAAAGGCTGCACCTCTATATTGAGTTCCGCGTGGGTCAATACTTAAGACCATGTAACCCTCCTGTGCTAGCAGTTGATGGAAAAAATAATCATTGCCATCCCAGGCATCTAGCACTTCGTTGTGTCCTGGTCCGCCGTATACATGTACAAAAACTGGATATTTAAGATCTGGATTGTATTTAGTTGGCAGGATTAAGGAAGCATTTAACTCAATATCAGCAGTTGAGATCGTTAAAAATGTTTTATTACTCAATGATTCTTTAGACATTTTTTCTAAGAGTGTATTATTGTCTTCAAGTATACGAATGAGTTCACCGTCTGCCTTTCTAAGTGCTATTACCGGTGGAGTATTGGCATTAGAATAGGTATGTATAAAGTATTTCATCCCTCTCAAAAAAGCGGCATCATTGTATCCTTTTTCTTGAGAGATCTTAGTTTGCTTCGATCCGTCCAAATGGATGGAATGTATGGATTTATAAATTGCACCTTCTTGAGCACTTGTAAAATACAACACATTTTCAGTTTCATCTATACCTAAAAAGTCTATAACGTCCCAAGTGCCATTGGTAATTGCTTTGGTGCTACCATCAAAGCCCAAATAATATAAATGATTAAACCCACTTTGTTCACTTGTTCGAATTAATCCTTTTCCGTCCTCAAGTAAAACAAGATTGTTATCTACTTCAACATAAGTTGCGGCGTTTTCTGTATAAAACTTTTGTGTATTTGGCTTTTTTCCATTGCAATCTACCATCCAATAGTTGAGCTGATTTTGATGTCGATTCATTGTTTGAACAATGAGTTGGTTACTTTTTCTTGACCAATTCAGACGAGGTATATACTCATAAGAATCAAGATCAACAGTCTCTATTTTGGTATTTTTCAAGTCAAAGAGGTGGAGTGTAACAACACTATTTATTTCACCAGCCTTTGGGTACTTGTATTTGTACTGTTGAGGGTATAATGCTCCATACATCGCCATCTGAAACTCTGGCACTTCACGTTCATCAAATTTCAAAAAGGCTAAAAATCGACTATCAGGAGACCAACCGTATGCTTTCGTAATTGCAAATTCCTCTTCATAAACCCAGTCTGTGGTGCCATTAATTACTTTATTGCGTTTACCGTCTTGGGTTATTTTTTGCGTTTTTCCACTTGTTAAATCTTTTACAAAAAGATCGTTACCATGTATAAAAGAAACCATTTTACCGTCCGGACTATATTCAGCTAAAGTTTGGGGCGAATGATCTGCATCGAGTGCTTCAAGTTTTTTGCTTTTGAGGTCATACAAAAAGTAAAAAGCTTCAAAACTGCGACGATAAATTGGTTGAGGAGCTGTCCACAACAAGACCTTTTGTTCATCGGCATTCAGTTCAAAACCAGCTACAGCAATAGGATTGTCATTATAAACAAGCGCTGACTTGGGAACGATGATCTCGTTTTGACTCGTTGATCCCGCTGCTATGAGTCCAGATACAATATCTCCATTCTGACTCATTTCTACATAATGTAAACCGTCATTCATTGCCTGATAGGAACCTGCCCTTTTTGCTGAAAACTCATAATTCTTCCAAATTCGCTCAACATTAAGTTCTTGAGCAAGGAATTGAGTGGTTACTGTTGAGAGTATGAAAACAATTGAAGTTAATTTCATAGTACGCTATTTAATGTATTGAATTGAACTCTAAAATTACATAGTTTTAGAAAGTAACAAAGGAGTAATCTCTTGTTTAATAAAAAATCATCATTCTTTTTATTACTGAATTGGTACTTTGTACGTAAAATCCCTATTTTTGTAGAAGCTTTTTACGACCTCCTTGAAGCCTGCGTAGCGCCGAAACCGTTGAAAGCGATTCATTTATTTAATAGCTGATTGTCAGTTGGAATAAACTTAAAATCATGAAGCAAATACTACTTCTATTATCTTTTTCTTTTACACTGTTAGCAAACGCGCAGAATTCATGTAACGAACTTTTCATTTCGGAATATGTAGAAGGATGGTCGAACAACAAAGCCCTAGAAATTTACAATCCAACAGATAACCCTATCGATCTATCTGGTTATTTCGTGAGCCGCTACTCCAATGGGGCAACAACCGCAACAGTTGCCAACTCTGTTCAACTTTCAGGTGTCGTACCTCCCAAAGGTGTTTATGTTGGTGTAATTGCTAAAACCGACCCAAATGGAACTGGTCAAGAGGCTCCTGTTTGGGATTCACTTCAAGCCAAAGCAGACGGTTTCTATTGTGCAGATTATAATGTTTCTAACGCTTGGTATTGGAATGGAAACGATGCAATATTACTTGCTAAAGGCACATTACCTACTACCTCTACCGCCGTTGTAAATGCGACAAACGTTACTGGTTTTGCTATTATTGATGTATTTGGAAAAATTGGAGAAAATCCAGCAAACGAAACAGGAACATCATCAGGAAACGACGGAGCTTGGTCTTCTCAATTCCCTTATAGCACCGGATTAGGCGTTTTACTCACCAAAGACCATAGCCTTATTCGCAAAGCAACAATACTCAAAGGTCAAACGATGAACCCTTCGTTTTTTGATCCTTTGTTGGAATGGGATAGCATTCCTCCAGTCATTGTGCGCCTCGATGCAAACGGAGATACCCTTTACGGTGTCAGTGGGAATCCAATTCTAGATGGAAATTGGTCTTCTTTGGGTACGCATGAGTGCGATTGTAATTCAATAAGCCTGACAACTCAAACTAAATTAAGTCCATCAATTTATCCAAATCCTAGCAATGGACTTGTTTTCGTTCAAACTCAAAATGATGTGCGTAAAATCCAAGTTATCACAGCCTTGGGGCAACAAGTAAAAGAATTAAATATCCCAAGTGCTCAACAAGTGGTCGAAATCCATTTGGAACAGCTGCATGGAGTTTACTTTTTGAGACTCACCTCCAACTCAGGAGAACAAAGCTTACACAAAGTTATCCTTCGCTAAGATGCGCCTTCTGTTCTTTGTGTTGCTTACGACGCTACCAACGCTCGTGTGCGCTCAGCAAAAAGGAAAAATATTTGGGGCAGCTCTCATGACTCCAGGAGACACCCCTGTGGCAGGTGCTAAAATCACCTTGTACAACCAAGGATCAGTAGTTACGAGAGTAGCTACAAATGATCAAGGAATTTATGAAATTGTCAATCTTCCATTTGGTAAGTACCAAGTTCAGTTCACACTCCCTCTAAACGATACGCTGCGGGCTGATGTCATGCTTAACCAAGCAGTTGTAGTGCATAATTTTACCATTAGAGCAACGCAAGAAGAACGTGAAGTTCGTGTTATAGGTAATCTTGTTAGAGGCCAGAACGTCCCAGTAGCCGTAACCAAAATTGACACCAAAAAAATCAATGAGGAACTTGCTTCTCGGGATTTACCCATGTTACTCAACGGTACTGCTGGCGTCTATGCTACAAACCAAGGTGGAGGAGATGGTGATGCACGCATAAATGTTCGAGGTTTTGATCAACGAAATGTTGGCGTTATGATAGACGGTGTTCCAGTCAATGATATGGAAAATGGTGCGGTTTATTGGTCTAATTGGTTTGGTCTTGATGCGATTACATCTCAAATGCAAGTTCAACGTGGGCTTGGCGCCACCAAAATCGCAATGCCTTCAATCGGAGGTACGATTAATATAATCACCCAAGGTGTTGGTACAAAAAAAGGAGGTAGTTTCAAACAAGAATACGCCACAGGGAATTTTTTACGCAGCTCTCTATCCTACAATACCGGCATGACCAAATCTGGTTGGGGGCTAACCTTTTCCGCATCCTACAAACAAGGTCAAGGCTGGGTAGATGGAACACCAACGCAAGGTTTTTTTGGCTACACCAAAATATCCAAGCGTCTCGACAAACATTTAATTACCTTGTCGGCTTTCGCAGCACCTCAAAAACATGGTCAACGCTCTTACAACCAAAGTATTCAATATTGGGATGCCAATCGCTCCCAGAACATTGGTGTTCCCTACGACTCAACACTTATCCTTAGCGACATGGGGATTCGATACAACCAGCATTGGGGTTATGTAACTAACAGTGTTGGGGAACGTGAAATATTAAATGAAAGACGAAATTTTTACAACAAACCGCAAATTACACTCAAAGATTTTTGGTCCATTAATGATAAGTTAGATATCTCAAACCTCGCCTACCTTTCAATCGGTCGTGGTGGAGGCACCAGCATCTTCAATTCTTCAGCCATCCTTAGAGATGACAACGCCAATATCGACTGGGATCAAATGATTACAGAAAATCAAGTAAATTCTCTTTTTGGAACACCTAATATTGATCCCCTCTACTCGGCAACTGAAATTAAAGCAAGTCAGATACTCTTGGCTAGTATGAATAACCATTTTTGGTTAGGCTATCTTGGTCAATTCAATTACCAACATTCAAAAAATACAAGCTTTTCTGGTGGCCTAGACTACCGCTATTACGAAGGACGTCATTATCAAGTAATTACTGACTTATTAGGTGCAGATTACTTTGTAAGTACGGCTAATTTCAATGACCCAGACCCGATGCAGCGAGTTGGCGACAAAATTGCCAAAAACACGTTCAATGCCGACCGCGATGGTGTCGTAACCTATGCGGGTGTATTTGGACAAGTAGAACATAATGGTGAACGAATCAATTGGTTTGCAAATGTATCGGGCATACTCAATGGGTATAAAGGGATAGACTATTTCCAACGCAAAGTGCTTGATCTTGGCGATACCATTTTGCGAATTGGTGCGCTTGATACCATTCTTTATAACGGGCAAACATACCATGCAGGTTCGGCAGGCTTAACTTATTTTTCAACAGATTGGAAATACATTCCAGGAGTTACAATAAAAGGGGGGTTAAGCTACAAACTTAACAAGTTCAATGACATTTACTGTAATCTAGGTTACCTCAACCGAACACCACAATTTTCAAATGTCATAGATAATAACACCAATTCATTTTTTGGTGAAATTGTTAATGAAATCATCTATGCTGCAGAGGGAGGATACCATTACTCCAACAAACGCTTTGGCATCAATTACAATGCCTACTTTACAAATTGGAAAAACAAACCCTTTCCATATGGAGTAGCAGTGCCAGACCCAAATGACCCAACAGAATTTATACGCGTTAATATCAATGGTATGGATGCCATACATATGGGGCAAGAAATTGACGTCGCTTGGGAAATTTCTCCAAAACTTTCTTTTGACTTCATGTTCTCCATTGGTAATTGGATTTGGAACTCAAGTAAAACCGTATTTATTCCTCAGTATGATTCCTTAGAATTCACTTTTGATGCCAAAGGAGTTCATGTAGGAGATGCTGCCCAATCTGCACTTGCTGCGTCATTGCGCTACGAACCAATCAAAAATGCATATATCAAAGTACAAGGTCAGTTATTTGACCGCTATTATGCAAACTTTGATCCGTTTTCTCTACAAGGTGCCAACGGCGGCCGAGATTCTTGGAAAATACCTTCTTACTCTTTAGTCAATTTATTCGCAGGATACCGTTACAAACAATTCAGGTTTGGGTGTGCCATCACGAATCTATTGAATACTTCTTTTATTTCAGATGCCACCAATAATGCAAATGGCATTTATGATCAGTTTGATGCGCGCTCAGCAACCGTCATGTTTGGTCAAGGCTTGCGCTTCAATATCAATCTAGCAATTCAATTCTAATTATGAAAAAATCATTACTCAGTTTAGTCATGTTGGCACTTGGTCACCAGACTTTTGCACAAACCATTGCCCAAGTCCGCAATTTAGGGATTGGTCAAACAGTTACAGTCACAGGCGTTGTAACAAACGGAAGTGAATTAGGCCCTATCCGTTATATTCAAGATGGCACGGCAGGTATTGCTTGTTATGGAAGCAATCTAAATACAGTTCAAAAAGGCGATTCAATTACTGCAACCGGTGTTTTATTTGAATTCAGTGGCTTACTTGAACTTTCTCCTACGAACACCTTTACAAACCATGGACAAGCAGTCATTCAGCCTAGTCCACTGGTGATTCCAATTCCAAATGCTGGAGAAAACCTTGAAGGTCAACTTATTCGCCTAGATAACGTAAATTTTGTTCAGACAGGAAATTTTGCATCTGGTAATAGCACAGTCCAAGTCTTTGACGGCTCAAATACCTTTGATGTTCGTATTAATGGCACAACTAATATTGACGGCACTGCGATACCAACAGGCCCCATTAGTATCATTGGGCTCTTAGGTCAATTCAATGCCAATTATCAATTGATCCCAAGAAGTACTCAAGACATCTTCACTTATGTAGCACCTGCCAGAGAAATCAATATAAAAATTGATGGAAATGATGTTCTAACTGGAGATACCTACGTTGTTGGGACTGCTTCAACTACAACTATTACCATTGAGAACTATGGTGTTCAAAATCTCACAGTTTCTGGCGCAACCCTAAGTGGTGCAAATGCTGCGGACTTTTCTTGCAACGCAAATGTAATTGTTGGTGGCACAAGCAGCCAAAATATTACACTCAACTTTACCCCAGGTGGAACAGGCTCTCGATTAGCAACGCTTGCTATCGCCAATGACGATGACGATGAAAATCCTTATATCATTAATCTTTACGGAATTGGGATTAACAACTTAGCTACGGAACCGGTAAACCCTGAGTCAAACTCTATTAATTTCAGTGTCACTACGCCATATAAAATAGTTGGTGAATTCACACCAACCGGAGCAGAAAAATATTTAGTCTTATGGAAAGAAGGAGATGCTTCTACACCGATCCAAGGCTACCCTTTAGATGGAACAACCTATAAAAGAGGTGATGTTATTGGTAATGCAAAAGTAGCCTATGTTGGCCCAGGAACTTCAATCTCTCCAAGACACGTTGTTGCTAATACTAGTTATGTTTTTGCTGTTTTTGCATTCAACGGCCCTGATGGTTTCCAAAACTATGACCAAACTATTCCTGCAACTGCTCAATGGGAAACACCAGGTAGTCAAATAGGAACATACTACAACGGAATTAACTCCGGATCAAGCACATTTTTATCCGATTTAAGTGCACTTATCAATCCTCACACTTCAATTACCTATTACAACTATCTTACGACCATGATGAACCAATATGAGGTAAGAGATACCACGAACGGCCAATCATATGTAGAATGCGTTTATTCTGGCGAACGAAAGGTATTTAATGATCCTTTTTCTTGGTCTGCTGTTGGTTATTCACGTGAACATACCTATTCTCATTCTTGGATGCCAACATTCCCATGTGATAGTCCTGAAAAACCTGAGTACAATGACCAACACAATCTTTGGCCTACCAACCTTCAACAAGCTAACACACCACGAAGCAATCTTCCATTGATGGATATTGACGGAAATGTCGTATTCACTTATTTAGGAGGCCGTGTTGGATACAGTGGTAATCAGTTGGTTTATGAGCCAAGACCAGAGCAAAAAGGAAATGCAGCACGTTCTATTTTTTATATGGCGACTTGCTATAATGGTCAATCAGGAAATACTTGGGAACTCCCTGCAAACCAAAGTCAAGAATCCCTCAAAACTTGGCATTTTGCTGATGCACCCGATAATTATGAAATTGCACGACACGAATATGTTGCTACACTACAAGGTAACCGAAACCCATTCATAGATTCAGCTTACTTTGCATGCCATATCAATTTCTCAAATATGAGTTATTTATTCTGTGATATGGGGCTAACTGAAAAACTAGATCAAAATTTCTCAGTTTTCCCGGTACCTGCTTCACAAACGCTGTATGCACAGGTCAACGGCTTAGAAATTACAGGATATGAGATTTACGACATTCAAGGGCGTCAAGTAAGTAGTAATAATCAAATAAAAGTCCCAGTTTTAGCCTTACCAATAAGTGAATTTAAACCAGGAGTTTACTTTATTTCTGTAACTACACCATACGGTCAAACTAAAAGAGAATTTGTCATTGAATAATGACTAAATACTTATACTATACAATTGTCGGAGCAAGCCTAATGGCTTGCTCTGTGCATTTTAACCCAGCAATAAAAATCAAAAGTATATCTGTAAAGAATATACAAAACGATAAGGAGAGCATCCTGGCTGAATTTTCAATTACGCAATTTCTTCTGCCATATCAAGATACCTTAGAGACAGAATTCAACAAACGTGTGGCATTTTGTAATGAAGATCTTATTATCCAAAGACCGTCCTCAAACTTAATGAATTGGTGTGCAGACGCCATACTCTCCTGCCCCAACATACAAAGAAATACGAATGAACCTTTAATCTGTTTATTAAATAAAGGAGGGCTACGGAGCTCATTTGGCGCAGGCTACTTGACTCTTCAAGACTTTTACAAACTCATGCCTTTTGATAACAGACTTGTAATGGTGCGCTATCCTTTAGACCAACTGCAATTAATTGAGATTTACCTACAACAAAGTGGTGGAGAGCCAATGGCCAATTGCAAATATATTTCGGGAAAATTAGTTATTCCCGACTTACAGCCTTCAAATGAATATATTTGGATACTCACCTCTGACTTCTTAGCTAATGGCGGTGATCAAATGTCCTTTTTCTTAAATCTGGAAAAAATTGAAACAAACCTCCTGCTCAGAGATATTTTCATAAGCGAGGCTAAACATCAACAAACTTTAGTCATTGATTCTCAAACAAGATACTTACCATGAGATTGACTCGAAGAAGTTTACTTAAAAAACTCGGACTTTTATCCCTTGCTTTTGCTTTTCCGCAATGGTTAAAAGCGCATCCATTTAAGAAAAAAGCACATAAATTGGTCATCCTACATACCAACGACACACACTCTCAAATTGATCCCCTACCTGCAAATCATACTAAGTACCCTAACCAAGGAGGGGTGATAGCTCGTGCCAAACTTATACATGAATACAGAGCAGCAAATCCGCATGTCTTATTATTTGATTCTGGAGATATTTTTCAAGGAACACCTTATTTCAATCGCTTCCATGGGACATTAGAAATGAAACTAATGAGTAAACTTAATTATGATGTAGTAACGCTAGGCAACCATGACTTTGACATTGGTATTGATGGGTTTATGAATGCACAACAACATGCTACATTTAGCTTTGTCAATTCAAATTATGATTTTGGACAAACACCAATGGCAGACGTGGTGCTACCGTTTCAAATCATTGATAAGGGTCCTTATAAAGTTGGTATTTTTGGACTTGGCGTTGATTTAAATGGTTTGGTACCTCAAAGTAATTTTCTGGGTATTCAGATGAAAGATCCATATGAAAGTGCAAAAAATATCATTTATACCTTAAAAAAAGCAAAGTGTAATATTATTATTTGCTTGTCTCATTTAGGCCATCAATATGAAGATCCGTCCAAACCAAGCGATTTACTTCTTGCCAAAAAAGTCTCGGGTATTGATTTGATATTAGGGGGACATACCCATACTTTTATGGATGAACCTGTTCTCATTCAAAACAATGAAGGTGGACAGGTTTGGATTCATCAGGTTGGTTGGGCAGGGGTTAGGCTCGGAGTAATTGAAATCGAACAAGGACGGTTAAAAATTATTCAAAAGAAGGTCTCCTCATAATTGAATGGACATTTCTTCTTCAATTTACTATCTTTGCATCCTATAAAATTTCTTATGTCTTCAGTTCGCGTTCGCTTTGCCCCTTCTCCTACTGGACCACTCCATATGGGAGGAGTTCGCACAGCCCTTTACAATTATCTTTTTGCAAAAAAACACAACGGTACTTTTCTAATTCGTATCGAAGATACGGACCAAACACGCTTTGTTGCAGGTGCTCAAGATTATATAATGGATGCCCTCAAATGGTGTGGAATCATGCCTACAGAAGGCCCAGGATTAGGTGGTGAATTCGGTCCATATGTGCAATCAGAACGCAAAGAGATGTATAAGCCTTTTGCTGAACAACTCATTGCCGAAGACAAAGCCTATTACGCCTTTGACAGTGCCGAGGACCTTGACCGAATGCGCGATCAAGCAAAAGCGATGGGAATGCCTAATTGGCAATATAACAGTGTGACTCGCAGTAGCATGCGCAATTCCCTCACGCTTCCACAATCAGAGGTAGAGCAACTTTTGGCAAAGGGCGAGCCTTTTGTCATCCGAATGAAAATGCCTCGCAATCGCGATGTGCGTTTCCATGATCTCATTCGCGGATGGGTAGTGGTCAATACCAACAATCTTGACGATAAAGTACTTTTCAAAAGTGACGGCATGCCTACTTATCATCTTGCCAATATTGTTGATGACCACACAATGGCTATCAGTCATGTTATTCGAGGTGAAGAATGGCTACCATCAGCGCCATTACATATCTTACTTTATGAAGCCTTTGGTTGGGATTGCCCCGAATTTGCACACCTTCCACTCCTATTGCGTCCAGATGGCAATGGTAAACTTTCCAAAAGAGATGGTGACCGACTTGGATTTCCTGTCTTCCCTACGAATTGGACAACAATAGAAGGGGAATTGTACTCTGGTTATCGTGAAAAAGGTTATGTTCCAGGCGCCTTCATCAACATGCTTGCACTATTAGGTTGGAATCCTGGCACAACACAAGAAATATTCACACTTGAAGAATTAGTTGAAGCCTTTTCATTAGAAAGAGTAAGTAAAGCAGGAGCTAAATTTGACCCAGAAAAAACCAAATGGTTCCAACAACAATACCTTAGATCACTGCCGAATTCCGAACTGGCCCAACAATTACGCGAAATTACAGAATTGAAGCAATCAGATCTCGAACTAGAGCGAATCTGTAGCCTTATGAAAGAACGTGCTACATTTGCCCAAGACATCCTCACAGATGGCGCATACCTGTTTGAACGGCCAACTTCTTTTGATGCTGATACAATTCGTAAAAAATGGAAATCTGAAACTACAGGCTACATCAACGAATGGAAAGCATTAATTGTTGAATTAAGTGACTTCACCTCTACGAATATTGAACAAACCTTTAAATCCTTTCTTTCCGAAAAACAACTCGGGATTGGTGCTGTTCTCCTTCCCTATCGCCTAGTACTAACCGGTGTAGGCGCAGGTCCTGGCATGTTTGAAATTTCAGAATTTCTAGGTAAAGAGGAAGTACTTGCGCGTATAGATTTAGGACTAGCTGCAGTAGAACAAATTCTTCATGAAGCATAAAATATTTGTCAACGGCATCCAATGTTACGCCTTTCATGGCTGTCTACCCGAAGAAGCTCGAATCGGAGGTCATTACATTGTAGATGTCGAAATCCTCACTGATTTCAGCAAAGCTGCAGCACTTGACACCTTATCTGATACCATTGATTATGTCGACGTTAATCGAATTGTTTGCCAAGAAATGGCGATTCGTTCCAAACTCATTGAACACGTAGGACAAAGAATCGTAAATCGGATTCAACATGAACTTAAAGGTATTGAGCACCTTCAAGTAAAAATTACTAAGATTTCTCCTCCAATTAATGGAGATGTACAATCCGTGGCGATCTTAATTGAAGGCTAGACAATCTTTGCTTTCAAAAAATCAATAAATTGCGCCATAGCTCTTGCTCGATGGCTATATAAATTCTTTTGAGCGAGTGACATTTGACCAAAAGTCAATGTTTGATCTTCTGGGATAAATACAGGGTCATAACCAAAACCAAATTCACCCACCTTTTCATTTGTTATCACCCCTTTAACAATACCCGTAAATTGAATTTGAGTATTGACATCACAATACGTCATAACAGTTTTAAATTGTGCGCTTCGATCAGAACTATGCACGAGAGATTCCAATAGCTTATTGATATTTGCATCATCACTGCGATCAGAACCTGCATAACGCGCGGAATGCACACCTGGTGCGCCATTTAAAGCATGAACTTCTAGTCCGGTATCATCAGCAAAACAAGGTAAGCCAAAACGTTTGAATACCCAATTTGCTTTAAAGGCTGAATTTCCTTCAATGGTTGGTTCTTCTTCTGGAATTTCTTCATTCAAGGCTAAATCATGAAGCGTTAGTAAGGAAAGGCCTTCAGGAAGAACCGAACGAATTTCTACTGCTTTTTTTTGGTTATGACTCGCAAAAATAATTTTCATAGTTTAAAAATAGGAAATATAGCCTAAGTGAAGTTTTCCAGCATTCAATTGGAGCGTATTTCCAATTTCAGTACCCAAACCATAACTTAATTTGAATTGCCCTTTGTCAGAACCCAAGACCAAGCCTACACCTAATGCATAAACGCCTGTGCGCGAAATATTCTGTACCTTATTTTCAAACCAAGACCAATCAGAAAAAACTAAAAAATGTGCATATTGATCTAAAAGGAAACGATACTCTAATCCTGCGAAGACAACCGTTGAAGCAAAAAATGCCTCTTCATCAAATCCACGCATCCGCTCCAACCCACCAAAACGATACAATTCATTCACAAAAAGTGTTGAACTTTGAATATGATTAACATCTTGTCTAAAACTGAGAATGTGGCGTTTGGAAAGTGGAATAAAATAACGTTGAGAAAGTTCAAATCGCCATGCTAGTTGAGAAATATCTGTTTTTTTATTTCCTACCAGATAAAGAGCCTTGAATTGCATTCCCCTACTCGGATTAGGTAAAAAATCAAGCTGTTGTCGCTGCAATCCTATTCCATAGGATAGTGTATTAAAATTCTCTAATTGCGAATTGGAAACGACAGAAAGTAAATTATTCGAACGCCAAAAATCTAATTGAGCCATGACTTGCCAACTGTTCGCAAACAAATAAGTAAGCCCTAAATTTCCTTTCACCTCCAAAAATAAACTGTCTCGGCGATAGAGTGTAAAACCTGCATTTAATCCATATGCAGAACCTGCAATATATGGCCAAGTTAGGGAACTTTTGAGCATTTGAGTCTGAGGGGCAATACTTCGCCAATGCAATAAAAATTGTTCATTTTTCTGCAAAGAATTCTGAAGGTTTAGATTGAATTCTCCAACCAGTGCATTTTTTTGAGTAGCAGGATTTTGTTGCAAACCAATTATAGCTGTAGCAGAACTCAATTTAATTCTTTCCAGATATAAATATAGATCAGCATACGCTCCAGTATAAGCCCATTCTGGTGCTCGTAAAAATTTGAACGGAAGCTGTCCTTCAAATTGAGCTTGTATCTGAAGTAGCTTCTCCTCCTCAAAAACATCACCTGGATAAATCTGCAATAAATTGCGTAATACTTTTTCTTGTATAATCCCCTCGGGACGAATGACAAATTGCCCCCATTGTACTTTGGGACCTTTAACTGTTTCTAAGAAAAATAGCGCTTGCTCACCAGAACTGAAGTTCAAACCAACTTGAGCAAAAGGATAACCACTATTGAGAAGGACATGTAATGTATCCCGCACAATCTTTGTTAAATCCTTAGCGTTCAACCATTTGACCTCATCTGAACCTGAACGCTTCATGGCAATTCCATCAAAGTAAGGCCCAGTATAGATTTTAAAAAAAACAGTAGAGTCTGATTGAAAAGAAGGTTTCAACGAAAATAGAAAATACCCTTTGTCAATTGCTTCAATTTGCCACTGACCAGATAGCTCGTACCATTCTTTAACTGAATAACGTGCAGCGGTATCGATTTTCAGAGATAAAAGTTCTTTGGGAAGAATAGCAGACTTTGGATCAAGGGCATATTCTTGCGCATCAATTTTGGCAACAAAGCCAATGATAATAAGTACCTTTAATATGACTTGCATCCTTTCCTTTTGAAGAATTAACGCTCATTTTTTTTAAAAATTGTAACTTTGATGGCTCAGAGACGTTAAACGCAACAACAACAAACAAACACCATGAAAACAAAATCTTTCCTTTTCCTAGCAGCATTTGTAACTTTGATTATGCTAGCTTCTTGTGGCGCAGGACGTACAGCAAGTTGTGATGCATACGGAAAACTAGAGCAAACTACACAAAGTGCAGATTTAGCGACACGCTAAACTAGCGCTTTTACAGATTGAAGCGCTGAACGTGTGAGGACATTTGAGCCTGCATTTTTAGCGCTTCATTTTTTGCTGCTTGAGCAAAATCAACTCCGTTACTTGCATAAATAATTGCACGTGAAGAGTTGACCAATAATCCACATTCGGCATTCGCACCGTACTTTACTACGGTCTCTAGATCACCCCCCTGAGCACCAACTCCTGGAACTAAAAAGAAGTAATCCGGTGCACATGATCTAACACGAGCAATATCCTCTGCTCTAGTTGCGCCAACAACATACATTAAGTTTTCAGGACTTCCCCATTCTTGAGATTTTTCTAAAACATGCTCAAAAAGTGATTTGCCATTTACTGCTGATAACTGAAAATCTTTGGCGCCCTCATTAGATGTCAATGCCAACAAAACAACCCATTTATTCTTAAACTGTAAAAATGGTAAGACTGAATCTGATCCCATGTAAGGTGCCACTGTAAGGGCATCTGCATTCATATGATCAAAAAATGTCTTTGCGTAATAAGTTGATGTATTTCCTATATCTCCTCTTTTTGCATCAGCAATTACCATACATTCCTTGGGGATATAAGCAATGGTTTTTTCTAAAGATGCCCAACCTGCGGCTCCATGGCATTCAAAAAAGGCTGTATTTGGCTTGAATGCAACTGCATAAGGATGCGTAGCATCAATAATGGCCTTACAAAACTCGAAGAGTGGATCCTCGGTTTGAAGCAAATGTGGTGGAATCTTATCCAAATCTGGATCGAGGCCAACACACAAAAAACTTTCCTTTAGTTTGATTTGCTCGATGAGTGCTGCTTTGGTCATGCCGTTTCTCCTTTCAATTTTTCGGCATTTTCTGCCATTTTGAGCGCATCTAACATTTCTTGGATATCACCATTCATGAATGCACTCAGGTTGTACATCGTTTTATTAATACGGTGGTCTGTAATGCGTCCCTGCGGATAGTTATAAGTACGAATTTTTGCAGAGCGGTCCCCGGTAGAAACAAGTGTTTTACGCTGTGCAGCTCGTTCGTTATGAACACGATCAAGCTCTTGTTGATACAAGCGTGAACGTAAAACCGAAATAGCTTTCTCTAAGTTTTTATGTTGTGAGCGACCATCTTGACATTCTACAACTACACCCGTTGGGATGTGGGTTAATCTGATGGCAGATTCCGTTTTATTAATGTGCTGCCCTCCAGCTCCGGATGCTCTGAAGGTATCCTTTCTAACGTCGTTCATGTCGAGTTCAAAGTCAACTTCCTCTGCTTCGGGTAATACAGCAACTGTGATCGCAGAGGTATGTACACGGCCTTGGGATTCTGTTTCTGGAACACGCTGAACCCGATGGACACCAGACTCAAATTTTAAAGATCCGTAAATCCCTGTTCCAGTAATTTCCATGGAGATTTCTTTGTAACCTTTTACCGAACCCTCAGAAGAATTGAGTAAGTCTACATTCCAACCCATTGCTTTAAAGTACATGGTATACATGCGGTAAATATCTTCAACAAATATACATGCTTCATCACCACCTGTACCTGCACGCAATTCTATAATGGCATTTTTATCGTCCTCTGGATCTTTGGGAATCAGTAACATTTTGATCTCCTCTTCGAGTAGAGGGCGTGCTTGTTCGAGTTCATCAATTTCTGATTTGGCCATTTCGCGCATTTCAGGATCTTGCTCCTCTTCTAGCAATTCTTTTGAACTTTGGAGATTGCTCAATAAAAGTTTATAACGCAAATAGGCTTCATCTAGAACTTCTAGATCGCGGTATTCCTTATTCAATTTCACATAGCGACTCATATCCGAAATGATATCGGGGTCTGTGATCATTTTGCCGACTTCTATGAAGCGGAAATGAATGGCTTCTAACTTATTCAGTAAATCTGACATGCCGCAAAGATAGGCATAAAAAAACCACCCGAAGGTGGTTTTAAGTTAGTTAATCGATCCGGTAACCCGTTTCATAAAGCCATTTAAAGCTTCTCGTTTGGTTGCGCCATTCTGAATTTCCTTGTGAACCTCTAGTGCACCAGAGAAATTCGAAAGCAATTCACCAATAACATCGAGTTCTTCGTCTTTAATTCCGGGGGCATCGATTAAGAATTCGAGTGTTTCAATCGTTTCATTGAGGTAGTCCTCATCGTTTTGCTCAATGAACTCAACAAGGTGTTTAATGACTGGTAAGCGCATCTAGAACTTCTTGAATGGTTTCTATTTTATTTCCTTGTGCTTCAGACACCAATTTACCACCTTCAAATGCAGCGAATGTAGGTAAGTTACTTACGTTAGCAAATTGACGGGAATTTGGATGATGTTCTGCATCTACATAAATAAATGCGATATCGGGGTGAGATTCAGCAAGACGTTTGAACTTTGGTTTGGTTATTTTACAATTGCCACACCAACCAGCGCCATACTGAACCATTACCTTATCGTTTGAAGCCAGAACTTGGTCTAGGGTATCGGAAGTGAGGTCGTTGAACATATGCTTAGTGTTTGCTTAGGTAATCTGCAACTCCGTTTCGTGTAGCATTCATTGCGTCTTTTCCTTCTTCCCAATTAGCAGGGCAAACTTCACCATGTTTTTGAACATGTGCGAATGCATCGATTAAACGGATGTATTCATTGACATTGCGACCTACTGGGAAATGATTGACAGACTCATGAAAGACCATTCCTGTTTCATCTAGCAAGTATGTAGCACGATAAGGAACGTTATCTCCGGCCATATTGTCTTCATCAAACATATCGTAGTCCAAAATACCCAACTCTTGGGCTAATAAACGAGTGGAATCTGCGATTAATGGAAAACGCACTCCTTCAATACCGCCATTATCTTTTGCAGTATTTAGCCAAGCAAAATGAACTTCTGCAGTGTCACAAGAAGCACCAATAACAATGGTATTGCGTTTTTCAAATTCAGATGCTGCCTCTTGGAATGCATGGATTTCAGTTGGGCAGACAAAAGTAAAATCTTTCGGATACCAAAATAAGACTACTTTCTTGTTGTTGTCTACGGCTTGTTTCAATACATTCAATTGAAAAGCATCGCCCATTTCGTCGATGGCTTTTACTGTGATGTCTGGGAATTTTTTTCCAACTAAAGTTGACATATTGTTAAATTTTTAAGGATTACTAATTTATGCAACAAAGATACGGCGCTTTAGTTGGAGACATACTATAATTTATTTCAATTTATTTTATATTTGTATAGATTCTATCTATATGATTTCCATTCAACAAATGAACTATATTGTCGTGCTGAGCGAAGAACGCTTGTTTCAAAGAGCAAGTGAGCGTTGTTTTGTCACTCAACCGACTTTATCCATGCAAATCAAAAAGGCTGAAGAAACACTTGGCTACCCAATTTTTGATCGCGATACCAATCCATTACAACTTACACCTTCAGGAGAAAAATTAATACCTATTCTCAGAGAAATACTTGCAGAAACTGACAAAATCAAATTACTTTCTGACCAGCTTAAAGGAAAGGTTAAAGAAGAGGTTCGGATTGGAATCATTCCTACCATTGCAGCCTATTTACTTCCCGACTTATTTAGCTCATGGATCTCAGACTTCGGCAATATTAAACTCAAAATACAAGAGCTCAAAACAACTTCATGCCTAGAAGCCCTAGAAAGAAAGGAATTAGATATGGCTATTATTGCGGGCCCTCATTATGACAGTCGCCTTCGGAGTATACCATTATTTTTAGAAGAAATCCAAGTTTATTGCCCTGAGGTAATTGGGGATAAAATTACTTTTGAAAACATACAACAACTCCATCCATGGTTACTCAACCAAGGCAATTGTCTTCGCACCCAAATGCTTCATTTTTGCCAATTAAACGTAGAACAAGCTGGAGGTGATTGGGACTACGAAGGCGGTAATTTACCTCTTCTGATTGAGATGGTAGAGAAAAATGGGGGCTATACCCTGATACCCTCCAATTATAAACTTCAAGAATGTCAACAGAGTGGCATCAAGGCTATAGCCGATTTAGAAGCAGCTCCCGCAAGAGAAATACTTGCCCTTATTCCGAATCGAAGTATGAAAATGCAGCATCTTGAGGCAATGATCAGACAGATCCAACATTTTTATGGGCATAAAAAAACCAACAAAAATTTGTTGGTTTTAGATTGGGATGTCGCTTGATTTTTCAATCGAATGACGACTATAGTCAAAAGCTTATGCTTGCGCTAAGGCAACAAAGTCATCATAGGCCAATTCCTTCTTGGTCATGCTAACTGTGTTTTTGAAGTAAGCGGTAAGCTTTCCTTCTGCTAGACGGTCATAGATGCCATTTGCTTGCTCTTTATTTTGTAATAAACGTTGCGCTGTCTCAGTGAGTTCGGCATCGTCTGGAGCAGGAAGTCCGTATTGTGCATAGTTTCCAATTACCAGTGATTTGGTGAAATTAATCACTTCTTCATTAGTAAGTTGGATATTATTGTCTTTGAAGATTTTTGTTTGAATCAGCTGCCATTTCAATGAATCTAGATACGCAGCAAATTCACGATCAAGGTCTTCGTCTGAAACTGGTTTTTCGGAAGAAGACTTTATCCATCTTTTCAAGAATTCCTCAGGGAATTTCATTTTTGTTTCGGATAACAGTAAATCAAAAACTTTCTTAGTAAATAAACGATCAGCATCTTCTTCAAACATGCGGGCAAGATCAGCCTCTATGCGCGTCATCATTTCAGCTTCTGTTTTTACTTCATCACCAAATAACTTTTGAAAGAGTTCTTCATTGAGCTCAGCCATTTCCATGCGCTTGATGTCGTTGATAGTGAATTGGAATTTTGAAGATAATTCAGCATATGCCTCAGGAGTAATCCCCAACATAGCAGCAGCATCCTCAGGACCCTTTGAAACAAGAGCTAGATCCAATTCAAAAGCATCATTAATTTTCTTACCAACGAGTAATTTGATAGCTTTTTTATTTTCTAAGAATTCCATTGAAATGGTAGTAGAATGACTGATTCCTCCAGCCTTTATATCGTTGGCGTCTAATTCTTCGAATTTACCCATTACCATGTCTTTGTCGCTAACCTCGGCAGAAGAGATTAATTTGCCATAGCGACGTCGAAGATCTTCAGTTTGTTTGTCGAGGAGTTTTTTGTCTATTTTAACCGTGTTATACTCCATTTTTGTTTTAGAAGTAATCGGTAATTCAAATGAAGGGCTATAACCTATTTCATAACTGAATGTGAAATCCTGAGGCTCATCAAAACTTCCTTCTACACCATTTTCTATTGGTAAAGGATTTCCAAGTAATTCAAGTTTTTCGTCGATGACATAACGATAAATAGCATCGTTGGTGAGTTTGTTAAGCTCCTCCAAAAGGACAGACTTACCATATTGTTTTTGAATAAGGGCCGCAGGAACATGACCTGGTCGGAAGCCAGGAATTTTTGCTGTTTTACGGTATTTATCAAGCGCTGTTTTCACTTTTTGCTGGTAGTCAGCGGCTGCAATTTCTACTTTTAATACACCATTTTGGGCATCGATTTCTTGACGTGTAATTTTCATACGATCGTTTTGTTAAGCCTAATATTTAAAAAAAAAGGCCTCGTTGAGCCAACGAGACCTTAGTGCGGATGGAGGGACTCGAACCCGCACACCTCTCGGCACCAGATCCTAAGTCTGGCGTGTCTACCAATTTCACCACAT
>JAURNL010000046.1 GCA_030830205.1 Crocinitomicaceae bacterium | reverse complement strand
TAATATGACCCAAATACTCAGGTCTTTACCCATTAGGTCATCAATATAGACCCAAAAAAACTGCAAGATGAGCATAAACATCGAGATCAATAGAGTCACGATGAATGGTCCGGTAAAAGACTTGAGGCTAAACTGAACGAGACGTTTCAAGCAAGGTTATTTAGGCAAATTTACGCAATAATGCGAAACCTTTGGATTGGGAAAAAGCCTTTATTAACCGCCAATAATACGCTTGAGGTCATTGATTGCTTGGTGCCAAATAGCAGCATTGCTTTCGAGATCGGAACGCATAGCAAAATCGGTTATTTGTAAAATAACAGAATTAGTCATAGCATCTATAACGTAGGCAAGCTCAAAATAGGTGTCTAGCCCTTGTTCTTCGTCTTCAAGCCATTGAAAACGGATTTTAGAGTTCATTTTGAGTTGAACTAAACGAGCTGGCTCAGCATTGCCATCCCATTCAAAGGTGTATATATCATCATTTACTCTTACGTCGTCTGCAAACCAATCTGCAAGGCCGTCTGGCGTACTAATGAGCTTATCGAGAACGCGTGGTGAGGTTTTAAGTAGAAACTCAAGCTTGTATTTTTCTTTCATTGACCCCAAGATTTATGATTACATTTGCCATTCTTTAAAACTACAAAAAAAACACAAATGTCTGATCAAAATCAATTGGAAAAGCTAGGAAATCAGTTTTTTAAGTATCGTGGCCAAATTCCAGTTTTCTTTTTTCTTGTCGCTTTTATCCTTATGCATTTTTTTCCAATGCATCAAAATTGGCTCAATCCAAACTATACCAACTTGGCAATTGGCTTGGTGGTCCTCGGTCATGTCATTCGCGCGCTCGCAGTAGGTAAACGTGCGGCACATACTTCAGGTCGCAACCGCGACGAGCAGGTTGCCGAAGCCCTTAATTCTACTGGTATTTATTCCATGGTGCGCCATCCTTTGTATCTAGGCAATATCACCACCTACATCGGCTGGGCTGTATTTACGGGCATCGATTGGCTCGTGCCCGTGTTTTTGATCTTATTTGTAGCGTACTACCGCCTCATCATTTATGCTGAAGAACAATTTTTGACCCGCAAATTTGGCCAAGACTACCTTGACTGGAGAAAACAAACCCCGCTCTTATTGCCTGCTTTTTGGAAATACAAAGCCAATCCGCAACCGTTTTCAGTGAAGGTTGTGTTCGAAAACGAATATTCTGGCTGGGCTGCGTCGATGACAACAGCCTTTGTTTTGCTTTTATTCCAAACCTATGTTATGGGAGGCCTCCGGCAGCAAAGTAACATCAACTCCTTCATCGGAATGGCATTGTTCATTGTGGTGTTTGGTTTTGGCATGCGCTACCTCAAAAAGAAAACTCGGGTTTTTAAGTTAGACTAGTTTGAACTGATGCTCAAACAAAAATACCTATTGGGCAAAATCAAAAACTTGTCGCTGCTGTAAACTTCTACCTAGAGTAAGTTCATCTGCATATTGCAATTCAGACCCAACTGCAATCCCTCTAGAAATCCGAGTTACAAGTAAATCATAGTCTTTTATTTTTTTATAAAGATAAAAGTTGGTAGTGTCCCCTTCCATGGTCGGACTCAAGGCTAAGATGATTTCCTTTGGTTGATCTTTTTCTATACGAGTCGGTAAGGTAGTAATATTTAAATCTTGGGGTCCTATACCATCCATAGGAGAAATAAGGCCACCAAGAACGTGATATCGACCATTGTACGTGCTTGTAGACTCTATAGCCATGACATCTCGAATGTCTTCAACAACACAAATGATACTTGCATCTCGTTTAGGGTTATTACATATGCCACAAATAGGTGTGTCGGAAATATTGCCACAAGTGGTGCAGCGTAGCACTTTGTCCTTGAGACCATTCAAAGCGGAAATGAAGTCTTCGATTTCAATGTCACTTCGCTTTAGTAAATCAAGTGCTAAACGCAACGCAGTTCTTCGCCCAACGCCAGGTAGGCTTGAGAGTTGATCAACTGCATGTTCTAAATGAACCGACGGAATTTGCATGGGTTAAAATTAGTAACTTTGCAGATATGGCCAACAAGGAACTCAATATCCGCAATAAACGTGCTCGTTTTGAATTTCACCTCGATGAAGTTTTCGAGGCGGGTATTGTCTTGACCGGTACCGAAATCAAAAGTATTAGGAACGGAAAAGCTAGTATTTTAGAGGCATATGGACTATATGAAAAAGGGGAGGTGTGGCTGCGAAACATGCACATTACCGAATATGAAAATGGCTCATTCTATAACCACAAACCTCGTGCCGATCGCAAATTGCTTTTAGAGCGCAAAGAAATCATTCGGATAGAAAAATTTTTGAAAATCAAAGGACATACTTTAGTTCCGCTCAAGTTATTTTTATCAGATAAGGGATGGGTAAAACTTGAGATCGCCTGCGCCACAGGTAAAAAACTTCATGACAAACGTCAAGACCTTAAGGAAAAAGATGACAAGCGTGAAATGGATCGCTTGCTGAAACGCTAATTAATCTTTGATGACAGGGTATCCTGGGTATTTTTTCTTGTCAAAAACAAATTTAGTGTCATCAATTTCTGGGTTTGCCGTAAACTTTGTAACTACATAGGTCATTGTAGTGCCATCTTTTGCTTTCATACTTGCCTTTACAAGTTCATTGTTGGCTTTGGAAATATACAATACAATCGTGTGGTATTCGGCCTTAGCTGGTACTTTTGGATACAAGTTGATGACGTGTACAGCATCGCCGTTTAATTTGTCTTCTCGATCATATTTATTTTTAAAGCCCGTTTCCCAAATGGTCATGAGACGTTTTGGGTTGATGGATTCTTCGTCATCAGAGCTTGCATCAGATTCGTAAACAGATTTTTCATCTTTCACAATAGTCCAGGACTTAACTCCGTTGCAGATCATCGTGTTATCGCCATAAGAAGCGTAAAATTTATTGCCTTTGACCCAGCCTTTTCCAACAGCACTTTCATTGGCACCAGTGGTCGTATTTTTTACCGTTGCATTGAATTCGATATAGAAGGATTTCATCCCCTTCATTTTGGTCGATAATTTATCGAGGATACCTTGTGCTTTGGTATCTTGCGCCATGGCATTGATACTGAAAAGACTTAAAACAAAAACGAGTAAAATGCGCATAAAAATATATTTCTTTGCAAATATCATAAATTATGCCAAATACACGAAATGTTTAGCGTATTCATGTATGAAGTAACGCTAGATTAATTATTCAACGACTATTAATGTGTGATTACTGATTAATTCCTTGCTGTAGACTTGTAATAAATAGGTTCCAGCTTTTGTTTGTCCATCTAATTTAATTTCAGCAACGTTTATCCATCGCGCAACTTCTTTACCATTCTGATCGATCAATCGCGCCCACTCGCCCTGAGCTCCTGAAAGCTGAATAAGTGAACCAGGGCATGCAGGGTTCGGATAAATAAGACGTTTCATTGGCTTGGTAGGAGATAAATTGGCCATCGATCCAATATTGATATTGTCTAGGTATAGACAATTGCCCCAATCACCTATGTTTCTAAAGGCGATTTGAATATTTCCTTGTTGGTAATAATTGCTTAAATCTACGGAATCCTTTCGCCACTGATCATTAGTTGGTGTAAAGAAACTTTGATTATCTGGAGATGTTGCCAAATCTAATCCTCCTTTGAAATACAATACTTGTTCGGTTTCGAAACAATCAGTGGATACAAGCACTTGTAAAGAATCACTATAACCACCTCCCCAACGAGCATAAGCAACATCAAAATGCAAATAAGGTTGTGCATTTAAATAACTTGTTTGAAGCGGCATAATTAAATCATCAGAGCTTCCTTGGGAATTGATATTGTAATTATCAAATACAGTAGCTTGAGTAGATGCTCCAAAACCACCTGTATTTGTGGTGAGTGTCCAGGTTCCGCTTCCGTTGTGGTCTTTTACACTCCAGCCATCGGGTAAAAATTGTTGTTGAAAATCTTCTTGGATCCCTGGTTGATAATCAAATAAGGTGAGCTCAACGTAGAGTGAATCGGTATCTGTGTGGCCATTTGCATCTGTGATTTGAAGTATGGCCAAGTGCTGTCCAGGGCTTTGGAAATAGACAGCCGGATTGCGCAAATTAGAAGCACTTGGAATTCCAGAAGGAAAAGTCCATTGCCAAGTCGCACCTTGATGACTCAAAAAGGAATAATCATCAAAATAGAATGAATCAATAAGGCAAACTGCAGTCTGATTGAGTTTGTCAACAGTAATGCGCGCAATGACCTCTGATGGATTTTCGACTAAATTACTTTCATAAATACCTTTTCCATAGGTTGCTAATCGGATTTTTTGATCACGATAAAATGGCTTGAGTATGTTGCCATTGGTAAATAGTGGTAAACCATTGTTTTCAATGGTAAAATCTAATGTATTATTGCGGTAATAAACCGCTTTATTCGTGGCTACATAAATTCCGCCATCTGTCCCGGCTATGTGAACGAGTGACTGTATAGACTCGTTATTGAGTAAACTACTCGTCAGATTTTGCCAACTACTCCCGCCATCTATAGTTCGAAAGACTTTAAATCCATTTGCACCACTTGGATAAGCTAACCATAGTATCGATTCATTAAGCGGGTCAATGGCTAAGAGCATGCGGCTTGAATTACCGGTGGGTGTTGTGATTTGCGACCATGTCAAGCCACCATCTGTTGTTTTCCAAAGTTTGCCTGTATTACCACTTGCAGCTTTTTGATTAAGGTAGATTACTTGCGGATTACTCGAGGAGATCTCTATGTAATTAACCTTTTCATTAGGGTTGGTTCCAAATGTCTCGATGAGCTCGAATGTGACTCCTTTGTCATTTGTCCGGTACAATTGATTTTCAAAACCAGTATAGGCTATGGAATAACAATTTGGATGAAAGACAAACTCGCTAGACTGGGCTGCCCAATAGCTCTCATTCGGATTGATACCAAAAGACGCATTTTGTATGGCGCCATCTAAGGTAGTTGGGATCCGCTTTCCATTCACATCGGAGAAGTAGGTGAGTTTATTATCACCTGGATTGACATAGCCAGTAGGAGCTTCTCCGCCGCCTAATTCTAAAAAATTTCCTGTACCATAGTTCTCATGGTAAGCTAAATTACCATTGTGGTATAAGCCACCAACCAAGACGTCTTCATTCCAACCATTATCAAAACCCCAATAATCTGACCCATGTACACCTGACATGTAGAAGTCGGGCTGAGTGGTCACAAAATCTGTACTATGATAGATTCCACCATCAGTAGTAATCCATGTATGGTTTCCAATCACTCTGAAATCTTGGTTGTCCACATGTAGGTTCAATGGGCCACCAACATAACCCGATACAGAGGCAAAAGTTGCAGCACCATCTGTACTTCGATAAAGGTTTAAACCTCCTATTAATATTTCATCGGCATTAAGAGGGTTGGCCAAAAGTGCACAATTATAGAATCCTTGATGGTAGTTCCAGGTGGGTGTGCCTTGGGCTAAATTTGGATGGCTAGTGGAGTAAGGGCCTCCAACTGGTCCATTAGGTAAGGTCCAGGTTTGACCACTATTATTACTGCGATATAAGCCGATGTAACCAACATCGTTAGGTTTAGAATCACCAATCAGGTAGGCATAAACACGCTCTGGATCCGCGGAACTTACTGCCAATCGACCTCCACCATCTATGCGAGCGGGATCAGTGGAAGAATACCAACCTGTATCTTGAAGGCTCCATGTAAGACCAGCGTCAGTGGAACTAAAAAATTCACAGCGAATGAGTGTGGGATTATTTTTGAGTAAATATAGTGTTTGCGTACTACCTGGTTTTTGCTTGATATCGTAAGATTTTTCTGTAAATAATTGGTTCCAAGTTTGACCAGCGTCTGTACTTCTGTATAATCCTTTACCTGTTGCAGCAAGAATGATATTGGGATTATCGGGTAGTATATAGAGTTCATTCACCTTTAAGCCAGTACTAGGTAAGGTGTTTGTCCAATTTTGAGCTCCATCTATACTACGGAATATACCGTTATTTCCTCCTGCCAATATGAAATTTGGATTATTTGGATGTACCTCAACAGAGGTGACTCCAGATCCAAAGTCAAGATTTTTAGAAACGAGCTCCCAGTTGAGGCCTCCATTCGTGCTTTTATAAACTTCTCCGGGTTCAGTACCGCAATAACAAATATTGGGTTGTCCAGAACACTGGTCAAAACTATAAACATTTGTTTGTCCTGATCCCTGGGTAAGGCCTTCTTGGAAATTGGTTATGGGGCCAACAATTGTCCAATCGCTTGTTTTAGCGTTATTATTTTGTTTCTTCAGGTAGGCTTGTCGCCTTACATTAAAATCATATATTGATGGTTCTTCAATGAAGCCATTGTCGTCCACAAAATATTGCTGAGATCTTATCCATTGCTTATAATACTGAGTGTGATAACTCTTTACAAAAGGATGGGTTCTGTAATAGTTTTCATAGGCATTTTGCACCTCAAAAACGTTGACATGATCGCCATACATAAGCTGTGCCCAATGTGGTAGACTAGCAATTTCTGTAGGAGACGGTTTGAGTAATTGTTGTGCGTTGAAAGTACTTAAAAATGGCAACGTAAAAAATACGAAAGTCAATAGTTTCTTGGACATTTGGCAAAGGTTTATGCCTCCAAATTACGATATTTTATCCAATAAAACGATCTTGTTGTTCGGGGTTTGGCAGCATGCATTGTTCATTTTTTCCAAACCAACGATACCTGTTACGAGCAATGATATCGTATATAAAATCCCTAAAAATCCTAGGGAATAACCAGCCTAACTGAGACCAATGATAAGGTCCAAACATAGCTTTATATACCATTAATACAGCACTACTTTGTTGCCACCAAATACCATCTTTTAGAAAAGAAATGCTTTCTGAAAATGGTTTTTTGAGTCCGCTTGTAGCAATTTGAGTAGGCAACCCCTGAAGTGTACTAAAGTTTAAACGCTTGTGTTTGTCCTTTTTGAGCAGGAGTTTGACTATCCTGTTACAGAGTATACAAACACCATCATAGACTACTAAATGATTATACGGTTTTGACATTATTTTTCTCGGGCGCCACTATTTGTTTTGGTGAACTTACTTTTTGAGCAAGCAAGGCGAGCTTTAAAACATCGGCCATCTTTTCCACATAATGGATCGTAAGACCTTTGAGGTAATCTGCTGCAATTTCATCAACGTCTTGTTTGTTTTTGGAACACAAAATAATCTCTTTGATCCCAGCTCTTTTCGCTGCTAAAATTTTCTCTTTGATACCACCAACAGGTAGCACATCTCCTCGTAAGGTGATTTCTCCGGTCATGGCTAAATTCTTCTTGACTTTGCGCTGTGTGAATAAAGAGGCAAGGGCGGTGAGCATGGTAACTCCTGCGCTTGGCCCATCTTTTGGAGTAGCACCTTCTGGTACGTGAATGTGAACGTTATAAGCCCCGAAGACCTTAGGGTCAAGATCTAATAATTCATGGTGACTTTTGAGAAATTCAAGTGCGATAACGGCAGATTCTTTCATGACGTCACCTAGATTTCCTGTAAGACTTAATTTACCATTCCCTTCTGAAATTAGGCTTTCAATGAATAGGATGTCACCACCGGCGGAGGTCCAGGCAAGACCGGTTACAACACCAGCCACATCGTTGTTGTCATATTTGGTGCGCACCCGACCGGCGCCCAAAAAAGTAAAGAGATCCGTACCTGTGAGTTTGGGAGTAAAGGATTCGTTCATTGCAATTTGACGAGCACGATTGCGAACCAATTTGGCGACTATTTTATCTAGACCTCGAACACCAGATTCAAAGGTGTAGGATTCAATGATTTGTTGCCATAATTTTTTGTCGATGCTGATATCGGTTTTTTGAATTCCGTGGGCTGTAATTTGTTTGGGTAGTAGATGCCTTTTGGCAATTTCTATTTTTTCTTCCAGGGTATAACCATTGACCTCAATAATTTCCATTCTGTCCAATAAGGGGCCTTGAATATTTTGAAGGTTATTGGCCGTAGCAATAAAAAGCACCTTGGATAAATCGAATTCTGTTTCTACATAATTGTCGTAAAAATTCCCGTTTTGTTCAGGATCTAGGACTTCAAGGAGGGCTGATGAAGGATCACCATGATTACTGCGACCCAATTTATCTATTTCATCTAAGACAAAAACAGGATTAGCGGTTTCTGTTTTTTTGAGGTTTTGCATGATGCGTCCTGGCATTGCACCTATGTAGGTTTTGCGATGACCTCTAATTTCTGCCTCGTCGTGAAGACCGCCAAGCGACATGCGCACATATTTACGACCCAAAGCCTCGGCAATGGATTTACCTAATGATGTTTTTCCTACCCCCGGAGGTCCATAAAAACACAGGATAGGTGCTTTCATATTGCCTTTGAGTTTGAGAACAGCCAAATATTCAAGAATACGTTCCTTCACTTTCTCTAGTCCAAAATGGTCTCTTTCAAGTACGCGCTTAGCGATATTGAGGTCTAGTTTATCTTTACTGTAGACGTTCCATGGAAGATCGAGTAAAAGATCAAGGTAGTTAAGCTGAACGGTGTATTCCGCACCTTGAGGGTTCATGCGTTGTAACTTTTCAAGTTCTTTGCCAAATAGTTTGGCAACCCTTGCATCCCATTTTTTATTTTCTGCTCTTTTTTCTAATTCTCTAGCGTCTTGGATTTGAGGATTATCCCCAAGTTCATCCTGTATGGTTCGCATTTGCTGGTGCAGAAAGTATTCTCGTTGTTGTTTGTCGAGGTCTTTGCGTACTTTATTTTGTATTTCATTGCGCATTTCGAGCACCTGAATTTCTGCAGTAAGATGTTCAAGGACCATCATGACGCGTTTTTTCATGTCCATTTCTTCGAGCATGTCTTGCTTTTTAGCCACGTCGGCATTCATATTTGAAGAGATGAAATTGACAAGAAAACTGGGGCTATCTATGTTACCGATTGCAAATTGAGCTTCAGATGGAATATTAGGACTTTCTCTGATGATTTGAAGCGCTAAATCTTTGATGGTATTAAACATCACTTCTAATTCTTGATTAGATTGATCGATTGCTTGTTCGGTTAAAACCCTAACTTTTGCCTTCATATAAGGATCTGATTGGGTTTCCTGAAGCATTTCAAATCTTCGTTTACCTTGAATAATCACTGTAGAGCTTCCATCCGGCATTTTGAGTAAGCGGATAATCTGAGCAACTGTGCCAATTTGGTGTAGATCTTCGAATTGGGGTGCTTCAACTTCTTGATTTTTCTGTGATACGACACCAATAATTTTGGAGCCTTTATTGGCTTCTTGTATCAGTTTGATGCTTTTGTCGCGTCCAACAGTGATGGGAATAACGACACCTGGGAATAGCACATTGTTGCGAAGTGGGAGTATAGGGAGTTCTTCAGGGTATTCCTGTTTGTTCATATGTTCCTCTTCCTCTGCAGTGATGAGTGGAATAAATTCTGCATCGGCGTCATAGCCAGACAAACCAAAAAAACCGTGATCAAATAGATTGCTCATAATCAAATTATTTCAAGCATCTGTAGTGTCAAGATGCATGCCAAAAGTGAAAACGCTGTAAAAAAGTCAGTTCTTTGCCAGGAATTCGAAGATTTGACGGTCTTCCGAACTAAAAATTATATTTCTTCTAGCCATCATGGCAGTTGCAGCCTCAATTGCTTTGTCTAGCTGATAGCTTTCCCTAGATTCGTCGGAAATCCAATTGAAAGAAGGGGTGAATTTATCTGGGAAACCACTGCAAAATAGGTTACTACTAACACCAACAACACTTGCCGTGTTAAATTGAACATTGATTGCCGATTTACTGTGATCTCCCATGGTAAGTCCCATGAAAAGCTCATTTGTAAGTTCTTGATTCTGTGTTTCGTAGCTGTAAGTACTGACCTTCCCGTAATTATTTTTTAGGTTAGAGCAGTTTGTATCTGCTCCAAGATTACACCACTCTCCAATCAGTGCATTTCCAAGAAAGCCATCATGTCCTTTATTAGAAAAACCTTGAAAAATACTATTGCTGACTTCCCCTCCAATGCGACATTCAGGCCCTATAGTAGTGGCACCATAAATTTTTGTTCCCATTTTTAAAACAGCTCCAGGGCAAAGGGCAAGCGGACCCCGAAGCATTGAACCTTCCATAACTTCTGCATCTTTACCAATGTATATCGGGCCACTACAGGTGTTGAACATAGCGCCTTCAACACGTGCACCTTCTTCAATAAACAATTGATCAATTGGGCCAATGAGTCGATTGCTTTCTGAGAGTTTGGCCGAGGTTTTACCTTGAGTATAAGATAGGAAATCTTGTTTAATAATTGCTTCATTTTTCAGGTAAAGATCCCAACGATTTTTGAGGATGATTAATGCTGAGTCCATAAAATCAATACGTTCTATTTGATCATGCAAATAAGCTATTAAGGTATCTTTATAATAAAGTGCTTGGCCAGATTTGAGCGCTTGTATGGCTTTTGCCAGTGCTGGGGTTGGGATACATAAGGCATTGATCCAAATTCCTGAAATTGCTGGAAACTTTTTAGCTAAATAAGATTCGGTTTCAAAACCAATCTCTACCTCCATAAGCAGTTGCTTCCATCGCTCCGTGTTTGTAAAAAATCCAGTGCGTAACTCAGCAATAGGTCTAGTAAGCGTCAATGGTGCAAAGCGCAAATGCATTTGATTGTCAGACAGAAGGAGTTTCATCGGTTAATTGAGATTGTAAGGTAAAACTACTGATAAATAGCAATACGAAAGTAAGGGATCCGTTGAGTAAAAGCATTTCATTGCCAAATTGATATCCCTTCCAAATGAGGTCAGAATGTATACTAAGATAATAACAGCAGAGTGGAGCTGCAATCACAATAAATGGGATAAATTGAGTTGGTGCTTTTCTTTTGGTAAGAATACCAAAAGCAAAAAGGCCGAGAAGAGGACCGTAGGTATAGCCGGCAATCAGGAAAATCAGGTTAACAATACTTTTGTCGTCATACCATTTAAACAAAAATACCAACAAAGTAAACAAGAGCGCAAAGCTAAAATGCACGATTTTTTTGAGGCGCATGCGCTCTACTTCTGGGAGGTTTTTTCGTTCAAATCCAAGAATATCTATGCAAAATGATGCTGTTAATGCTGTAATTGCGCCGTCAACAGAAGGAAACAAAGCGGAAATAAGTCCTATGATGAAAATGATGAAAATTCCCGGTGGTAAAAACGCTTGGATAACTTTTGGGAATAGGTCATCAGGAGCAAATTCGATCCCATTTTTTAGCGCAAAATAACTCAATATACTGCCAAGAAGTAGGAAAAGTGCGTTCACCACAAGTAAGGTAAAACTAAAAACTACCATATTCTTTTGGGCCCCTTTCAAGGTCTTTACACTGATGTTTTTTTGCATCATTTCTTGATCTAGGCCGGTCATGGCAATAGTGATAAATGCTCCACCAATAAAGTGTTTCCAGAAATAATCACTCTTTGATGGATTCCAAGACCAAATTTCGGTAAGGTGTTCTTTTTGGAGATTATTCCACAGTGTAGACCAATTGATAGCTAATTTCTGTTGCAAAGTAAAAATACAAACCACCAAAGCAAGGAGCATAAAAAAGGTTTGTAGCGTATCTGTCCAGACAATTGTTTTAACCCCGCCTTTGAGCGTGTAGGCCAAAATCATGAAAATGATTAGCAGTGTGGATTGCCAAAATTGCAAACCAATAGGCTCAAAAACAAATAGTTGCAAAACATTTATAACAAGATACAAGCGGACAGTTGCACCGAGTGTTCTCGAAAGAATGAAGTAAGCAGCTCCCCATTGATAGGCCCGCAGCCCAAGCCTCAATTCTAAATAGCGGTAAATGGAAGTCAGTTGATATTTATAATATAATGGCAAGAGTACGTAAGCCACTACGAAGTACCCTGCAAAAAAACCAAGAACCAATTGGTAGTAATGCCAGGCGCCTGTACTCACGGCCCCAGGAACCGAAACAAAGGTTACGCCCGAAAGTGAAGTGCCAATCATACCAAAAGCAACTAAATACCAGGGGCTCTTTTTGTCACCAGTAAAAAAACTATGACTACTCGCGTTTTTGGATGTGTAATAAGCTATAATGAGCAGCAGGCAGAAATAAAGAATGAGGATCAGCGGTAGCAGCAATGTATTCATGAAGTAAAAATAAGCTAAAGCGCTATATTTGCTGTAAAAAAATACGCATGGAACTCATTTTTGTAGTTATTTCCTTTTTACTGGTCAATTTAGCTTTGGTGACAATCGTTTATCTTTTTCTTAAACGTCAACACGATCATCATCTTGTCAAGCTTCAAACTGAACTGCAATTACAGCGCCAAAATTATTTTTTACCCAGTAAGCTGGAAGCTTATCAGCGTTGCATTTTATTGCTTGATCGAATAACACCTGCTAATCTTACTTTGCGAACCCTTCAAGTAACCCACAATGCTAAAATGCAACAAAGTATTTTGGTTAAAACGGTCAGGGAAGAATTTGAGCATAATATCGCTCAGCAACTTTTTGTATCTCCACAAGCATGGACAATGTTAGTTCATGCTAAAGAAGAGGTTTTGAGAGTTATAAATTTGGCTTCTAATACTTTAGGTCCCGACTCAAGTGCTACTGATTTAGCAGCAAAAATCTTAGAGATTTCCGCTCAACTAGAACAGTTTCCAACAGAAATATGCCGTTCTTATTTGCAAAATGAATTTCAGCGATTTAACGCGTAGTCATTTTTTCTCTGATAAGGGCGATGAGCATTGGCAACAAGGATAAGCCAATTATACCAAAAATGACGGTTTCAAAATTCGCTCGGACGATTTCTAAATTCCCGAAAAAATAACCGAGTAGGGTAAGTCCTAAAACCCAGCTAATCCCACCAAGAACATTGTATTTAAAAAAGTCTGGGTAGCGCATTTGTGCGATACCAGCGGTAAAAGGAGCAAACGTTCGAACGATTGGAACAAATCGCGCAATTATGATGGTTTTGGAGCCATGTTTTTCAAAGAATGCTTGGGTTTGCATCAAGTGCTTTTCTTTCAGTAGCGAGTAGCGTCCTATTTTGAGTTGAACTAACTTTCGGCCATACTTCTGTCCAATCCAAAAATTAAGTGCGTCACCAATAATTGCCGCAACAATTAACAAGCTGATTACAAGTATTAAGTTGAGTTGAGCTAATTCACCCTCAATTTGAACACCCGCACAGAAAGAACCGGCTGCAAAAAGCAGGGAGTCGCCAGGTAACAATGGCATAAAGACCAATCCTGTTTCTACAAAAACAATTGTGAATAAAATGGCATAAATCCAAAGACCGTAATCTTGGATGAGCACAAAAAGATAATTGTCAATGTGAAGTATAAAATCTAGTAATTGGGCAAAATAGCTCATTATTGACATATTAGTTGGGGTGCTTTTTCTTCAATCAAGGCATTAATCCCGCCTTCAAGAATAAATATATTTTGAGCGGCAAATTCCGTTTCCATGAAATTTGCGAGTGCTTCTGCTCGTTTACCAGATTGACACATCAGTACGACCTGCTCGTAGTGTTGATAAGCAGGATAGGCTTGAGCAAAAATCGCCATTGGAACCGAAGGACAGTCGATTTTGCAGTTGAGCAATTCGTATGGTTCTCGGATATCGATAAGGCAACAGCTGTTTTGGCCTTCCAAAGACTCAAGGACAGCTTTTGGACTTAGCATTTTCATGTGAACAAAATTTTAGCAAAGATAAAATTCTTGCTCAATAGACCTTCATTTTTGAGCTTTGGTTTTGTGCTCGGATCTGAAGTTCAAACAAGGATTGATGATTCATCTCGAGAACTGCCTCATCAAATACAAGTCTGTTTCGACCTTTTTTTATTGGTTTGTAAACGATTGTACAATTGTGGTATAATTCCAAAGTTGAAAATAAAAATGCATACTTTTCTTTAGGATATAAACCAAAGACTAGGGCTTTGCTGCCCTTTCTGTAGAGTAAGAGCTTTTCTTTTTGGTAAAAGCTAAATTCCATAGCCCTTGCCTTATAGTACCTTTGCTGAGTCATGTATAGAATACAGAAGAATATCATTAATTGCGCTCCTAAACGCTGAGCGCGGTTCTTTCCGTGAAAAATGAAATATCCAGCTATCCAGCAAGTCAACACCCACCAAAAAGGCAATACAAATCCTTTTGCCAATGCCCCTGGAGCTTCACTAAAAATTCGCATGATGCCGAGCATCCATTCAATTGCTGTTTCTAAAATATAAGTACTTATTCGTTCGAGAAAAGGTAGAGATTGAAAAAATGGATAGCACATACCAACGACGAGTATAAAGCTCGATAAGCTCATTAAGCAAACATTTGCAATTTGTGCATAATTGGGATAAAGATGAAAGTGATATAAACAAAGTGGAAGGGTAGTAATGGTGGCTGAAATACTAAGTGCAATTCCTTCCCATATATATTGAATCAATCGCCATCTAAAAAGAAAAGAACTTTTGATGGGATTGTAGAATAAATAGATACCCAACATGGCCGTGTAGGAGAGCTGAAATCCTAAGTCAAAAAGATAAAGTGGGTTGTAAAGTAATAAACAGAATGCAGAAAAAAATAAGGCATTTAACTGACTTATTTGTCGACCGGAAAATTGACTTAACAATAGGATGCTAAACATAAATGAGCTTCGAAGAACAGAAGCGGATAAACCTGTTAAGATGGCATAACACCACACAAAAGATACTACGACTATCAAGGCATTTCTTCGGTTCAGCCATTGGGAGAACAATTCTAAAATTTGAAGTAACACCCCAATTAATAAGCCAATGTGCATACCCGATACAGCAAGGATATGCATAGATCCAGTAGCTAAAAAATAAGACCTTATCTGCGCATCTATGCCATCTCTTTCTCCCAAGATGAGCGCTCTACAAATGGCAGCAGAACGTCTGGAAAGCGTTTTGTTAAACAGCTTGGAAAGCTTGTTTTTGAATTTGAATAGTCTGCTTATGTTGTCCGAAGGGATCGTATCTAAAATACGGAATTGCTTATCATCAATAGCAGCTCTGTGGCTCACACCCTTCAATTCAAAATACCTTGATTGATCAAATGCACCAGGGTAAGATTCGTTGCTTATTACCCGGGGCTTACATCGTATAGCAATCACCTGCTTTGTATTGATTTTTGGTTTACTGTCTATGTAAATTTGTAATGAAACTGACTTACTGATGTTGTTTTGGCGATAATAAAAGCGCCCAATTGCTGATTGTAAATTTTGTTTCTTCTCGATGGAGTGTGGCGTAAAATAACCTATTACTTCTCGATTGAAAGTTTGCTTTTGATCTGTGCAAAATGGTCCTTGGTAAATCCGAAATGACCAAAAACCGAAGACTAAGAATGAAAATAGAAGCCCAAACTGCCTGGTAGATTTGAAAATGATCAGCATCAAACTACAAAAAGTGAGCAGACTAAAAAAAAATAATGTGTATTCCGTGAAATTACGGTAGTCAGCAGCATATATGCCTAGCATGTATGGCAACAATAACCAAGTGAAGTGCCACTGAAATTGTGGTACTTCTGGTACAAAAGGGGTGTTCATAAGCTGGAATTAGAGGTAGAATTTCCCTGCTTTGAACTTAATTTTTTCAGTTAGTAAATGCGGTCGAATGAGTGTCTCGAGCTCTGACTTTGAGCATAAAAAATGTGCTTCTAGCTCTTGAAGGGTTCTGGCTTTATTGAGGTATGTGAATAGCGTTTGATCATCTAAATTTCTAGGTTCACAAACGTCACATTGCCCACAAGAATCAATAGATTGACCAAAGTAACCTATCAATTGTTGTGCGCGACATAGCGGAATTTGACAATACTGTTGCATCGCTAGTAATTTAGCTTGTGCCGCTTCTTTACGCTCTTTATAAATATGAGGTTGGAGTGAAAGATATGATTCAGGAAGTCTTTCCGTGGTAAAGTAGAGCTGTGGTAGGCTGCTTTTTTTAGCGAGTTCTATAATGCCGTTTTTTTGCATAAATTCTAGTTGCTCTTCTAAACGTTGTGAAGTGTATTTTAGTCTTTGTACAAGTTGGTCCTCATGAATTTTGGTCATCTGATCAAAAATACCCGGGTAAGTTCTAACCAGCGTTGCGCACAACGTATAGTAATCCTCGTGTTGGATCTGAAAATTATACAACACTTCATTACTGACTATAAATTGCAATCTGGTGGGCTGAAAATAGCCCTCATCTAGACTTAAATTCCCATTTTGGACCAAGATTTTTAGTGCATAATAAACCTCGTCATCAGGCAAATCAAAGGTGCGACAGAAAGTTTTCATGTCAAACGGATAAGTCTCATCTTTTCCTGATCCGATTGCTATTTTTAAATAATTACAAATAGCTCTATAGACAAAGATGACACGCTCTGAGCTCGGAAAACTTCTGTCAAGTTGTTGTTGCATTTGCTCAAAATCTTTGGGTTCATGTAAGAGAAGTGCATAGGAGGGGAAACCGTCTCGTCCACATCGTCCTGCTTCTTGAAAATAAGCTTCTGGCGAATTTGGTACTTCAAAATGCAGTACAAATCGTACATCTGGTTTGTCAATCCCCATTCCAAATGCGTTGGTTGCAACCATAATTTGATTCTTGTTGGATAGCCAATCTTGTAGCATTTGGCTTCTTTGAGCTGCGTTTAAACCGCCGTGATAAATTCCACAGCTGATGCCATTAGCCAGTAAGACACGAGCTACTTCTTTTACGGAGCGCCTAGTTTGGCAATAAACAATACCTGTTCCTTTTTCCCGCCTACATATGCTTAATATTTCGTCCATTTTATTGTGTGCAGGACGAACGAGGTATTTTAAATTTTCTCGAGCAAATGAAGCCTCCAAAATCTTTGCCTTTGGCATCCCTAATTGAATACAAATATCTTGCTGTACTTCTTTTGTCGCAGTTGCAGTTAAAGCTAGAATAGGAACAGCTGGTTGGAGCTTTCGAAGCTTGATTATCTGGCGGAATGCCGGTCTGAAATCATGTCCCCACTCAGAGATGCAATGTGCTTCATCAACTACCAAGAGAGCAATCTTCATGCGTTTAAATCGCTCGATGAAAAGTGCAGATTGTATGCGCTCAGGCGAAGTGTAAAGAAAATCAAGGCCACCAAACCGGGCATTATCTAAGATTTGATCGATTTCTCGGTATGTCAGACCACTTGTGAGTGATTTGGCACGTAAGCCTCTTTTGGCAAGATTATCTACTTGGTCCTGCATGAGGGCTATAAGCGGCGAAATCACCAAGCATAGACCTTCTCTCTGTAAACCTGGTACTTGAAAGCAAATAGATTTGCCACCACCAGTGGGTAGCAAGGCTAGGGCATCTTGGCCGGCAAGAGCTGTCTTGACAATTTCTTCTTGACTTTGCCTAAATGCAGAGAAGCCCCAAAATTTTTGAAGTAGATCAATTGCATTTGTATAGGTGAGCATTGAGCAAAGTTAAGGAATGCTTTTAATAAGGTCAAAAGGTTGTTTGCTCGGTGATTTAGCCGTATATTCGCGCATCAATTAACACGCACATGTCTGGAGTTTCCATTAAATTTCCTATCACACACAATAAAAATAGCACCTTACAAGCTGTCAATTGGGACCAGCTCCCTTTCGGGAAAATCTTCACCGATCATATGTTTGTCATGGAGTATTCCAACGGAGCTTGGCAACAAGGAGAGATCATTCCTTTTGGCCCAATTTCCATGCATCCTGCAATGTCTGCCATCCACTACGGACAATCTATTTTTGAAGGAATGAAAGCTTATCGCAATCTTTCAAACGAGATTGTGTTATTCAGACCTGAACTTAATGCACGCCGCTTTTCTGAGTCTGCAGCAAGAATGTGTATGCCAGAAATACCAGAAGAACTGTTTTTAGAGGCCGTTAAACAACTTGTATCTTTAGATGAAGCTTGGGTAACCAATAAGCCAGGTTTTTCTCTTTACATACGTCCATTTATGTTTGCAACTGATGAGTTTGTTGGAATCAAGCCATAAGATAACTATAAATTCGTCATTATAAATTCTCCTGTTGGTGCTTATTATGCTGACCCAGTAAAGGTTAAAATTGAAGAGTATTACACGAGAGCAGCAGCTGGTGGCGTAGGCCGAGCTAAAGCAGCTGGAAACTATGGCGCTTCGTTATATCCTGCCAAACTAGCTCAACAACAGGGCTTTCATCAATTAGTTTGGACCGATGCAAAAACCCACACCTTTATTGAAGAGTCTGGAACCATGAATATCGTTTTTGTAATCGACAACAAAATCATTACTCCAACTGAAGAGGCCGATACTATTTTGCGAGGTACGACCAAAAAAACAGTTTTAGAACTTGCTAGACATTGGGGTATTCCAGTGGAAGAGCGTCCCGTTAGTGTGGCTGAAATAATTGATGCGGCCAAGAATGGAACACTTCAAGATGCTTTTGGAGCTGGGACTGCAGCGACAATTGCACCAATTGCACTTATTGGTTATAGAGAGGAGCAATTTGAATTGCCATCTCTTGAAAGTCGAGAAATCTCGCTTAGAATCAAGTCTTACCTTGATGGGCTTAAATCAGGTAATATTGAAGACTCCCACAATTGGGTTCAAAAAGTTTGCTAGTTCTTGTGTAATTTCACCAAGATATGCATCTTAAAGTTATGCGATTCATTGGTATTTTATCTTTTTTTTGCTTTAGTCAAACCCTTCTCTCACAAACTTTAGTTTGTACCTTCATAGATCTTCAGACCCAAGATCCAATTCCTAATGTTAAATGTGAGTTGCTCAAAAGTCAAGGCACCTCCACAACCGCTATAAGTAAGGCAAATGGTACGCTTACCATATCATTGAAAGATGTAAATCCAAATGATGCAACAGCAACTTATATCAGTTATTCGCACCCCTATTATGGAGGCGGAAGAAGAAAAATACCTTATTTTGAAGCCAATGACACCATTCAATTGCTCATTCAATTAAAGGTTGAACGAGTTCAGGAGGCTAGGGAAGTGGTTGTAAAATCTATTAAGCCAGATACTATTTACGCCTCAAAAGAATACAGTGTCGCCGACTTTGAGCTTGATACAAACGGTGAATTATTCTTACTTACCTACGCTAAAAACATACAAAAAGATGCTCAAATTCAGGTCTTTAAGTCAGATTCTTTGATCACTCTCCTTCCAATTTCAGAAAGAGTATTGGGTCTTAAACGTGATTTTCGTGGTCACATGCATGTCTTGACGGAAGAAAGTGTTTTTGGTTTGGAAAAAATCGATGAGGAATTATCCTTGGTAAGTATCCCTAAAGATTATTTCTTTAAGTATCTCATGCCCATCGTTGACAGTAGTCAAGCACGTCTATTTTACTCCAGTTACAACGAGCGCTATCCAGCCTTTGAATATGGCAGTATCGACCAACTCGATTCAACTTATAAGACCTTATTACAAATCCAAGATGATTTAATGATGGAATTATACCGGTCTGAATATAAATGGGTTGATGTGCGCACCAAACTATGGGCAAAAAACCTGGAAAACCAAACGGGAATTGATGCTGAAATTTATGTTGGTGCTGCATACTTTACACAATCCTTGTACTACGAACCAGTTTACGCTCCTTTGTTTTTGGCCCGTGATACCATTTATATTTTTGACTATCCCAAAGACCTACTTCGGGTATACAAAATAGATGGAACATCAGTGCGTTCGATTCCAATTTTCCATCATTACCAAGCTAAACAAAGTGGTTTTCAAAAAAACCTACAACAAGACCGCGTAACAGGTCAGGTTTATGCGCTATATCAACAACAAGGATATACCTATGTTGGGCTTGTGGATTTACAAACCGGTAGGATTACACAAAAAGTAAAACTTGCTTTTAGATATGTGGAGAAAGTAAGGATTCACAACAATGCAGTCTACTTTATATACAGGCCTTTTGAATCGGTACAAAAAAAGTTTTTGTACAAACAAAAATTACCTCTTCGAACTACTTAGGCATCTACCGAGTATTAAGGATGTAGTATGACGTCTACAGAAACTGGCAAATGGTCAGAATACCCACCTAAGTATTTAGGACCGGCATAGGTGCGGTTAGGTACTATTTGACCTTTGTATTCGGTTAGCAGATAGGGGAACTCGTGTATCTTTCCACTTTCAGCTTGAACTTGAATTTTACCGCTTAAGGCATTTGAAGAGATAAATATATGGTCGAGAACATTCCATTCATTTTTATAACAATATGACCCGCCGAATGTACCGCTATTCTTTGTGATTTGGGGAGTAATCTTTGATGCAATTAATTGAGGTGCAGCATCCTCTGGATAGTCATTTAAATCTCCCATTAAAATAATTTTAGCGCTGGGTTCATTGCGTTGAATAGAGTCGATAAATTGGCTTGCATTTTGCGCTGCTGCAAGGCGTTTTGCCGCACTTTCTTCTGTCCCACCACGTCGACTTGGCCAGTGATTTACCAACACGTAAAGATGTTCTTTTTTGTATTGGTATTTTGCCCAGACGATGTCGCGGGAGGTTGGTAAGGTATCACCAGGTAATGTGAATCGTATTTGACCACTTGATTTCAAACGCAAGAGATCTTTGCGGTAGAGCATAGCTACATCAATGCCGCGCGCATCAGGGCTTTCATAGTGAACAATTCCGTAGCGCTTATCTTCTCCTATCAAATCAGTAAGCACTTTTCGATTTTCAATTTCACATACACCCATAATCATTGGCATTTGAAGGTCTGCCATTACTTGGCGAATATGTGTTAGTTTAGTCTGATATTTCAGATCATCCCATTGACTCTTTGATTCTGGTAAAAATTCTGCATCATCATTGGGTCCATCGATGGTATCAAATAAATTTTCAACATTATAAAATGCAATATGCTCGATTTGTTGACTATAGAAAAGGGGGGTGATTAACAGCAGAAATAATGCTGTAACATATTTGTAAAAGGGGCGTGTATTCATCATTTGATTATTTATGAATGTCAAACATCGTAATTAATATCTTCTTTTTAGACTTTTGAGTGCAAGTCTTTTTACCAACTTCCTCCAGATCCGCCGCCGCCAAAACTTCCGCCGCCAAACCCACCAAAGCCTCCGCTACTAGAGCCTCCACTGCCAAAGCCACCGCCAAATCCGCCAAAATAGAAAAAGCCAGGTCCGCTGCGTCTACCTCCAAAGGTGGTTCCATTTCCGCCACCTCCGCCGCGCTTGATGATCCAAAAGAGAAGTACGATGATGAAAATAAAACCAAAAATTCCTTTTACCCAATCATTTTGATGCAGCTGATTTCTATAACTTTTTTCATTGATCTCACCTTTTGCCAGTGCAAACAATACGTCAAGTGCTTTATTTATGCCTTGGGCATATTGATTTTGTTTGAATGGAGGAAGGATCTCGTACTGAACAATATCTTGGCATGTAAGATCAGTGATAGCGGCTTCTAATCCTCTTCCAGGCGCTAAATAAACCTGCCTACCGCCGTTTTCTTGAGTCGGCTTGATCAGAAATACAAGACCGTTATCTAGGTTTGCTTTTCCAACTCCCCATGCCTCACCAAGTTCTGTGGCAAAATGCCAGGGTTCGTCGCCTCCAAGATCATCAATGATAACAATAGTAATTTCGTTGCTTGTTTCTTGTTCAAATTGATCTAAACGCTCTTCAATTAAGGCTTGTTCTGCTGGGCTTAGGATATTTGTATTGGAGAAGTTATTTAAAAATCTAGCAGGAGATTTCTTTGTGGGAATTTGTCCAAAACTGCTGCCAAAAAAAATCAGAATCAGGAGTAAATGAAGTAGTCTTTTCATCCGAAACTAATTTGATTTGGTAGCTCATCTTGATCGTTTGCGACTGGTGGAAAGTAGTGTGCAAGTTGTTTACCTGCCTCGGAAATCGCAGCACAAAGCCCCTCAGTTAGCTGCTCTTCTTTAAAGTGCTTGAGCATCAAATCTCGGGTACTATCCCAAAAGTTAGGACCTACACAAGCATTGATTCCTTGATCACCAATGATGGCCAGTTTTTTAGCTTCATAAGCGACATAGATCAAAACGCCATTCCTCTGCTTGGTAGCCTGCATGCCAAGTTCGTAAAATACATCGATGGCGCGTGCCATAGGATCGTTATGACAAGTAGGCTCTAAATGCACGCGTAGCTCTCCACTTGTAGCGAGTTCTGCAGCGGCAATGCTGTCCATTACCTTTTGTTGTTGGAGCTTACTGAGCATTAAAAACTAACCTTAGGAGAGATCTCAGAACCTGCAGCAGCGGTAAATCCTTCTTTTCTCGGAAACTCTTCGCCATTCAAGAAAAAGCGTGCAAAAAAGCCGCGGATGTGTGTGTTGTATTCCTTCACTGCTTCGTTGTAACGATCTCGTTCTGTCTTGATGCGATTTTCAGTACCCTCTAATTGATTTTGGAATTGACTGAAGTTTTCTGTAGAACGAATTTGCGGATACGCTTCATAAGCCAAGTTGATAGCCGTATTGATTTTTCGGCCCATTATCTCAAGGTCTTGTGGTGTTTTAGCTCCGACAATTCCCGCTCTTGCTTGAGTAACTTGTGTCAGGATATCTTTTTCATTTTGCGCAGCTCCTTTGACTGTTTCAAGTAAGTTTGGAATAAGGTCGGCACGTCGTTGATAGGCAGATTGTACGTTGGCAAATTTCTCGTCGAGTCCTTCTTGTAGGCCAACTGCTTTGTTGTACATATTGTAATATCCTAAGAAAAAGAATAGGACGAGGGCTCCGATAGCAGCCAAGACGACATAAATTGGTTTCATTTTTTACGTAATTAAGTGTTCAAGTTGTTGTATCAAATTATGTTCCAAGTTACGAAAATGACACAATGTCAGTTGCTTTTTTATTTGTTAATAACTTTTGATTATAAATTAATCAATTTATTGATGAATTATTAGTCATTTTATTTAATTTTGGAGCACCAACCAATCGAACTTTTATTGTTTTACCTTTAAACTGACTGGCCTATGGCTACGCGTCGTTCGATTGTTCATATGGACCTCGACACCTTTTTTGTTTCTTGTGAGCGCCTCCTAGATAGCCGCCTCCATCAAAAACCTATTTTAATTGGCGGCACAAGCGAGAGGGGAGTGGTAGCCTCTTGCAGTTATGAAGCTCGGCGCTTTGGTGTTCATTCCGGTATGTCTATGAAAATGGCCAAAGAGCGCTGTCCGGAGGCTATTTGTATCAAGGGCAACACCCAAACCTATAGTAAGTTTTCTAGACTTGTTACTGACGTCATCAAAGATGCTGTTCCCGTCTATGAAAAAATGTCTATAGATGAGTTTTACATCGACTTCACCGGAATGGATCGCTTTTTTGGCATCTGGAGTTATGCCTCTGAACTACGCAGTCGGATCATCAAAGAAACAGGTTTACCTATCTCCTTTGGCTTATCTGAAAATAAAACAGTTTCTAAGGTAGCTACTGGTGAGGCCAAGCCCAATAATCAACTCCATATCAATTACGGTTCTGAGAAAGATTTTTTAGCGCCGCTATCAGTGCAGAAGATCCCGATGGTAGGCCCCAAAACGTATCAAACACTCTGTAGTTTAGGTGTAAAAAGAATTGCTACTTTACAGGCTTTACCCCTTGAGCTTGTGGAGCAGGCTCTAGGTGAAAATGGACGTACTATTTGGTCCAAAGCTCAAGGTGTCGATAACAGCCCTGTTGAGCCCTACAACGAGCGTAAATCCATTTCTAATGAACGTACTTTTCATCAAGACACCATCGATACTTGTAAGCTTAGCGGTATTCTTACCGCTATGGCTGAAAATCTCACCTTTCAGTTGCGACGCGCAGGAAAGCTCACCGGAACAGTTACTGTCAAGATCCGCTATGCCGATTTTCAGACGCAAACACTGCAGCAACAAATTGCCTATACTGCTGCCGATCACGAACTCCTTCCTTTGGTTCAAGATTTATTCAAAAGACTCTACCAGCGACGCGTACTAGTTCGGCTCATTGGCGTTCGCTTTAGTTCTTTGGTTTCGGGTTCGCATCAACTTCGTCTCTTTGATCAAGACCTCGCTTTTCCGGCGCTCTACAAAGCCCTAGATCACATCCGTATTCGCTATGGAGACCGTGCAGTTGTAAGAGCTGCAGGTCTAGAAGCAAGAAGCATTGGCTACCATAATCCTTTTGATGGTGAACCGCCTATTCTCTTGGCAAATCGCAGTATATAAAATAGTTATCCATTCTTTTAATTCTCCAATGCGTGTACACTCTTGTTTCAGCTTAGGCTATGGCATACTCCAGCCCGAAGAATTGGTGCAGTGGTCACAACAAAATGGCTATTCCCAACTGCTGCTTACTGACATTAATCATACGGGTTCAGGATTGGCTTTTGTTCGCTCGGCTCAACAAGCCGGATTGAGACCAATACTTGGCTTAGAACTTAGAAACGGTATGCAGCACTTAGCGACAATAATCGCTCATAATAACACAGGTTTTCAAGAACTAAACAATTACCTTACCACACAGCTTAGCGAAAAAAAACAATTCACGCTACCATTACCTTTTTTTTCAAATTGCTCGATTTGGTATCCATTCACGCAGCACCCAGATACTTTAGCAGCTAATGAATTTATCGCCGTACAGCCACAGCAAATATTTCAATGGCAGAGAAAGCGTTTGCCTTTTGCTGTTTCTAAATATGTAGCAGATCTACCGATGACCTTTCGTCATAAGCGCGACCATAATACACACCGTTTGCTGCGTGCTATTTCAAGCAATTGTCTGTTATCCAAATTACCCCTGCAAGAACAAGCTCCACCTACCGAAAAACTTTTATCTGTCGATCAATGTCAAGAAGCTTTTGAGGCAGTACCCGAACTTTGGAACAACACCCAGACACTACTTTCTACTTGCGGTATTTTTTTTGAATTTGGGGAAAAAGCTGGCTCACAACAACCCAAGCATTTGTGTGGATCTAAGCATGCTGATCTTCAGCGCTTAAGAGAGCTTTGCGCCGAAGGATTGACCTATCGCTATAGCACCATCACCGATGAAATTATTGCGCGTATTGAAATGGAACTTGAGGTAATTGCTGAGAAAGACTACCTCTCTTATTTTCTCATTACACATGACTTCACTTCTTATGCGCGTTCCAAAGGCTATTTTTATGTAGGGAGGGGGAGTGGGGCCAATAGTATTGTAGCTTATCTTTTGCGCATTCCCGACGTCGATCCATTGGAACTCGATCTCTATTTTGAGCGCTTTATCAATCTATATCGTAAAAATCCACCGGATTTCGATATTGATTTTTCATGGAAAGACCGAGACGATGTTGTGCGCTATATTTTTGAACGCTACCCAAATACTGCTTGGCTCTGCACTTACAGTACATTTCAGTACCGCGCCTGTATTCATGAACTTAGCAAGGTTTTTGGTCTTCCTGCCGGCGCTAGTAAAACACTCAGTAGGGGAAGTGGAAGCCTTGCAGAGTTTACGGAGCTAGGAGCACTCATTTTACGGTATGCTAAATACATTGAAGGCTTGCCTTCGCATCTAAGCGTGCATGCTGGAGGAATCATCATTAGCGAACAACCACTTTCTATTTTTGCAGCTTGCTTTTTACCCCCCAAAGGCTATCTCTGCGCTCAGTTCTCGATGCTTGAAGCAGAAGACGTTGGGCTCTATAAATTCGATGTATTGAGCCAACGCGGTTTAGGTAAAATTGCTGAAGCCCTAGACATCATTCAGCAAATTCATCCAGCCGGCGTCTTACCAGACATTCACAATATTGCGCTCCTCAAACAAGATCGAAAAATTGCAAAATTCCTAAGCAATGGCTGGGCTTTAGGTTGTTTTTACGTCGAATCACCCGCTATGCGCATGTTACTCATCAAACTACAAGTAGACAATTATCTTTCTCTTGTAGCTGCTAGCTCAATTATTCGGCCAGGCGTAGCTCAGTCTGGCATGATGCGCCAATATATCTTGCGCCATCGCGAGCCCGAACGCCGGCAGGAAATTCATCCTTTATTATTGGCAATTATGCCCGATACTTATGGCGTAATGGTTTACCAAGAAGATGTTATTAAAGTAGCTCATTACCTTGCGGGGTTAAGCTTAGCAGAGGCAGATGTGCTGCGACGTGGCATGTCTGGTAAATTTCGATCGCGTTCTGAATTTTTACAGATCAAGAATCGTTTTATAGAAGCCTGTGTGCAGCGAGGGCATGCGCACTCATTTGCAATAGATATTTGGCGACAAATTGAAAGTTTTGCGGGTTATGCCTTTTCTAAAGGGCATTCTGCTTCTTATGCTGTCGAAAGCTACCAAAGTTTATACCTCAAAGCACACTTTCCTTTGGCTTATCTTACAGCCTGTATCAATAATTTTGGCGGCTATTATCGCACTGAAATATACGTACACGAAGCTCGACGCTTTGGAGCGCAAATTGAAGCCCCTTGTATCAATGAGGGAGCTTATGTTTGTACGTTGAAAAAACACAGGCTTATTCTTGGCTTTAATTTAGTACTTGGGATAGAAGCCGCACTCCTTGAAAAAATTCTTTTAGAGCGTGCTCAAAATGGTATTTTCTTTAGTCTTGAAAATCTATTAAAAAGAGTGGCTATTCCACTAGAACAACTGAGTCTACTCATTAGAATTAATGCCCTACGTAGTTTGAAGCAAACCCGCAAAACACTTTTATGGCAAGCCTATTTCTATCACAATAAATCTTGGAAGGGGCGTCAAAAATTAGAATTATTTGACGTAGGTGAAAAAAAACAACATATACCAGAACTTGAAGAACACCCACTAGAAATTATTTTCGAGCAGTTTGAACTACTCGGCTTTCCGCTCTGTGACCCTTTTGCTCTTTTGAAAGAAAAAATACCTACACCATTTAGCTGCGCCAAAGATTTCATCCAACACAATGCTAAGCAGGTATTGAGTTATGGGTACTTAGTAAGCATCAAACAAACCAAGACAAACAAAGGCGAGGTTATGAATTTTGGAACCTTTCTCGATCCAAATGGAGATTTTATTGATACTGTTCATTTTCCTCAAATTACTCGTGCTTATCCCTTTTATGGAAAGGGTATTTACCAGATAAAAGGCAAAGTTGTAGTGGAATACGGTTACGTAACACTCGAGGTTAGTTACTTAGAAAAACTACCCTTTAAGGAAGACGTTCGCATTGCCCAAGAAGCAGAATAGCAGTTTGTTACTCCTTGATTTCAATCTGGTGTTCCAACGCAAAACGACGAAGTAATTCAGCCGACTCTTTCTGTTTAGCGAATCGAAAAATCATTTTCTTTGGACAGGGTCCAAAAGGAACTAGAAACTCCGGATAAACGCCTGACCATTGATCTCTTGATGCAAGTTCTAATTTGAAAAACCTTTTGGAGAAAATAATTTGCTTGATATTTATTGCTGATAAATCTAATTGACTGTCGCGCTTACGATAGCTTGGTAAGTCTGTCAATACAAGCCCTTCGTCGTGCAAATGACAAAATGTAAATTGCTTGTCTAAAAAGCGCTTGTCCCAATTTCTGACGGAGTCTAAAATAAACTCAAGCGCCAATGGTTTTTTACCTATTTGAATCATCATTTGAGCTTATTGGATTACAGCAAAAATAAGTCAAGAAACAATAATAAATCGCACGAAGATCAATGCTGCTTTGGCTGTATTCCAATCGCACGAAGTGGAAAATAATAAGGTAAAATGCTATTCGAAAAAGGCTAAAAAGGATTTCCCACAAGTTTGGGATTGCAGCGATTATCAACCTCATTATATCCTTAAGCAGCTTTCAGTATGAGATTAAGGTGAATAGGGGGCTCGGATATAAATGAGAATAGCGTCTATTGGCAGAAAATAAAAAAAGCAACTCAATTCAAGACTGAGTTGAAATTTAATAAAAGGGAGCATATTTTTGAATAAGATAATTAGAGTTTCGCTTAATTAAAATACTTCGACGCCAACGCTTAACTGTACATCTATCCAAGCCGGATAAACATCATAAGTCAGGAAGTACTCCATCATTAATGATTGGGCAACAGAAGCAGTGAAATCATTTGATGCCAGCACAAGTAGACATCCACCAAATCCACCGCCCATCATGCGAGCTCCATAAACACCCGATAGCTGTGTGAACGCTTGTTGTAAAAAATTCAATTCTTGACAACTGACCTCATATAAATCACGCAAGCCCAAATGTGTTTGATTCAGATACTGACCTAATGCAATTAGATGGGGTTCAGCTTCTGATGAATTAGAGCAGGTAGTTAAGTCCTTTGTCAGATGCTGCACCTTTTGTACACGCACTAATTCATCGAGCACATAGGTCAATCGTTTACTGGTAATACGATCCAATTTACTAAGGAGCTGCTGTTTTTGATCCCCTTTGATATCGCGCCAACTTTTTAAGTTTGGAAACAATATGATTGCCTGTAACCATGCATATTCCATACTGGCTCTACGCTCATTATAAGCAGATTCTGCAAGGTTGTGTTTTATTTTTGAGTCTATTAAAAAAAGTTTTGCGCTATGTAAAGGCAGTTCAAACGAATTGATTTCATGGCTTATGCAATCAAAAGCAAGCAGGTGATTTGCTTGTCCAAATAGCGAAGCAACCTGATCCATAAGACCACATTTGACACCTGTAAACTCATGCTCAGTTTGCTGGGCAAGAAGTGCTAGTTCATGGCGTGTTTTACCAAGTTGATAAAATTCATTGAGTCCGAATGCTAAGCCACAACAAAGTGCAGCAGAGGAGGAAAGGCCTGCTCCAATGGGAATGTTGCTTTTGAAACGGACGTGCAGTGCTTTTGGTGGGTGGGAAGTAAAGCCAATTAATAGAAATACACCTTTTACATAATTCATCCAACCATTTGTAGTTGAATCAGTTAATTCAGTCCATGTAAATTCCCACTTTTCATTCAAGTCGAGCGCTTCAATTAAAAATAAAGAACCTTCAAGCGTCGAAAATTCAAATTCAAAATAACGATTGATGGCCGCAGGGAGCACAATTCCATGATTGTAATCTAGATGCTCACCCAACAAATTGATTCGGCCTGGTGCCTTTATTTTGAGTGTTTTCATGGTTTCCAAATAAGCTGATCAGTTAAGCCCAAGGCAGTAAGGGAAACTTTAATGCTTATTGGCTGTTGTGGTGCTTCTGTTCTCATTAATGCTGTGGCAATACCGGCTACCATTGGCTGAATGGCTGGACACATAAGCCCTGCATCTTGGGCTAAAATACTAAAAGTAACTTGATATTCGTTGGTTGGAATAATCGTGCCATTGGCATCTAAAAGCTTTGCGCGAACAAAAATGAGATCAGCTTTTTTAGTATCTATACCTTCATGAAGGGTATCCAATTCTAAGGTGAGTTGAGCGGGTTTGCTTGGTGTTTGAACTTGGTCTGATGTTACATTTACCTGCCGATTGAAGCCTTTTGCAACGAGCTTACCAGATTCAAAAGCTGGAATTTCAAATTGAAAAGGTGGGTGCAGTAAATGGTCCGAGGCCTGATCTGTGACTGCTGTTTTTTTAAGTATGCTTTTATTGTTTAATAAC
>JAURNL010000045.1 GCA_030830205.1 Crocinitomicaceae bacterium | reverse complement strand
GACCAAAGCCGTGGTTTTCTACAGATTTATACAACCCTAGGGCGTAGCTTGGGCTGGTTTGTTGCATGCCGTTGGCGGCCCCTACTTGTAACTGACCATACCATGCGTCCCAATTGCGGGCAAAGGCCTGGGCGTTGGCCTGTGTTGAAAAAAATAAGCTACCAAATAACAATAATGCAAACTTCATAGCCTAAAAATATGCAAATGCATTCGAATCATTGATTAAATTAGAGCAAAGATTTGAAGCTCGTAAAAAAATTACGTGCTCAACTATTAATTTCGTTTCAAAACTAATTTATGAATTACTTAATTATTGGCTTATTGGGCCTGGCTATTTTGATCTTATTGCTGCTCTATGTGAAGCTACAAAAAACCAACCTTCAACAAGACGAGGAACAGATCAAAACCCTTCTGGGTGCGCAATTCAAAGAAAATCGCCAGGAGCTTTCCGATGCGCTTCGTCAAAACCGCGAAGAGCTCACCGCAGGGCTTGATCGGCTTACGCAGCGCCTAGAAGAAAAACTTACCCTAATCTCTGAAGGCCTCAATAAAAACGCCAAAGACAACCGCGATGAATTGACTATGGCCCTAAAGCATTTTTCTGAAACAATGTCTGCAAAGCAAGGCGAACTGATGAAATCCACGGAAGAGCGTCTTGAAAAAATGCGCCAAACCGTGGATGAGAAACTGCACAAAACCCTTGAAGAGCGCCTTGGTCAGTCCTTTAAATTGGTATCCGAACGCCTAGAAGCCGTTCAAAAAGGCCTTGGAGAAATGCAAAACTTGGCCAATGGGGTGGGTGATCTCAAAAAAGTATTGTCCAATGTCAAGACCCGAGGAGTGCTTGGTGAAATCCAACTGGGCAATATTTTAGAGCAAATCATGGCGCCCGAACAGTATGAGGCCAACGTCAAGACTAAAAAAGGTTCCAATGACCACGTAGAATATGCCATTAAACTCCCGGGTAAAGATGATTTAGGCCAAGAAGTTTACTTGCCCATTGATGCCAAATTCCCTCAAGAAGACTACGTTCGCTTGCAAACAGCCTATGACGCCGCTGACATTGCTGGTATTGATACGGCAACGAAAGCCCTCTCCGGTAGCATCAAGAAATTTGCCAAAGATATCCGCGATAAATACATTGATCCACCGCACACCACAGATTTTGGAATCATGTTCTTGCCACTCGAAGGTTTGTTTGCCGAAGTGGTGCGCCAGCCAGAATTGGTGGCTACGCTGCAGCGCGAATATAAAATCATCGTTACGGGCCCTACAACCCTAGCCGCCATGCTCAATAGCCTGCAAATGGGCTTCAAGACGCTCGCCATTCAAAAGCGTTCGAGCGAGGTATGGCAAATTTTAGGTGCAGTCAAAACGGAGTTTACCAAATTTGGCGGCGTGCTCGATAAAGCACGAAAGAAAATTTCTGAAGCTGATTCAGAACTAGAAAAACTCGTCACCACCCGTACCAATCTCATGATGTCTAAACTCAGAAAGGTAGAGGAATTGCCAAGCTCACAGAGCAATCAGCTTTTTGAGGGCCCGCTTGATGGCATGGAGAGCCCTATTGAAACTGATGAACAAGCTTAGGTTAAAAATCTTTTGTTAAATTAAGGGTTCAAAAAATGTTTTATGTATTTACTCATAGCCCCTTTTCTGCTATTGGCAAACATTGCATATTCCCAAATTCCAACCATCCGTGCAATAGGAGGCGAGGGCACGGCTGTCAATTGGCCACAACTCAAACAAAGTGAAGACCCCGAAGGCACATACATTACCAATGGATTTATTAACCGTAGTTACTAATTGACCTATGAGTAAAATATTTTTTTTGGTGTGCTAATAATTTGCTTATTTTTCACAACTAAATAATCTAAAATAATGAAAATATCCTTCGCAATCTTCGCTCTTTTAGTTGCACAATTACTCCAGGGCCAAACCCTCCGAAATTTTAAGACTAAAAATGAAACGAACATAACAGAACGCACTTACATGCTTGATTTAATCAGGGCTGAAGTTAGAGCTGAGATTAATCAAGAAGTAGTTTTTGTGGTTAATCATTTTATGGTTTCTAGTAATTATGCTTGGTTTGAAGGTGAAGCTCAGCTTAAAAATGGGGCAAAACCTAAATTACCCAATGATATGATGGAATGCTGTCATGTGGAGGCGCTTTATAAGCGTATTAATGGTAAATGGGTATTAAAAGATTATGGAACCTTCAGTACAGATGTTTGGTATCAATGTTTGGCAGATCAGTATCCGGGAATTGATGTAAGAATTTTTCCTTCCTATATGAAACAATCGATTTTTTGTAATTAAAATACAAGATGCGTAGTCTTTTTCTTTTAGGGGCGGTGATTTTCGTCAGTCAAAGTGCTCAATTATGGTTAAAAGCCTATCCAAGTTTCATTGAAAAGATAACTAATAATAAGGTGCAATTCTATTCGGGTGAATCTTTGATTTATGACGATGGTCTGCAAAAAACTAAACAAGAATTACTTGATAATCCTGACATCGAGGATCAACTGCATTACGACTATAATCAAGGATCATCTGCTGAAAATACAGATGCAGGTCGAATTCGCAACGAAGCTTTTTTAAAGGCTATATATGGACACAATCAAACAGAGGTAAGTAAGAATTTGAAAATCCTGAACTGGTGTCCTAAACT
>JAURNL010000044.1 GCA_030830205.1 Crocinitomicaceae bacterium | reverse complement strand
ATTCACACCACGCACCTTAGGGGCTGATCCTTCGTTAAAGACATCCGTAAGGCTATAAGTCATATATATACTCCAATCTCCGTAACCTGCAGTTGCAATTAAGCTAGCTTGAAAAGGTTTGAATTGAAAGTCGTCATTTGTTTTGTCTTTGTTTTTCTTACCATCAGCTTCCCATTTTTGAATTTGGCGCGCACCTACACGTATTCCACCGACAACGCCAGCAGATATATTCCAGGCTTGTTTAGGGTTTTTACTCGAGCTAATTTGTAATAAAAGTGGTGCCTGTAGATAAGAGGACCCCAAAACATTTTTAGTGTAATTAACACCTGTGTTTATACCAATCAAAGTATCGTTAATTACACTTAGATCATAACTTCCTTTCAATGAATATCTGTTAAATTGAAATCCTAAACCTGTAACAACTCCAAGATATTCTTTGACTAACGGAAAGCGTTTTTCAGCAAAATTCCATTGAAAACCAATACTTTTTGCCGGGTCTAGGGTAAGAAAGCCCAATTCGGCAGTGCTTGCCAATTCATTATTGCTATTCATGAAACCGTTGGCATTAACACCTAACCCTGACCAAATTGGGTTGCCATCACGTGCTGTTTTGTCATGCTCATCTTTATTCCAATTCTTTTGGGTAATATCCTCGTCATTCTCGATGATTACGCGTTCGTCGATGATGATTTTACGCTGACCTTTTGGCAACTCACCTCCCTCCATTTTTTTTATTTGGTCTAGATCGAGATCAGTCAAATCTTTGGAGCCGAGAATGACAATTTTCATATTGCCAATTTTAATTTGGGTAGTATCTGAAGAACCATCGACGGAAGATTTTAATATCGTCGTATCCATAAAAACATCTACTCGGGTCACTGATGAGTCATTTAAATAAATAGTTTTCATTTCTTCAGTGAGCAACGAATCCATCTTTTCAATGCGGCCATTGATCATGATAACGGTCGTGTCATTCCCTTGTATTTTGATTATTTTCTTGGTCTCATTATGCTGAGCAAACAAGGCGACGCTTGCGAATAAAAATGTTGAGAGTAATTTGATTTTCATTTTTTATTGATTTTCCCCTAAGACGGGAATTTAAATTAATTGTTACAACTTATTTTCTTGCTCTTGATTTCTCTATGGTAATTGGGCCTAGTTGAAAAACTAATTTGTCTTGATTCTGGGCCTCCTCAACCTTGTATGTTACTGGAATTCCGACAGATTCTTTAGCATATCGAGCTAGCGTCTCTAGTTTCAATTCAGAACTTGGCTTTGCTGTTCCGAAAACACGCTCGTTTGTTTTCTGTATTAAAAATGCCTTCATAGTGATGGGTTCTTTGTGAAAGGCACTCGAATTAGACTGGGCCAAATTGATATTTGAAGTAATTTCTGGTGTAATTTCTTCCGTAAGTACCAAATTTGATTGCGTAACAAGCACTTTTTGGGTATCTGGGCCTAACTCAAGCAGCTGTGGATAGGCATATGATAACAATTGCCACTCTTGTTCAGTTGATAGTCTTGTTTGAGGATCTTCTTTATTGATTTGGTTAATTTGTACAATCTCGTTTTGCGCTGAAGACTTTTTTGTTTTTACCAATTGTGCTTGCTTAATTGGTTTAGAGATCAACCTACTGTCTGTTGAACCAAACTTCGCAATTAAAAGACTTACCAAAATTACTGCAGCAGCGGAACTAACAATTGTAGCATAAGATTTCCAGTTAATAGAACGAACAGGTGCATTTTTTAATAGTAAATTCATATCCGGAAAACCTAGTTCATCATCAGGATGGAGTTGTGTTTGATGGATTTGTGCTTTAACTTGTAAGTAAGACGCATCTGAGTCAAGAAGTGCTTCTATTTTTGCATCTTCATTTGAGAGCAAACCCTCAAAAGACCCGATGGCAAGTTTTTCATAAGGGTGTCCATTTTCGGATTGATAAATTTCAATATTTTCGAACTCAGAACGAAGCATTGGTTTTAAATCAATATGGCATGTAGGCAAAGAAAGTGGAGCATAGCCTTCTAAATCAAAAGCCAAGTCTGGATTATGAAGCAAATAGGCCTCAAGTGTTGCTTTTTCTTCATTGCTGAGTGTGCCATCTTGATGAGCCACAACAAGGTGTGCAAATTGTGCTTCAGTTAATTTCATATCAGGACCTCCATTTTTCCAATGTATTGTTTGAGAAAGCGACGAGCTCTAAAAATATATACCTTCACCTGATCAACAGATAACTCAGTGAGTTCTGCAATTTCTTGATAACTATATCCCTCAAAGTCACGAAGTGTGAGTACCATGCGCTGAATTTCAGTAAGCTGAGCAACACCATCATCGATTAGTTTTTTTACATCATGTGCAACTCCCGGATCTTGGACAGGATTGGGCAAAGTACTCAGATGCTGATTTTGAAGATTCTGTCGTCTGGCACGATCTATTTGCAAATTCACAACAGTTCTAAATAAGTAAGATTTGACACGATTGTAGTCAACAGTATCCACCTTCATCCAAAGGCGTTCAAATGCATCCTGGACAAAGTCTTGGGCGAGATCGACGTCACCAACATTTTTTAATGCAAAGCGATAAAGTCGATCTGCGAATTCCTTCACACATTGGTTGTATTGCTGAACAGTCATGATACAGTCTTGAGACGGAGTGTTCTTACAAAAGTTACACCAAACTATTTAAGACCAGCGTCTGACTGGTATTTCTTTCGAAATTTAAGATAAAGCTCTTCTTGAAAATTACGGGTTGAAACAAATTTGCCATCGACTAAAATAGTAGTTAAATCATTGGTTTTCATTTCCAATGCTGGTCCTTTGGATACAAACATAGTTGCTTTTTTTCCTGCCTCTAAAGTTCCGTAGTCCTTTTCAATGCCCATAATTTGACAAACACTTAATGCAATAGCCTGTAAGGCTTCCTCTTCACTTAATCCATAAGCCATAGTTGTTCCAGCTTGAAAAGGTAAATTCCTTGTATTCATGGCTTGCATGTCACCTTCATTTTGAATACAAAATTGTATTCCTTGCGCCTTAAGCAAAGAGGGTAAACGGTAAGGTAAGTCAGTAGGCTCATCATCGCGCTCAGGCAAGCTGTGCACACGCGACAACATCACTGGAATATGCGCATCTCTGAGTTTGGCACCCACTAAATAAGCATCATAACCACCGACAATCACGGGATAAGCTAATTTCATTTCAGAAGCAAAATCGATTATGTCTATGATTTGTTGGATCGTTTGAGCGTGAATATACACGCGTTTTGTGCCCGTAAAACAAGCCTTCATGGCTTCAATTCTCAGATCAGAAAGTTTTTCTCTGCGATCAAAGGCCGCGCTTTTTGCTATTTCAAAAAATGAATAGATCTGCTGCTTATCTTTCAAGTAAGACTCTTTGTGTGAAGGCCAATTGAGATGAATGCCATCTACAGCTACAACCGTAGCATCTTCCCAATTCCAACCGCTTAGCTTCATAATGGAAGAACTTCCTGAAATCCATCCTCCTCTGGGAGTTGCTTGCACAAGCAATACCCCATTTGTACGCACAGTCTCCACAACTTTAGATTCCACATTGAACGCAGTAAGCGAACGCACATGTGGGTTCCAATCACCCACATCATCGAAGTCTCGGGTAGCACGAACTGCATCTATTTCTGTTAGGCCTAAGGTATTATTAGCTGAGACAAGACCAGGATAAAAATGCTGCCCATTACAATTAATGATGGTATCCCAATCTTGCTCTTTGTAAGTTTGAGTAAGGGAATTTTTTACAAAAATAATACGGTCTTTTACGATACCAATCGCAGCAGACTCAACTACATTGCCATTGCCAATATGTGCTGTCCCGTGCAAGAGTAAGATACGCTGTGCATGATAATTAGAACCACACAAAATAAGGAAGAGAAAGAGTGTTGTTTTCATATCAATGTGTATTTTCATTTTCAGTTGCTTCCTCACCTAAAGTATCACAGTGATAATGCTTTTTCACTTTCTTTTGTGGTGTTTTAGTTGCCGCTCCATTTTCTTTAGCAGTCAGCATTAGACTTAAAATTCGAGTGCGTTCAAGTTCTATTTTTTGTTGCAATTGCGCCTGTTGTGCCTCTTCAAAATAAATAACACCGTCTATCATGGTTAAAGATGCTCGGGCTTCGATACTAAGCGGATTAGCTGTCCACAGCACTAAGTCGGCTGCTTTGCCAATTTTAATACTGCCCATTTGATCATCAAGGTGTAAGGCTTTGGCAGGATTTAAGGTAACCAATTTCCATGCTTGTTCTTCACTTAGACCACCGTATTTGATAGTTTTTGCAGCTTCTTGATTGAGTCGACGCCCCATTTCAGCATCGTCAGAATTAATGCAAACTACAACACCCTGTTCCGTCATGAGCGCTGCATTATATGGTATCGCATCATTGACTTCAAATTTGTAGGCCCACCAATCGGAAAAAGTAGAGCCTGCAACACCATGCAAGCGCATTTTATCTGCCACTTTGTAACCTTCGAGAATATGGGTAAATGTATTAATTCTAAAACCCATTGAATCGGCTACATGCATTAACATATTGATCTCTGATTGCACATAAGAGTGGCATGTGATGAAACGCTCTGAACGAAGAATTTCTGACAACACCTCCAATTCCAGATCAACCCGGGGAACTGTTTTAATTTGACCATTTCTGTATGCATTCCACTCTTTTTGATATGCTTTAGCGCGGTAAAATCCATCGTAAAATACTTGTTCCACACCCATTCTTGTTTGTGGAAATCTTATCGTATTGAAATCCCCCCAATTTGCTTGCTTCACATTTTCACCAAGCGCGCATTTAATAAACTTTGGTGCGTTGGGAATGAGCATTTCTTCAGGACTTACCCCCCATTTGAGTTTGATAAGTGCCGACTGTCCTCCTATAGGATTTGCAGAACCGTGTAAGAGTTGTGCTGCTGTAACGCCGCCGGCCAATTGGCGATAAATATCAATATCATCAGGATTAACAACATCGGCAATACTTACTTCTGCAGAAATAGCTTGTCCCCCCTCATTGACTCCTTTAGAAATGGCTATATGAGAATGCTCATCAATAATTCCTGATGTAAGGTGCAACCCAGTAGCATTGATAACCCTAGCACCGCTTGGTGAAATAGATTTTCGACTCACTTGTTTGATTTTACCACCAACAACCAATACATCAGCACCCTTTACTATTCCTTCTTTTTCATTGGTCCAAACCGTAGCATCCCTAAATAAAACAGTTTGCTCATTGGGTTTTGAACTCGAGCCAAAAGCCATGTTAGGATACCAAACTTCTCCGTATGTAGTCGTATCAGATTTGATCGCCTTAGGAGCTAAAGCTGCACTAGTTTGTTGTTGAATCGCGCTCCAATGAAACCATTTACCATTCGCGTCGGTTCCATCACCTTCGAGGATGAGGCCATTTTTAATAGCTTTTGCATGTAGTTGTATTAGTTGTGGCTGATTAACTAAAGAGGTAAACTGCAGCGAAATATCCTGTTCTCTTAGTTGCAACACCGCTTTGGTAGAAAGCGTGTCTTTCGCAGAGATAAGCGAAACTTTTGCTTGTGGTTTGTCGTTTGTTCCTGTTACTTTTAACTCATAGGTTGCTTCGGGGAGTTGCACGGAATAAGTTCCTAATATGTTTATAGCTACAGCTGATTTCCAATGTTGAGCAACCCCTAAATTCCATGATTCAAGTAATTGAGCTTCATTAGAAAAAGGATCAGCGGTATAAACAGAAAAGCTTGCACACTTACCAGATTCTAAGGTGCCTACTTGGTCAGCTAATCCAATCCAAGTGGAAGGAATTGTAGTTAAAGAGGCCATCGCATCCTCAGCAGTTAAGCCTCGAGAAATAGCTTTACGCAATGCAGACCAAAATTGATCAGCAGTTTTAAGTCCATAAGAAGTCAAAGCAATATCGACACCTGCTTTCCTGAGGAGCATGGCATTTGCGGGTGCTGATTCCCAATGTTTTAAATCTGATAGTGGTATTTCTCTTGCCAAATAAGGATCGTTGACATCGTAGGCTTCGGGAAAGGTCAAAGGTAAAACTACATTAATACCTTTTGTTTTCAATTCATTGGCAATTGCGTATTCATTACCTGAGCCGATAAATAAAAATTTTGTGTTGAATTCTTCAGCTATTTTGTTGGCCCGAAGTATTTCCCATTTATCGTCTGTTTTAAATAAGGTGGGCAAGTTTTGCTGGCTTGACCACTCATTTAAAGAAACCGAATATGGTAAATTTGCCTTGTTTTTAGTGTAATAATCTAGGTCATATAGTGCCTGACGAAGGAGTGCAATAGAGCCCATCTGTGAAGACGGATAAGTCTGACGGCTTACCCCTTTTGAAAATGAAAAAACTTGGGCAGCTTTTGGAGCAATCAGAAGTTTGTGTGCCTCATTTTGTCCTAAAGATACAAATGCTGCACTTCCGCGGACAATACCATCCATATGATGAGTTAAAACAAAACCAAACCCAGCTTGTTGCAAATGGTCAGTGCTGTTAGCTTTTAATTTAAAGTCAGTGGCAGCATTAAGTTCGGGATGAACTGCTTCGTTCCAGTAATAGGCGCCTTCTTTATTAGATTCAAGTTGTGGCCTCCAGCTGCTATTTTTAACACTCATAGGTTCTAGTCCTACACCTGAGTATAAATCAATAAATGAAGGGACAAGCACCTTACCTGTATAGTCTTTTACAATTGCACCATCTTGCTTGATATTTTTACCAACCGTAATGATCTTGCCTTCTTTTATCAATATGTCCGAGTTTTCCAAAGTCAAACCCGGCTTCACCATAATAGTGGCATTTTGGATCAAAATATAGCTTGGAGCCGACTGCTTTAAACCATTTTCTGGGCCAAATTGAGCAAAGAATGGTCCGAATTGGAATAAAAGGATTAGAAAAATAACTTGCTGTGCTTTCATAGGCGGTGAAAATAAGAATTCTCCAATAAAAATTACAAATTTAAAGCTAATCCTTAAGGACATATTTGAGTGCCTCACGCTTTGCCAAGCCCTGTATGTTTTCAGTTTCAACAACCTTCAAGACCCAGCTAGGGTTCCACTTTGAAACTTCCCTCAACGACCAACCAATTGCCTTTTGAACAAAAAATTCTTTATTCCATTTAAACTGATGAATGTAATATTGGAGCTTCTCTAAGTCTGTTTGCTGTTTGTATTTCAGCTGATAAATTAACAAAGAACGATGTAGCCAAAAATTAGTAGATTCTTCCCATTCCTTGGCTTTAGCACAAAAAATATCAGGAAATTGCCGAGCGTAATGTCCAACAGCATGTGAAACCAAAAGATCTATTGTATCCCACCAAGATTTCTGCGTAATCAAATATTCAAGATGTGCCAAATCAGAAACAGCAAACCTTTTTTTATAATCTGATAGCAGCGCGTCAAGTGCAATGTATTGAAGTTCTCTAGCCTCGTGCTGCCAACATTCGTAAATGAAATTCCAACGATCCTTCTCAGAAAGCTGCTGCCAATCTTTCTTAAATCCTGCAAATAACACTTTTCTTGGCACAGCTGAGACACCAAGAAAAACATAACGGTTTTTCATGTAGGCTTCCATTGCTGGAGCACGCTCCGTATCTTTTATACGTTCTAATTCTGAAATGATTTGTGGCAACATTCCTTATAGATTAAAAAAATGGCAAATCATAAGCCGGGTTCTGTACCAATTGCTGCACGCAGCTTTGGTGTCTATCATTTATCTAGCACTGCACTCACGCACAGTGTCCATCGACCTACCCTCCGAGACGAGCGAGCAGCCCGTTCTGCTTGCGCAGATCTCGGTATATTTGGTCTTTCAGCTCGTAAGGTTTACCCTGCCTTCTGCATCGCTGCAAAAGCGGTGAGCTCTTACCTCACCTTTTCACCTTTTCCTCAGCAAGCTGAGGTAGTTTGTTTTCTGCGGCACTAGCTGTATTGTTATAATTCCTCATAACAACCCTTCCCGTTAAGAAGTACGATGCTCTGCGCTGCCCGGACTTTCCTCTTTTCAAATTGAAAAGCGATAGACTGATTTGCCAGTGTAAAGGTATTAAAGTTTAATGAGCTTTTTATGAAGTACACCAGCAGAGGTGTGGATATAAACAGTATATGTTCCTGTTTGTAGTGCCGATATGTCGAAAAAGCCATAAAGTGCTGCATTTTCATGCTTGGCCACAACTTGCCCCTTTAAATTCACGATTTCAATGTAATCAAATGGCATTGAACTTTTATAATAACACCAGTCCTGTACTGGATTTGGGTAAAATGCAATGTCCATATCATATCCATCAATTCCAGCATCTAAACCCAAATAAATATCTTGATATTCAACTGTCGCAGCACCCTGATTTTGTCCAAAACCTCCAACAGTGACCCTAACCAGGAATTCCTTTTTACCAGTTGTCCACCATTCGTATTCAGTAGTTATAAAACTTGGCGGTGCTATCCAAGTTCCCGTCCCAAAAAATGTTTGGTAAATGGAATCACTTTCAGTGATCTCATGTCGAATACGCAAGGCATCGAAGGTACCCAAAGGTGTAATAACCGTCCCCCATCCATCGACTGTAGTATTGCGCTCACGATGTTGAATAAATTTGATATCTGCGGCAGGGCTTAGATCTATATATGTATAGCCCCTTGAGGTATAGGTATTATTGAATTGCAATGGCAATTCATAACGCGTTTCTATCGTGTCTGATTTAAATGGCAAGCCTTGACCCTGGACATCGATAGAATAACCTATACTATTGATTTGAGTTGCGGTGCGACGTGTATATTGACTTAAATTAGAGAGTTCGATTGGTAAAAAGGCAGAAAATTGATCAAGTGGTAGATCGTCGGTTGGATTAAAATAAGTGGCTTTGTATGGAGTTGATGCAATTGGACCGTAAGTTGCCAATATCAACAGCGAACCAAATCCTATTGGATTGTAATCAACTAACTTTTGGCTCTGTGCAGTAAGTTGTGAGAAATCCCAGGTGCAGTTTGGACCTGTATTTTGAAGATCTATAGCCACTGTATTTGCTTGACTAAGCCTTACAGTATCTCCAGCAGTTGCAAAATCATTTACCTGTAAAGAAATTTGGGCTATTGAATTTGCTGAAGCACTTAGAAATAGGCTGAGAATGAGTGTTTTCATAAGAAGAATTATGTATCAAAAATAGGTTTTTTATTCTATGGAATGGTGCTAACTTTACCACATGTCAGCATTGGTGCAAGAATTTCTAAGCGCATGGGAGTCAGAGTTGCTGCAACTCAGAGCTAACGATCCGCTCATTCACCTCACTGATAGTTCATATATTACTGATGCCTCAGACCTTTGGAAACAAGATACACAAGGGGGCAACTTGTTAAGAGAATTAAAACGAATAGATAGAGAAAGAGGGGTTATTGCCCTAGTGCAATTTGAAGGCATATTGCACTGGAAGAAAGGAGACAGGCATATTCAGACTCCAGTATTTTTGAAAGAATGTAGTCTCTTTCATTTACACACACAAAAAGTTGAATTTGAGGAAAAGAGAATAGTTAATCCCTTTTTAAGTATTTTTCTACAACGAAACAAGGTAACGGAAATTGATTTTGAGTATCCTGAATCAGCGATTGATGGTCTACTTGGTTCAGGTTTATTTCAAAGCTATGAAGCCAAAACAGGATATGCCAATTTACATCCTCAACGCTATGAATTGCGCAGAGAATGGGAAGCATTACAAGCAACAGGCACTTTTTCGTCTGCTTTGAAACAAATCATTGGCGATAGCCATTTGGAGGAATCCTTAGTAAATTCCACAGAACTACAGCCCATATTTAGCCTCGATCCAGATCAGCATGCTGCAGTAAAAAATGCGATGGTTGGTTCTGAAGTGATTTTTGGACCTCCGGGAACAGGTAAGTCTGTCGTATTAAGCTGCATCATAAGTCAAGCAATTCTGAAACAAGAAACCGCATTAGTTGTATCGGATAAACCCGTCGCACTTGAGGTATTGATTGGTAAACTAGCGCAACATGGGCTGCACAATTGTTGTGTTTTTTTAAATCCTTCCCAGCCCTTAGCTGGGTTTTATAAACAACTACGAAGTCAATTTGAACGATTGATACAAACTCCTATACCAACTGAAAAGACCTCAGCGTTGACCTTACTTGCCGAAAGTTTTTGGGAGGAACGCAGTACAATTGAACGATACAGCAATACTTCACTAAGTGAACTTCTTCACTTTTTTGGACCGCCAATTCAAACGAGTTCTAAACCCTCAAAGCGTTGGCAGAGTTATCTGACATACAATGATTTAATCAATCAACTGCCAAAGCCCACGAGGGTCTTATTGCCACTTCTTACCAAATTTTGGCAGGAGTCGAGCAGCCATGAAATCCAATATGCTTGGAAAACTTGGCAAGACATGCTCAAGCAACTACAACAAATAGATCGTATCGATTCACAAGCTACACTTGATCTTTTGGTGGAACAAAGCTTAAGGTGTATTCAATTTGAAGGAAATGTGTATCAAGTACACCGTGAATTACTTGATTTAAATCCAGGTCCTCAACTCAAATTACTTTTACAATTCCAAGAAACCCTACTTAAAGAAGAACAGCTCTCTAAGCAACTAAAGGTTTGGAAACAAATACCAACTTTAGCCGAATGGGAATTGCTCAAGCTCTCGGCAAAAAATTCAGGGTGGTGGGCAAATCGTAAATGGCGGAATTTAGAAAAAACTTGGTTACGTCTTCCTGGATTAGATATTAAACAACTTGAAAAAAACCTCATTCAATACTGGAAGTTGCTCTCTAAAAAAGGGCTTTTACGGGAAAAATTTACCCGTTTAGGAATCGTTAATTTAGAAGAATCATGCAGTATTTTGATTCCGCTACTCAAACATCATCAACCCGAACAATGGCAATGGTATCGGAGCTTAGATCGCTCAGTCATCCAAACATACTGTCAGGCACATCAAGTTGCACATCACTTTCAACAACTTCACCGTGAACTTTTCACTCATCTAGCACCGGATTTCTCTGTCCTACAAAAATCCATTCAAATAGAATTTGATTCAGTTATGGATGCTTTTGCAATCTTAAAACAGATTCCATTTGAACTTTGGGAAATCCAAAGTGATCAAGCAAAGTTTAAAGAAGTTATTCGTGCTGAATTTTGGGCTGATTTGCGATTCAATTACCCAGAAATTTACAGCCATTCAGACTTGCAAATCACGGAACTCATTGAAGCAGATTTAATGAGAGAAGAAAAAAATTGGCATACGAATGCAGAACAAATTCTTGAAATCCAGCGGGCCAAATTCGATGCTTTACAAAGCATCCTAACTACTCCACATTCTAAATTATCTATCGAAGAAAAACGCCAAAGACCTCTTTTGCGAAAAGGCAAAGCCATTCTTGTTAAAGAAATGGCCAAAACAAGACAGCACTTGAGTATTGTTGAATTGTTAAAAGGTCCTGCTGCTCCTTGGCTCAGGATTATTTTCCCCATCTGGTGTTGCACCCCTACTACGCTTGCAAAAATACTGCCAATGCATCGTGAATTTTTCGAGTTAGGCATCTTTGATGAAGCCAGTCAGCTACCCTTGAGCCATGCAATTGGAGCCTTACAAAGAGTTAAAAAATGTATAATAGCCGGCGACCCACAACAAATGCGACCACAATCGTATTTTGGTCAAAGTAATGATGGAGTTGTTGACTTATTGCATCAAGCGGCATTTTATCTGCCTAACACCCATCTTCGCTACCACTACCGAAGTGAAGACCCACGCTTAATTGCATTTTCTAATCGCCATTTTTACGAAAATTCTTTACTTGTTTGGCCCTCAAGGCCAAATAAAGAAAATGGTATTTTTGATCACTTCGTGGAAGAGGGACGCTACTTTGAACAGCAAAATCAAAAGGAAGCAGCGGCACTTGTAAAACAACTACGTAAATTATTATTCACTCCTTACAAAATTGGAGTTGTCGCATTTTCTGAACAACAATTGGGGTGTATATACGAGCAACTCCACGGAACTGAAAAAGCCCAGCTAGAGCAAAGAATACAAGATCGAAGTGCTTTTTTTCTACCCTTAGAAAAGGTTCAAGGTGAAGAATGTGAAATACTGCTTATTAGTTTTGGGTTTGGTAAAAATGAGTCTGACCAGTTCAACTTACATTTAGGTCCAATGACACAAGCACAAAGCGGAAGGCGTTTAAACGTGCTGCTCACAAGGGCTCAAAAAGCACTTCACTTCTACAGCAGCATACGCTCAACTGATTTTCCACCAAATAGAAGTGAAGCAACTAATAGAATTTGGGAATGGTTTATTTTTATGGAGGCAGGAGAAATAGAACAATTTACCTACAATGCAAAAGAACGACTCTCTACTGCAAAAGACTACGCTACTTTTCTAAATTTTTATCGTGTTTTGAAGCAGCGTGGGACCCTTCCTCTTGACGCTTAGGAACGGGATCATAACCAAATCCACCTCGAGGATGGCAACTTGCAATACGCTTTAAGCCAAGGTATGTTCCTTTGAAAGGACCCCAAGTCTGTAGAGCTTCTACCATGTAAGCCGAACAGGTAGGTGTGTACCGACAACTTGGTGGAAAAATTGGTGAAATCACCAATTGATAAATCCGGACCAAGATAAGGAGAGGGGCTGTCAATACTTTGTAAAGAAGTTGCATTTGTCAAAACTAAGCAATTTCAACAGCATAGTGTGTATACATAGTTACAGTAACCATTTTGTATAAGTACGTTATGCCTATTTTTAGGCTATGAAAACAGCACTCTCCCTATTCTTATTTTGCAACTTATTCTTTACTGGTTTTTCTCAACCTTTGGAGAATTGGGAATTAGACAAAATAAAAGTGACTCAAGTTTCTGGTTCGCAAACAATTATGCATGCCGAAGCACTTTTTGAAGATCGTTGGGACCAACTTCCGCAAGCACAATTTTGGAAAAAAATCATGTTGCTATCTCCCGATTCTTGTTTAATTAACGTCGCGGCGAACCGACAAGTCCTGCATATGATGTCCATTCATGATTGGAACGCGCAAACTGAAACACAAAAAGACAGCATGCGCCAAGCCTTGCGCGAGGCAAATAATTTAGCAAGTGATACCCGTATCTTTGTTACCACTGGAAAAAATGATTTCTACCGCTTCAATGAAGTTTACCCGAGCTTAGATAAAGGTGTAGCCGCATTTGAAAGCTATGGCGTAGACCCGTGGTATGCACAATCCATCTTATTGATTGAAAGTCCAGCTCTCATGCGCAAGTCATCAACAGGAGCATATGGTGCATTTCAGTTGATGCCTGGTGTGGCACGTTCAATGGGGTTAACCGTCAATAGTACCCTAGATGAGCGAAAAGATTTCAACCGTTCAGCATATGGTGCTGCGCAACTTATCAGACGCGTCTGTATTCCCGAAGCCAAACGCATACTAGCTCAACATAACCTAACCTATAATGAAACTGACCTTTGGTTTCGCTTATTTGTATTACATGTTTACCATGCTGGAGCATTAAATGTAGCTGCAGTTGTAGCTAAAATTCAGCCAACTGAAGGATCACAACAATTAATTCAAGCCATGTGGCAAAATAGTGCTGCTGGTTTTGGTAACAATTCTCAAAATTACACACAACTTGCCCTTGCCGCACAGCTTATTTTACATGACATGGTCTATCAAAATTGCACAGAAATTAGTCCTTGCATAAGCCGTTGACCCAAAAAATATGTCCATTTTCTACCTTCAGAGGGGATGGAAAATTATTCGAATACAAACTACCCGTACCAAAACCCTGAGGAATTTGAAGCTCATAAGACGCTCCAAACTGAACAATTGCACTTAATCCAATTGAACTTTCTAGTGCACTAGTTAGCCACCAACCTATACCCATTTCTTCAGCTAATTCTATCCATTCCATCACCCCACTGAATCCACCATGTAAACTAGGTTTTAAAATGATATATTGCGGTTGAATTGAGGTGAGTAATACGCGTTTATCATGAATTGAATGGACGCCAATTAATTCTTCATCAAGGGCGATTGGAATAATCGATTCTTGGCACAAGCTCCTCATTTCTGAATATTGACCAGCTTTTATTGGTTGCTCAATACTATGAATCTCTAATCGTGCTAATTCTTGAAGTACTTCACGGACTTCAACTGCATCAAAAGCACCATTTGCATCGACGCGAATAATCAGTTCTGAAGAAGGAGCGTGAGCACGTAATTCTTGCAAAAGCATTAATTCTTGACGCCAGTCTAACGCACCAATTTTTAGTTTGACTGTTCGGAAACCAGCTTCAATTTTTTCTTTGGCTTGTATGCGCATATCCGACAAAGAGCCCATCCAGACCAATCCATTAATAGGGATTTTTGCCTGCTGTTGAGTAAATTTATTGTCGAATAGAATAGGATTACCATTGGCGCGAATTCCTAACAACAATACTTCTAAACCAAAAATAAAGGATGGGTAATTATTCCATTTCAGGATGAACTCTTGAAATGATGGCGCATTGAAGAAGTCAATTTGCGACCAACTTTTTAACGAGTGGTATGCCTCTGAAAGAAATAACCTAAGTGCTTCTTCATAGGGAATTGGACCTTTATATTCTGGTGATAGTCCAGGAATGACTGGGAATTCTGTCTGAATTTCATAACCACCAACCATCTTGTAAGTATAGATCCAAGAGGGTTTAGTAAGTAAAACTCCTCTGCTCGTTCCAGCGGGCTTCTTAAAAACTAATTCGTGTAAGGATAAATGTTCAGGCATGATGATATGGTTCTCCTTTGAGAATACTAAATGCTCTATATAATTGTTCGAGAAAAATCATACGTACCATTTGATGCGAGAACGTCATTTTTGATAAAGACAACTTGAATTGAGCACGATCATAAACGGCAGAACTAAAACCATATGCGCCACCGATAACAAAAACAAAAGCACCATTGTGTTGTAATTGCCGTTGTGAAAGCCAAGCAGCAAAATCAATAGAACTGAATTGCTTTCCATTTTCATCGAGCAAAACCAGAAAGTCGGTAGGGTTCACCTTCGCTAATATCAGAGCACCTTCCTTTTCTTTAATTTGAGCTTGGCTCAATGCCTTTGGATTTTTTACATCAGGAATTTCAATACGTTCAAAAGTACAATAGTGACCAAGGCGCTGCTGGTAGCGCTGTTCTCCAACCTTGAGGTCATCAAAAGATGTTTTGCCAACGACAAAAAAGCGGATTTTCATGGTTTCAGACGGCTACAACTCCTTTTAGTTCAGGAGCCGCCATCTTAAGTGCTTCCTCTAAGCCACCTTTGATGGTCATTTGAGACATTGAACAATCGCTGCAAGAGCCCAATAAACGAACCTGAACAATAGCTTCATCGGTGATATCTACAAGCTCCATGTCTCCACCATCGGCATGCAAAAACGGCCTAAGTTGATCTAGTGCGTCGAGTACTTTAGTTCGGAGTGCTTCTTTATTATTCATGCTTGAGATTTGCGCGTTGCTAAAGTGGCATTTAATTCTGCTTCAAAGTTAAACACTAATTCTTCAAATGCATTTGAAGTGGGTGTATTTTCCTGAAATACAGCAGGTCTTCCTGAATCACCGGCTTCGCAAACACCTTGAACAAGAGGAATACTGCCTAAAAATGGCACCTGCATTCCTTTTGCTAAATTTTTGGCGCCATCGCGACCAAAAATATAATATTTGTTGTTTGGCAGTTCGGCGGGAGTAAAATATGCCATGTTCTCTACAATACCGAGAATGGGAACTTTAAAAGAATCTAGCCTAAACATCTGAATTCCACGGCGAGCATCGGCAAGTGCGACCTCTTGCGGGGTACTAACTATTACCACTCCATCAAGGGGCACCGTTTGCATCAATGATAAATGGATATCACTGGTTCCCGGAGGAAGATCAATGAGTAAGAAATCTAATTCGCCCCAATGTGCATCGGTAAAGAGTTGAGTAAGTGCTTTTGAAGCCATTGGTCCTCTCCAAACTACAGCATCGTCCTGGCTTGTGAAAAACCCTATAGATAAAATTTTGATGCCATTGGATTCAATTGGTGCGATGAGTGATTGCCCATTGACATCTGTCATTTTTGGACGCTCCCCAACAAGGTCGAACATTGTCGGCATTGAAGGACCGTGGATGTCTGCGTCTACAATCCCAACACGAAATCCCTTTTTTGCAAGCCCGCCCGCCAAATTAGCAGTAATAGTAGACTTTCCTACACCTCCTTTACCTGAAGCCACTGCGATAATGTGCTTCACATCTGGTAAAATTTTACGTCGAGCAGTTCTACTTTCAGCGTCAAGTCCTTGAATGCGACAATTGATTTGAAGATCTTGACTAAAAACCCTTTTAAGATTGAATTCAATGGCCTCTTGCATTCTTTTTCTTGCATGCAGTGCAGGATTGGAGATTTTAACATCCAGATTGATGACATTTCCTTCTATATCGAGTCTTTCAATGAGGTTCAAGCTCACGAGGTCATTTTTAAGATCCGGTTCGGTTATTTTACCAAGAACTGTCAATATTTCTTCTCTACTAATACTCATTTTTAGTTTTTAGGGATTGAATGGAGTGGTACATGAAATCTATAACCTTTTTCGTGTCTCCTTGTTCACGATTCATCAGTTCGTAATAATTTTGCCCCAATCGCTTGACGCTATATATGTAAAAACGTGCATTTTTTTGAGAGACAAATTCACCCTTTACTTTTCTTCTGTAAATAAGAATGTCTTTGGTCTGTTTAACTAATTCAATTTCAAAAAACTTATTTGGTTTCAATAATTTGCGTTTGAATTCGGAAAAGCGATAGGCATAATCGCCATAGTCTTCAATAAAAAGAGAAAAATTACGTCCTACATTTAATTCCCATTTGAATCCGCCAATTTCATAAATTACTTGGGGCTTCATACTTGTACCAATACCCGCGCTGGCATTAGGCAGCATGATTTGAGCAGCTAAATCGTACTTACTAAGATCAAATAAGCGATATTGCACATAATCGTAAGATCGTGATTTAGTTTGCTCACAGGCAAACAATAAAGTCATTAAAACAAAGATACCCACTACTCTCATCTGTACAAAGATACATTTGGTTTGCGTTTTTTTAACAATTTCGCAGTATGGAAAAACAAACTACTTTTTTTGCTAGCCTTATGATCATGTTGGCTATCGTATTTGGAGCCTTTGGCGCACATGCACTTAAAGATGTATTGACATCTTCACAATTACAATCCTTTGAAGTTGGTGTTCGCTACCAAGGCTTCCTATCCATGGGCGTCCTTGTATTGTCTTTGAATAGTGAACGCTTTGCATATCCAATCAAAGGCATTCTGTTGTCTATGCTCATTGGAATGTTTTTATTTTGCTTTTCAATTTATGGATTGGTTTTAGGACGCCTACTGATATCCCCAAATGCCTTTTCATTTTTAGGTCCAGTAACACCATTTGGAGGGACAATTAGCATCATATCTTGGTGCGTTTTTCTTTTTCGTCTGATAAAATACGGACAACAGTAAAACTTTTTTGCAAATGATGTTTTGTTATTGGTGAATAGTTTTTACTTTTGATTAGTTTTTCATCTTTTCACCGATTATTTTTTAAACATTATGACAACTCTACCACTCGGAAGCAAGCTTCCAGCTTTTATTGGAACCGACCAAAATGGGAATTCCATCAACAGTTCTACCTATACCGGTAAAAATTTGGTAATTTATTTCTATCCAAAAGACGATACCCCAGGTTGCACAGCTCAAGCATGTAGCATACGCGATGGTCAAGAAGCACTTTTAGCGGCTCAAGTCAACGTGATTGGTATAAGTGCAGATAGCGTTGCTGCCCATCTCAAATTCGTCAATAAATATCAACTCAATTTTCCGCTCATATCAGACCCAGAAAAAACGATTATTGAACAATTTGGCGTTTGGGGACCAAAAAAATTCATGGGGCGGGTTTATGATGGAATACACCGCATGACCTTTATTTTTGATCATACAAATACATTAATTAAGGTAATCGAGAAACCCAACACCAAAGATCACGCTAATGAAGTTTTAGCTTGCTTTTAAGTAGAACGTAAATTGTTTACGATCACACTTATGCAACTTTGTAAAAATTATTCACCGAGCCTAGCTCAAAACAACAAACGATATGTCTAAAGAACAAAATCTCGAAAAACTCAAAGCGCTCCAACTGACCATGGAGAAGCTCGACAAAACATTCGGAAAAGGATCTGTCATGAAACTTGGCGATGCTCCAGTAGAACAAGTTGAAGTAATTCCAACTGGCTCATTAACCCTTGATCTTGCACTCGGTATCAATGGTTACCCAAAAGGTAGAGTTGTAGAAATCTATGGTCCTGAATCATCTGGTAAAACAACACTAGCAATCCACGCTATTGCCGAAGTTCAAAAACAAGGCGGTATTGCAGCTTTTATAGATGCTGAGCATGCATTTGATCAATTTTATGCCCAAAAACTTGGAGTTGACATCTCTAACTTATTGATTTCACAGCCAGACAACGGTGAGCAGGCTCTAGAAATTGCCGACAACTTGATTCGCTCAGGTGCAATTGACCTCATTGTAATTGACTCCGTCGCGGCCCTGACCCCAAAAGCTGAAATTGAAGGCGAAATGGGTGATTCCCAAATGGGGCTTCAGGCTCGACTCATGTCAAAGGCACTCCGTAAACTTACTGGATCGATCAATAAAGCGGGATGTTGCTGTATTTTTATCAATCAATTGCGCGATAAAATTGGCGTGATGTTTGGCAATCCAGAAACCACTACGGGCGGGAACGCACTCAAATTTTATTCATCAGTTCGGATTGATATCCGCAGAGCTGCTCAACTTAAAGACGGTGAAGATATCATTGGAAACCGCGTCAAAGTAAAAGTTGTTAAAAACAAAGTTGCTCCCCCTTTCAGAAAAGCTGAATTCGATATTATGTATGGCGAAGGTATCTCAAAAGTTGGAGAAATCATTGATCTAGGTGTAGACCTTAATATCCTGAAAAAAAGTGGATCATGGTTTTCTTATGGAGAAACTAAACTCGGTCAAGGACGCGATGCCATTAAAGCACTCATTCTAGACAACCCAGAACTCATGGAAGAACTAGAAAGAAAAATCAAAAATGCGCTCGCAACACCAAGTGGTCAGACTGATATGTTGCAAGAGTAAAACCTATCGTTTGGTTGGAAAGCGGCGTTCTTAGGAGCGCCGTTTTTTTTTCAAATAAAATTCCATTTAAATCGTTTTATTGCTCAAAACCAAATTGTTTTATAATTTCGAGTAACTCTAATCAAAAAACTATGAAAACTTACCTATCAATTATCGCTTTTTCTGCATTACTTATTGGAACTGCAACGAGCTGTAAGAAAAAAGGCTGTATGGACCAAGATGCCGTAAATTACAATACTGAAGCTAAAAAAGATGACGGGACTTGTAAATATGCCCCTATGATTACCATCAATGGTAATAATCCAGAAAATATCAACGTGGGGGATTCCTACACAGATGCAGGTGCCACTGCAACAAATAAAGATGGCTCTGCTGTTACCGTAACTACTAATAGCCAAGTGGATGCGAACACTAAAGGAACTTACTTGGTAACTTATACCGCTACTAATGAAAATGGCACAGCAACTGCGACTCGAACAGTCAATGTTAATATTAGTCAAGATAACTGGTTAGTCACCTGGGCAGTGAGTAGCGATTGTAGTAATTCGTTTCCATTGACACCAGATCCAACAATTACTTCCGGTAGCACTGCCAATGAACTTATTATTGACAATATGTTCAATTTAGTCGGTGGAACAGCAACAGCCACTATTAACGGCAATAACATCAATATTCCTAATCAGACCATCGATGTTACACTAGGACAAGTTACTTTTTCCGGAGTTGGGAGTATCAATAATCAAGCTAACCTGATTACGGTCAATTATACTTACGATAACAACATACCACTTATCGGCGGAAGCGGCACATGTGTAGCTACCTATACCAAACAATAAGTAATATTTTTTGCTTTACACTAAATGGCTCGATTTTGAATCGAGCCATTTTTATTGTACCGCACTGTAAAATGAGTTTGTATTCTAGGTTACAAACCTATTCAACCTCAAGTATTACCTTTGTTAAATGGGAAAATTCAAAGAGATTATCAACGCACCAACACCTACATTGGTAGATTTTTTTGCAACTTGGTGTGGTCCTTGTAAAACGATGTCTCCAGTATTAGACGAATTAAAGAAAGTATACGGAGCTAAACTTCGCATTATTAAAATTGATGTGGATAAAAATCCTGCGATTGCAGATCAATTTAAGATTCGTGGGGTACCAACCTTGATGCTTTTCAAACAAGGTAAAATGATATGGAGAGAAAGCGGTGCATTTCCACTTTCTGCCCTCAAACAAAAGATTGGTGGGCATTTATAAACCCATGATTCCAAATCAACATTAACGTAACCCTTCTTTTTTATTTCCGTATTTGCTTTACTAGGCGGAAAACTATACTTTTGCCAGCTAATTATTATTTAAAATTAACAGATCAGTATGGAATCAATGATGATTTATGTGCCAATAGTAATGGCAGTTATCGGATTACTATTTATGGCAATGAAGCGCGCTTGGGTTTTAAAGCAAGACGCTGGAGATGGAAAAATGAAAGAAATTTCAGACTACATCTACGAAGGAGCACTTGCCTTCTTGAAAGCAGAATACAGACTTCTTGCCATTTTTGTACTCATTTCAAGTGTGGTTTTAGCCGGAATTACATTCCTCCCAGGTGTTAAAACACATTTGTTAATTGTTGTTGCTTTTATTTTTGGAGCCATCTTCTCAGCTCTAGCTGGAAACATGGGTATGAAAATCGCAACTAAAACAAATGTACGCACAACGCAAGCTGCTCGTACTAGCTTACCACAAGCTTTGAAAGTATCTTTTGGCGGTGGTACGGTAATGGGCTTAGGTGTTGCAGGTTTAGCAGTTTTGGGCCTAACTGGTTTCTTTATTTTGTTTTACAATATTTTCATGGGTGGTCAATGGACTAACTCTGAACAAATGACAGTTGTACTTGAAACACTTGCTGGCTTCTCATTAGGAGCTGAATCCATTGCTCTCTTTGCACGCGTAGGTGGTGGAATTTATACCAAAGCAGCTGATGTAGGCGCAGACTTAGTTGGAAAAGTTGAAGCCGGTATTCCTGAAGATGACCCGCGCAACCCTGCAACTATCGCAGATAATGTTGGTGATAATGTTGGTGATGTAGCTGGTATGGGAGCTGACTTATTCGGTTCTTATGTTGCAACCGTTCTAGCGGCAATGGTGCTTGGAAATTATGTCATCAGTGACATGGGCGGCATCAAAGATGCTTTCGGTGGAATTGGTCCAATCTTATTACCAATGGCAATTGCAGGATTTGGTATTTTATTCTCTATCATTGGTACCCTACTCGTTAAAATCAGCTCTGACTCAGCAAAAGAAGCGCAGGTTCAAAAAGCACTCAATATTGGAAACTGGGTATCAATTGCCTTAACAGCAGTTGCATGTTTCTTCCTAGTTCAATACATGTTGCCATCTGAAATGCAAATGACTTTCTTCGGAGAAGGCATGAAAGACGTCTCTTCAATGAGCGTATTCTACGCTACACTGATCGGTTTATTTGTAGGAGGTGCTATTTCTTCTGTAACAGAATACTATACTGGATTAGGTACGAAGCCTGTACTTAAAATCGTACAAAAATCATCTACAGGAGCAGGAACCAACGTGATTGCAGGGTTGGCTACAGGTATGATTTCTACTTTCCCAACTGTATTGTTGTTCGCAGCAGCCATTTGGTCTACTTATGCTCTTGCAGGTTTCTATGGAGTTGCTCTTGCTGCATCGGCGATGATGGCTACTACCGCAATGCAATTAGCAATCGATGCATTCGGACCAATTTCAGATAATGCCGGAGGTATTGCAGAAATGAGTGAACTTCCTAAAGAAGTGCGCACACGTACTGACATTTTAGACTCAGTGGGGAATACAACTGCTGCCACAGGAAAAGGGTTTGCTATTGCATCTGCAGCACTAACCTCCTTAGCACTCTTCGCTGCTTATGTAACTTTTACAGGTATTGACGGAATTAATATTTTCAAAGCTCCTGTACTCGCTATGTTATTTATAGGTGGTATGGTTCCTGTTGTTTTCTCTGCGCTTGCTATGAATTCAGTTGGTAAAGCAGCTATGGATATGGTATACGAAGTACGTCGTCAGTTTAAAGAAATTCCTGGGATCATGGAAGGAACAGGACGTCCTGAGTATGGTAAATGTGTTGAAATTTCTACTAAAGCAGCACTTCGCGAAATGATGCTTCCGGGCATTCTCACTATTGGTTTACCAATTGCAATTGTTTTACTAGGTAAAATTATATACCCATCTGACAACCAATTGATCGCAGAAATGCTTGGAGGTTACATGGCAGGTGTAACTGTTTCTGGTGTACTATGGGCTGTATTTCAAAATAATGCAGGTGGTGCTTGGGACAACGCAAAAAAATCTTTCGAAGCTGGTGTTGAAATCAACGGTGAAATGACTTACAAAGGTTCTGACGCACACAAAGCAGCAGTAACTGGTGATACCGTAGGTGACCCGTTCAAAGATACTTCTGGACCATCTATGAATATCTTGATTAAATTAACTTGCTTGATTGGTTTAGTGATTGCACCGATATTAGGTAACGGAGCAGAAACAACTAAAAAAGAATGCAAAGCAGGAACTGAGTGTCAAATGAATGGCGCTTCTTGTGAGCAAGACATGAAATGTGAGCAAAAAGGCGAATGCTGTGCAAACAAATAAGATCAAACTAACATAAATAAAAAAGCCACCCTCTAAGGTGGCTTTTTTGTTGAATTGCATTTGCCTGCATCAAAAAGAAGTAATTTTAAGATCAAATGAAAACGTTGCCAAACAGAAATAAGGATTTCTTTCAGGATGTTTATGACGTTGTTCGACTTATTCCATTTGGAAGAGTTACCAGTTATGGTGCAATTGCAAATTACTTAGGCGCCAAGCAGGGTGCACGCATGGTTGGCTGGGCAATGAATGCAAGTCATCAATTTGCAGATATTCCAGCGCACCGTGTAGTAAACAGGAACGGACTTTTGAGTGGGAAAAATCATTTTGAAACTCCAAATCAAATGGAGCAACTATTAGTAGCAGAAGGGCTCATTATTCAACAAGATCAAATTTGTGAATTTCAAAAAGTTTTTTGGGATCCTATGCTAGAATTGGATTTGCCTTAAAGGATTCTATTATTTTTGTCGAAATTATTTTGACTATGAAATTTGCCACTAAAGCCATTCATGCAGGCGTACATCCAGACCCTTCTACAGGCGCCATCATGACTCCAATATATCAAACCTCTACCTATGTTCAAGACGGGGTTGGAAACCATAAAGGTTACGAATATTCTCGCACCCTGAACCCAACACGCCATGCACTGGAAAAAAATATTGCTGCCATAGAAAACGGAAAGCATGGAGCTTGTTTTGGCTCCGGATTAGCAGCCATAGACTGCGTCATCAAAATGCTAAATCCTGGAGATGAAATTATTTCAACCAATGACCTTTATGGAGGCTCTTATCGCATCTTCAATACAATTTTCGCAAAATACGGTTTGGTTTTCCACTTTGTAGACATGCAAAACCCAGATGCTGTAGATGCCTTGGTTAACGAAAATACAAAGTTAATTTGGGTCGAAACTCCAACAAATCCAATGATGAATATCATTGATATAGCCGCTATGTCTCAAATCGCAAAAAAAGCAGGTGCGCTACTGTGTGTTGATAATACTTTTGCTACACCATACTTACAAAACCCGCTTGATTTAGGTGCTGACATGGTCATGCATTCCGTTACTAAATATCTTGGTGGTCACTCAGACGTTGTGATGGGTGCGCTCGTATGTAATGATGATAACCTTGCAAGTGAGATGTATCGCATTCAAAATTCTTCAGGTGCCGTTACAGCACCTATGGATTCTTTTTTAGTCCTACGCGGTATTAAAACCCTTCATCTGCGCATGCAACGCCATTGCGAGAACGGCGAAAAAATCGCGAAATTTCTGTTGACCCATCCTAAAGTTGATAAGGTGTACTGGCCAGGTTTTGAAACACATCCAAATCATGAAGTTGCCAAAAAACAGATGCGTGGCTTCGGCGGCATGATTTCTTTCACACTCAAAGGAAATCAACTACAAGATGCCCTAGATTTGGTAAAAAAAGTTTCGATTTTTGCCCTTGCAGAGTCGTTGGGCGGAGTGGAATCGCTTATCGGACATCCTGCCACCATGACCCATGCTTCTATACCTAAGGAAGTACGAGAACTGAGTGGTGTTGTCGACTCTTTGATTCGTCTCAGTGTTGGAATTGAAGACGTTGACGACCTTATCAACGACCTCGATAATGCGCTACAATAAGTCTAAACTCTTAAAAAATTGCTCTTTTTTAGCAGGAGATAATGGTATGGCAGAACCATCTTTAAGGATAACTGAGCCGCCATCATGTTTATCGTAACGCTCGACGTAATTCAGATTAATCAAATGTGACTGATGTACTCTAAAAAAGGAGAAGCTCGCCAACATGGTATCGTAATCTTTGAGCGTTTTGGAAACTAATATCTTTTTCCCATCGTTCAGATAGAAAAAGGTATAGTTTTTATCAGCTTCACAGTGTACAATATCATCTATTTCAATGACAAAAATACTTTCTTGTGTCTTGAGCACAAGTTTGCGTTTGTGTTGTGGCTGAATATTATGTTGCAAAGCTTGAAACTGCGTGTCGTCTTTTTTATGTTCAACTAGGTGCAGTGCATTTGTAATTGCCGTGTGTAATTCTTCAGCATCTATCGGTTTTAAGATATAGTCTAATGCTGAAAACTTGATTGCCTGAACGGCAAATTCCTGAAATGCAGTAATAAAAATCACCTCAAACTGCTTGTACTTCACATTTTTTAAAACATCAAAACCATTTCCATCTGGCATTTGAATATCTAATAAAACAATATCAGGCTGAATATCCTCTATGGCCTCAATACCTGAGGCAACGTTTTCACCGTCAGTGTATACACTTAGGTTCAAATCAAATGATTCGAGCATTTTACGGATAAAGGTCCGGGTAGGCTTTTCATCGTCGATGATCAGTACTTTTCGAGTCATAGCACAGGCAGTTTTATTGTTCGGGTTCGTACTTAAGTGGCAAGACAAGAGTAACAATTGTACCCGTTTGGTTTTTTGGATTCAAGTCCGAAATAGTCAAGCTACCGTTAAATTTATACTTTTTATTGAGAATAGCGATGCGTTCTCTCGTGATATCTATCGCCATACTTTTATGCGTATTCATTTTCTTTGTTGCGGCAGACTTCTTCCTACCCACACCATTGTCCTGAATCTCAATGATAAGCTCATTGTTTTCAGCAGATATATTGACTAATATTTTACCATCCTTTACCGAATGTAATTGACCATGCTCAATTGCATTTTCAATAAAAGGCTGGGTAATCATAGGCGACACCATTGCCTTATTAAAAAGCAGATCATCGCTTATAGTGAGTTCGTAATCGAAGCGATTTTCAAAACGCATCTTTTGTGCTGTTAGGTACTTATCTAGAATTTCTCTCTCCAATTCAATAGGAATGAATTCTTTAGGTGAATTCTCTAAAATCAAGCGCATAAGCCTTGAAAAATTGACTAAGAATTGAGATGACTTCTCCGGATCATTTTCATAAATATAGCTTTGAATAACAGACATTGCATTAAATACAAAATGTGGGTTCATTTGCGTCCTTAAGAGCGTCTGAGAAAGTTCTGCTTCACGCTGATCTTGTTTGATCTTGACTTGTTGCATCCGGAGCATGTAGATGATGACTCCGAAAATGATTGCGAAAATAAAAAGCACGGAAGTTACTAATTGTCGATCTCGCTGTAACTCAATGATCTCTCGCTCTTTTTGAGCTCTTTCAATCGATGCCTGCTGGTTTAGAATTAGCCTTTCTCGTTCTTCTCTGAGATTTGCAGCCGCCATTTCTTCAATACGCGCTGCGCTGCGCCAAACTGGACTATTTTCGAGCCATTTGGTATATTTCTGTTGGTATTGATATGCTTGAGCTAAGTTGCCTGTTTTACTTGCTATTGTGGCTAATGAGCGATAAGTATTGGCAATCTTAGGGCGAATCAATGACTCTAGAGGAAGGCTACCCAAACTCTTCTCAAAAGCCTTCTTGGCCTTTTCATATTGCTTTGTTTCTAATAGATAGGTGCCAAATTCAAAATATGCGTCAGCAATTAGCAATGGATCCGTTAGCCCATTAATTGACGCAAGATAGACAGGGAATTCGGATTCAATAGGTCCACCTTTACTTTTAATGGCTGATAGCATTACCAATCGAGACCTGTTTGCATATCGCTGATTGCCAACTGATTTGAACCAATAATAGGACTTTTCAGCGCTTTGTAAGGCCTTAGTTGGCATATTTACCCCAAGATAATATTTGCCATAGAGATAGTTGGTATATGCCAAGCTTCGGTCATCTTTGGTTGCTATGGCAAGTTCTTGGGCCAATTTAAGGTAGGTGAGTGCCTCGTTGTAATTTTTTACATCAATAGAAATCGAAGCAATGAGTAAGAGTGGACTGAGTTTGTAGTACTCTAGAGAAGCTTCTTCGGCAAGTTGCATTGAGAAAATGGCTCGTTGAACCGCTTGCTCAAATAAACTAAACTGCCAAAAAACTTCCGCCTGTCTTTGCATGGCCTCAATTAATACCCATCGTTTATCTGAACGTTTGGCAAACTGTAGGGCACGATTACTTGCCCAGAGTGCAGAATCTTTTTGGTAAACCGCCGAAAAATTCTTTGCAATTTGTAAATATATGGCTGTCTGTTCTCGGTTTTTGAGATTTCTATTTACTTCAGCTAAAAGTCGTTTATAATGATACTGCTTGTCATTTGGATAGAGTGCACAACCCAGTATTTTTTTACGCCAATTATACTTGGAGTCCTTGAACTTTACATTTTTGAGTTGTGTGCTAAAAATTTGTTCCAATTCCCTTTGATTTCCAAGGAAATATGCGCGTTCTGCCTCAAGTAAGGAGATGAGAATTTGACTATTTTTTGATTGATAGGCCCGACGTTGATCAACTAACAACTTGACCTCTTTTTGCCAATCGTTTCGGTTTCTCTCATAAATAGCATCAAGTAGACGCAACCTTATTTGCAATTGAACCGTCTTGTCTTTTGTTTGTGCTAATTCTGTACGGAGTTGTGTTTCAGTTTGAGCTGAAAGCTGCAAACCCGAAAAGAAGCATATAATTAGAAAAAACAAGCTTACCTTTGCCATCAACAACGAATATACAAATTTCAATCGCATGCGTCTAACTTCTACCTTATTTGCATTTATCATTACGCTCCTATTCAGTTTGAATAGCTGGGCAAGCCATATTATTGGAGGTGAAATCTACTACGATTCCCTGGGAAATAATCAATACAAAATTACTATTGAAATCTATCGTGATTGCAACTCTGCAACTGCCTTTGATAACCCATTAAATTATACCATTTTTCTTGCCGACGGTAGCATCTACACAACTCGCTACATTGGACCGTTCTCACAAAATGTTTTACCGATAGTATACGACGACCCATGCGTGACGGTTCCAAACGATATTTGTGTCGAACGTGCCATTTATATAGACACCGTCACCCTTCCTTTGACCATCCAAGGATATTACATCTCTTACCAACGCTGCTGCTGGACTGGTGCGATTGACAATATTGTAGATCCTGCAAGTAACGGCATTACCCTTACTACATACATCCCTGGCACAGCCCTTGTAGGTGTGCACAATCAAGGGGCTCGTTTTATTAACTACCCACCCCTCATTTTATGTTCACAAAATACGCTCAATTTCGACCATGCCGCATTTGACCCTGATGGAGACTCCTTAAGTTATGAACTCATGGCGCCACTACTTGGAGGCAGTATTGCTAATGTGGTGCCTGATCCAGAAACTCCCGCTCCTTATAGCCCAGTAAGTTGGAATCCTTCGTTCACCGAAACGGTTCCTTTCGGAGCAGGATCTAACATCACCATTGACCCTGCCACTGGATTCATGACATTTACTCCAAACCTGATCGGAAGCTTTGTTGCAGGGGTAGCAGTTAAAGAATGGAGAAATGGTGTTTTAATTAATACCAAAATCAGGACTTTTGGTTATCGAGTTGTTGCTTGTCAGATAGAAGTACCAATTGAGGTGGACGTGACTGGTCCTACCCAGCTTATAGAGGATTGTGGTTTTGCTGGTTTTATTGTTAAGCGCACCGACCTTTCGTCCAATTTAGTGGTGCAAATAAGTTTAGGAGGAACTGCTACCAATGGTGAGGACTATCCTTTTATCAATGATACACTCGTAATCCCTGCAGGAGTAGCCTCTGATACCATTGGTATTTCAGCAATTCTTGATGGTCTGCCAGAAGGTACGGAAACTGTATTTTTCAACGTTATTTTACCCAACCCTTGTGATGGGTCGTTTGATACAACTTCAATCTCTCTCAATATTGTTGACTACACTCCAATGACAATTACAGCAGTAGACTCTCTCAATGTTTGTGCAGACTTCGGACAAGGCACAAATATTTGGTGTAATGTCATGAATGGTATTTCACCATACAGTTATGTTTGGGGGCCAGGTAATTTCCCTAATAACGACACCGTTTATGTACAACCAAATATCCTAGAACCAAATCTCAATAATTTTCAAGTTTATGTGATGGACCAATGTGCCAAAACGATCACATCTCCAAACATCCGTGTATATAATCAATGTCCATTAGTCGTGCCCAACGTACTTACCCTTGATAACGATAACATCAATGAACTACTTGTAATAAAGAATTGGGAAGATTATGATCAAGTGAGTATTCAAATATTCAACCGATGGGGAAATCTTATTTACGAAAATGACAATTACCTCAATGACTGGAATGGCACAGACATGAGTGGAAAAACCTTAGAAGAAGGTGTTTACTTTTACATGGCGACTCCTAAAAGCAAGAAGTATGAGTACGATAATAAAGAACAAACACTCTATACGCTACATGGTTTTGTCCATCTAATGAAGCCCTGAAAAAATTAAAATAATAAAAAAGGCGCCTTGAGGCGCCTTTTCTATTTCATTGATACATTTTTAGTCAATCGAATAAATCAAACCTACATGTAAGCCAACCGAAGCAGCATTGGTTTTTTGAACGGGATTATAGAGGTCCAAATCAGCACCTAAGGCGTCAACCCCTTTTGCATCAGCAGTACTGTACATGAATCGTCCGCTTACAGACAGCATGACGGGCAAGTCCAATAAACCAAAACGCCCACCTACTCCTATCATATATCCCATGAAATTTTGATATTGGTTACTTACATCAATAATTTGCTGCGGATCGATGAGAGAATTATTATTGATGTAGGTTGCAGCGCTTACGTTGTGCATGACAACGCCAAATTCTCCAAAAGAACCCTTTGAACCACCTAAGCGTAAATAAATAGGAATTTGAGTTGTTTTCAAATTAACCTCTGAAGTATATGCTCCTCCCAAGAGTGCTTGATCGCCTTGATAAGCAGCCTTGAAATCACCTAAAAGTAGTTCTACACCTACGCCAACAATTCCAAAATTTAAATTACCTGCAAAACCGTAATTTGAACTAAAAGCAACATCATAATCCTGCGAAGCACCCAAATCAGAAATGCTCTTATTAAAAAGTCCCGTGGCACTGTACGCATATTTTACCATCGCATCAGCCGTAATTGTCTGAGCAGTTGCCACCCCTAAGCAGCAAAAAATAGTCATGGAAATCAATAGTTTTTTCATTATTCATAGTTTAAAGTTGTAACAAATTAAATCAAAAAATTGAAATGCGTAACTTTAGGCAATGAAGTTACAGGTACTCGTACTTTTTATTTTATTGACTAAGGTTTTGATTGCCCAAGAAGCGATCAAGTCTTGGAATATCGATCCATATACTATTCAGCTTTTCAAATATGAACAAATCACCGAAGATGTTGGAATGAAGATAAGACCATATGGAGAAATTAGAAGCTATTACCATCTTTTTGATATCTCCAAGAATTCTTCAAATTTTCAGCTTTCAGGCCATATTCGCGTCAATAAAGATTCATCTAAACTTGCTTTTATCGAATTAGAAAAACCAAGAAAAACTGAAGGGATTCTGGGTTATGATGTATTGGTCAATTTGCAAGCTAAAACTGTAAAAATTAATCCCATTTCAAAACCCAAGTGGTTGTGGGAAGCCACTGACTCAGCCCTAATTATTCGTTTGTCTGACAGCTCCACTCAGCTTCTTTCGCCCAGAATCACGGAATCTATTCAACTTTTCGGTAAGCATGAAAGCATGAATTTACATTACAATTATATGCCAGAAGAATGGAAACCACCTTATGTTCCAAGCTATAAAACCATCCTATATCAAGGAAATAAGAATCATGAAATTCTTTTTTACACTAATTATTACATCATGGATGGCTATGTCTATTCGACAAGAGGTGGATTGGCACAAGCAAGTGGTTTTGGGGAAGGATTTTGGACAGCGAACTTAAAGGTAATCGATCAGGAAAGAAAGAAAAATGGAGATCAATAAAACAATAGGATTTGGACGCATCGAACGCTGGTTGAAATGGTTGCAATACCACCTCAATAAAAAGCAATTCCTTTTTATTGCAAGTATTTTGGTGGGTTTAAGCGCTGGTATTGCTGCGATTTTGCTAAAAACCTTCGTACATTATATTTTCTTAGTCGCCACGTATGATAAACTCAGTGACTTTCGTTTTCTATACTTAGTTCTTCCTGTAGTTGGCTTATTAATCACTGTATTGATCAGTAAATTTGCACTTAAATATAAACTCACTAAAGGGCTTCCACAAGTACATTCAGCTATTGCTAAAAACAATAGCTCTATGCCTGGTCATCTCATACATGATCAAGTTTTAACCAGCTCTGTTACCGTTGGTTTTGGTGGATCAACGGGATTAGAGGCGCCCATTGTTGTTACTGGAGCAGCTTTAGGGGCCAATTTTGCACGTAAGTACCGACTCTCGATAAAAGAACGAACACTTTTGCTTGCATGTGGCGTTGCAGGTGGAATTGGCGCTGCTTTTAATGCGCCTATTGCTGGGGTTTTATTCGCCTTAGAGGTACTTCTCCTTGATATTAGTATCACTGCATTTATCCCTTTAATCATTGCTGCGGCAAGTGGAGCACTCATCTCGAAGATTATTTTACACGACGGTATTTTACTTTCGTTCTCGTTAAAAGAAAGATTCGACTATACCAATGTGCCCTATTATGCATTCTTGGGCTTATTAGCAGGCTTAGCCTCAGTATACCATATGCGCGTCTTCTTGAAAATTGAGAACCTAATGCATCGCGT
>JAURNL010000043.1 GCA_030830205.1 Crocinitomicaceae bacterium | reverse complement strand
TGGCCGAGTTCGGCTTTTTAGGAGTTGTCGTGTACACACGAACGCAAACACCTTTGCGTTGTGGACATGAATCAAGCGCAGCAGACTTACTTTTCTTCACTACCGCAGTTCTTCCTTTGCGAACTAATTGTTGAATAGTTGGCATAAAATACTCTTGTTTTTAATAATAAATAATAACCCCCAAACGCACTTTGAGGGGTGCAAAGATAAGTATATATTTTTATAAACCAATACCGTTTGAAAAATATTAGGGATTTTATTGCCTGATTTTCAAAAATAAAGGGAATCATGTGTAGATTCCCTTATCTCACTCGGAAATGGCTATTTCAATTCATAATATGAATGAGGTAGTAGATGGCCACCAAATTCTAGAAATAAACTTGGATAGTAATTGCCAATCTTTTTTTGAATTTTATCGAGTCTTTTGTCAAAATGTAGTTGAGTGGCCAGGTTCTTTAATTGAACCTCATCTTTACCATTTAGATTGAAGAGATGGATTGTGTTAAGGCACAATATCACTTGTTTGAGTTGATTTGGATAGAAATCTACAACGTCTTGCTCACTGAGGAGCTTTATACAGTCCTTTATTTGTGCCTCAAATTCAAGCGCTGACAAAGTGGGTGACTGCTCTTTATAAGTTACTCTTGTAATGTAGTCATAACCGCGTTCACTTTTCTTCACAATGAATTCATTCCAGAAAGCAGGATCATTGATTACATCAGACTCACCGTCCCAATTGCTGATCTTACTCAAATGTGTATGCGCGCAGGTCAGTAAGGAATAGTAATTTTTGTAGGGCAAAGCACTGAAATAATGCCAATCGTAAAGGTCAAAAGTGCCTTGCTCATTTTTAAGCAGCACATAAAATTTGAAGTCTTCTTGTGTGTAATAGTATTCCCGATCTTGTTCTAAGCGGTTTTGTAATAAAACAGGGTAAATGAAAGCTGTTTTTTCTACGTTGGAAAGGAGATAATCCTTATAAACTTGTTCTTCCATAGAGGCTTCATAATAGTAACCATATACATCAAAGGGAGTCATCCGCTGATAGAAACCTGAATATTGGCCAGCCTCTTCCAAAGTAATTTTAGTCAGTTGTGGAGATATATATGATCGTATCAGCTCGCTACTTTCTTCAGATTGGCTTTCATGTTTTAAAACAAGGATTTCTAGTGTGTTGAATACCCCTTTTTCGTCGAAAAGTTCAGCCAACCAACGGGCTTCATTGTATGCAACTTCTGGTGCAGGTGAGAAAGCATAACTATAGAATTTATTTAATGACGATTGAATGATATCCTCTGTTAAGTAGTTGCCATCGTTACGACCATATTGGATTTCTCCATTTTCCATTATTTGAAAAAGCCAAGCAGCCGATTCATAATATTCTGAGGTGTCTGTTCGCACTACCTCATAAATCAATTCTGGATCTTTAGTCAGTGTGTAAAGGGCAAATTTACGTTGGTCGGAACTCATTAAAATTCCTTGCGTTTCTTCAAATTTGAAAATGTCTGTTGGGAATCCACTAAGCTTTTGTTTTAATAGGTCAACCCGTTCTTGTATGTAAGTGCTAGAATTCATGCCTAGTTCCTCTAATTTGGTAGTAATAAGGGCATTGAATTGATTTTTTGAAATCAATTTGCTGTTCATCATGTAGAGTTGATCTACGAGCCATTCTGGCATCTTAGTCTGATCAAAAAATGTTTTCCAAAAATAGAACCATTGTCCTCGTTTTACCTCTTGAAGGAGACGTCCTGTAGGGCAAAAGAAGTGATTCGATCGAATAGGATTATTGGGTTGCCCTAGATCGATGAGATCTATGTCTAATGAGGTTTGAGATGGACTTACTACTACGTTGCGAAAATTTATCTGAATACTTGGTGGAACTAGTTCTTTTATACCTACTTCCTGTAAACTTGCAAAGAGATTTTTTCCATAAGCATCGCTGTATGCATCTAACAAGAAAATAATAGGATAGTAGGGCACAAAATAATCCTTTGGATTCTCCGCAATTCTTTCGAGGAGCATGAAATTGACCTGATCTTGTAGCTGGGCATTTTTAAGATCCAAAAAGCCACTTTTTTTGGCTTCCTTGATTTTTTTCATTTGTTCATTCATCATTTCCTCGGCTTCCTTTATCATGTCATCGCAGAGCGGATCGGTAATTTGATAGTTCCCTTCTGTGGTAAACAGGAAATGCATGGCTTCTTGCGAAAAGCTATAAGTTGTGGCAAGAATAATGAGGAGAGAAAAGATTGGTTTCATTTGTGATTTTTGAGAGGATATTGCCTATGATAAAAATGATTTGTATTCAAAGTAAAGGTATTTGCTGCAATAAAAAAAGGAACCCATTTAGGATTCCTTTTTAATTATTTCATTCGTAAGTACCTAGAATGGGTTATCTGTATAACGTGGCTTTCACGGCCTTGACGATGCGCTCTACGTTTGGCAACGCTTCGTCGATGAGCGTTGGTGAGAAAGCAAACGGAGTATCTGTTTGGGTAACGCGTTGTACAGGCGCATCTAAGTAGTCAAATGCATAGCGCTGCAAGTGATAGGCGATTTCTGAAGAGATGCTCGCCAAAGGCCAAGATTCTTCTACCACCACACAACGGTTGGTTTTTTTGATGGATTCAACAATTGTCCCATAATCAAGTGGGCGAATGGTTCGCAAATCGATGACTTCAACACTGATGTTTTCTTTGGCTAATACTTCTGCAGCTTCCTGAGCTACTTTGATTATTTTGCCAAAGGTTACAAGCGTGATATCAGTACCTTTCCGTTTAACGTCTGCAACACCGATAGGAATGATATACTCTCCCTCAGGAACTTCACCTTTATCTCCGTACATTTTTTCTGATTCTAAGAAAACAACGGGGTCGTTGTCACGAATTGCAGCTTTCAATAAGCCTTTTGCATCGGCTGGGTTGGAAGGAGTAATGACTTTTAATCCTGGAACGTGTGCATAAAATGCTTCAAAACTTTGGGAGTGAGTGGCGGCTAATTGACCAGCGGTTCCATTTCCACCTCGAAAAACTATAGGACACCCGTACTGACCACCTGACATTTGGAGCATTTTAGCTGCCGAATTGATGATTTGGTCTGCTGCAAGAATAGCAAAGTTCCAAGTCATGAATTCTACAATTGGGCGCAGTCCATTCATGGCCGCTCCGACTGCAATACCTGAAAAACCAAGTTCTGCAATTGGCGTGTCAATTACGCGTTTTGGACCGAATTCGTCGAGCATCCCTTGAGATACTTTGTAAGCGCCATTATATTCGGCAACTTCTTCTCCGAGCAAAAATACGTTTTCATCTCTGCGCATTTCTTCGGACATGGCTTCTCTTAAGGCTTCTCTGAATTGTAGGGTTTTCATAGTGTCATTTTTACAATTAGCAAAATTACAAATAAGTCAGAAACTACAAATGTTTATGCTACTTTAAGTGTTGCAATTTTTGATTTGCCGAATTGTTTGGAAGCGTAAGCTAAGTCTACAGACAAAACCTTTTTAGTTGAACCGGGCAGTTCAAACATCGCATCGGTAAGAATTGCCTCGCAAATAGATCGCAATCCTCGAGCGCCCAATCCAAATTCCATTGCCTTTTGTACAATGAAATCCAGTACCTCTTGATCGATATCAAGCTTCACACCGTCCATATCAAATAATTTAGTGTATTGCTTGATAAGGGCATTATTTGGTTCGGTTAAAATACGTTTGAGGTCTGCTTCCTTGAGCGGCTCTAAGTAGGTAAGTACAGGAAAGCGTCCAATGAGCTCTGGAATGAGCCCAAACGTTCGGATATCGGTTGGGGTGATGTATTTGAGCAGGGAGTCTTCTTCAATACTTTGTTCGTCAGCTGTAGAAAAACCAATAGTCTGACGATTGACACGACTGGCAATGAGTTTTTCAATGCCGTCAAATGCACCTCCACAGATGAACAATATATTTTTGGTGTCGATTGATATCATTTTTTGCTCAGGATGCTTGCGACCTCCTTGTGGTGGAACATTTACTGTAGCACCTTCGAGTAGCTTTAGCAAGGCTTGTTGAACCCCTTCACCTGAAACATCTCTTGTAATGCTAGGATTGTCGTTTTTCCGTGCTATTTTGTCGACTTCATCAATAAAAACGATGCCCATTTGCGCGCTCTCCACATTGTAATCAGCTGCCTGAAGTAATCGTGATAAGATACTTTCTACATCTTCACCTACATAACCAGCCTCTGTTAGTACTGTAGCATCGGCAATACAGAAAGGTACATTCAATAGTTTGGCTATGGACTTGGCCAAGAGTGTTTTCCCCGTTCCCGTACGACCAACTAATATGACATTAGATTTTTCAATTTCCACATCGTTTTCATTGGTTTTCTGCTTTAGCCTCTTGAAGTGATTGTAGACTGCTACGGAAAGCACTTTTTTGGCGTCGTTTTGGCCGATTACATACTGGTCTAGATGAGCTTTAATTTCTTGTGGTTTAAGCAAATTCAGGCTATGTGCCGTGTTTTTTGAGCTACCCGGACTTAGCGTGAGTTCTTCTTGAACAATTTTACTGGCTTGATTGGCACAGGAGTCACAGATATGACCATTGATGCCAGCAATAAGCATATTGACTCCTGAACGAGGAGATCCACAGAATGAACAAGTAGTTTCTTTTTTTGCCATGTTTTATTTCGGATTTCTCAAAAGAACTTCGTCAACCATACCATAAGCTTTGGCTTCCTCAGATGTCATCCAATAATCGCGATCAGAGTCCGCCCAAACTTTTTCATAATCTTGCTTGCTGTGGGTAGCGATAATGTCATAGAGTTCCTTTTTCAATTTTTGGATCTCACGCGCAGTAATTTCAATATCTGACGCTTGGCCTTGGGCTCCGCCCAGAGGTTGGTGAATCATGACTCTTGAGTGTTTGAGCGCACTTCGTTTTCCTTCTGCTCCAGCACAAAGTAAAACAGCACCCATAGAAGCAGCCATTCCTGTACAAATTGTGGCTACATCTGGTCGAATGTATTGCATTGTATCGTATATACCTAAACCTGCATATACGGAGCCACCAGGTGAGTTGAGATAAATTTGAATATCTTTTTTGGCATCAACAGATTCTAAAAATAGCAATTGTGCATTGATGATATTGGCTACCTGATCGTTTATTCCAGTTCCAAGAAAAATAATTCGATCCATCATGAGGCGAGAAAAAACGTCCATTTGAGTCATATTTAACGGTCGCTCTTCAATGATGTACGGAGTCATAGAAGACTCAATATAGTGATCCACGTTCATGCTGCTTATGCCCATGTGTTTGGTGGCGTATTTGCGAAATTCGTTGCTATCCATTTGATTTTGATTTAGAGTCCAAATTTAGTAATAAAGGTTGGCTTTCTCCCTTCCTTTGAAGCAAAAAAAATCCTGAACGAATTCAGGATTTTGTCGTAAAATGAAGTATTTCGTTTATTTGACTAGATCGATAAAAGCCGAGTCATTCATCAATTGGATGAATTCACGGTCCTTACTTGCTTTTTCTTTCAGTGCTTCGTTTTTAGAAATGGCTGTTTTGAGCTTAGCTACAACAACATCTGCATTAGCTCCGCTTCTAGCTTCAATAATGGCTTTAAGATAAGCTAGCTCAGCTGTTTCAGGAAGCGCAGCACTTACCTTTTTAGCAGCATCGAGTTTATTATTGAGAATGAGCACCAACACTTTATTGTAGGAATCTTGCGTGAGGTTTTTCTCGGCTGCACCGTAATTAGCTTCCATGATATCAATGATAGCTTGATTGTAGCCATAAACACTTGTTTTGGAAGCAGTCATTAGTTTTTTAGCCGCCATGCGATTCCCTTCTAAGATAAAGCTCGCTGCGAGGTTGTTTTTAGTTACAGGAATATCTTTGATCTCGTTGGCTTTTTTGAATGATTGGGCTGCATCTTTGGTGTTACCTAATTCAAAAAGAGTAGCACCAAGATTTGTGTGCGTACGATGATCATTTGAGAAGTTAGTGGCAGCAATTCCATAAAGACGAGCTTTTTCATTAGCATCGTTGGTGAGTTTCCCTGCGGTGAATAATAACTCTTCTACAGAAAGTGAATTTGGATTTTGTACACTAGCAGAACGTAATTCCTCGTCAGTAAGTCCATATTCAGTGTATTTAACCACCACAACGGCACGACGAATCATAGGAAAAACATCACGCTCAAGTTCTGTGTAGGCTTTTCCTAGATTGACCATGTCTTTTTCGCGTTGCTCCGGGTCTTTGGTCATTTCAAGGATACGGATGAATAGGTTTTTGTCCGCTTCAGGAATAGTCGTTGTTACTGCTAATTGATTTTTGAAACCTTCAAAGTCTTCACCAAATTTGGCCAAAGTGTAAGCACTTGTGTCAGAATAGCTCACAAGTTTTGCTTTCTTCATCAAATCAATAAGCGCTTTGCGAGCTGCAATTGTACGGTCAGAAGATAGGTTGTCATTTTTAGCGACTTCACCATCAGGAGAAGCGTAACCATTGACTTCGATTCCAGTGATTTTGATTTTTGGGTTGCTCTGAGCAGCTTGCAACCAAGCCATTAAATCAAGAATATCTTGATCTTTAATTTCGTTTGGACGAACTGTAGACTTTCCTTTCTCAAAGTTGATCGTAGCAGTTGTTGTTTTGTCAAATTGGCGTACTAATGCGTCTTGCTCAGTAAGTACTTTGAAAGTCTTGTCTACAAGATATGGAGTAATGATAGTAGCGTCTGCAATTTTGGTTTCAGGTAAAGCACCTTTCTCTTTTGTTTGTTTGTAGAGTTTACCAGTAATTACTAAGTCAGCAGCCTCCATTGAAGCATTGTAAGCAAGCGTTTTTTCGAAGGTTGCTGTACCGCCGGTTTTAAAATCAATAGAAGTTCCGTTTCCTGTCACTTTTGACCCATTGATATACCAAGTACCAACCTCTGTAGAGCCAATTTTTGGTGTAATTTCAGCTTTCGCCTTTTTTTGAATTCCTTTTTCAGGAACATTAACCGTAATGCTTACATTCACGGAATCGCCGTGCATTTCTAATGGATTGGGATTCACTGAATAGGTGATGTCTTTAACAAGGTCGCAAGAAGCAACAAAGAACGCCGCAGTTCCGATGAGTAAGGTTCCGTTTAAGCGAGTGAAATTCATGATTTAATTTTTTATGATTCCTTGCAAAATTAGGGAATAAAATTAACATCTATATTTTTTGCACCAGAAGTTCTATAAAAACAAAAATCAAATGCTTGGTTTAAAGGGATTGATGTCGAGGTTAAGCGCTTGAAGAGGGATCAGTACAAAGTCTCTTTCGTGATAGCGTGGGTGTGGGATTTGAAGTTCATCTGTATATAAACACAAGCTTTCGTAAAAAATGATATCCAGGTCTATGCACCTATCTTCGTAATGTGGCTTTTCCTTAATCCGACCCATTTTTTTTTCGATGGATTGTAATTTGTGCAATAATTCTATAGGACTTAAATTGGTAAGCAAAAGAAGGCAACCATTGATAAAGTTGTGCTTAGATTCAAACCCAACAGGCTCACTGTAATAAAATGGTGAAACTTGAGCTACGTGTCCGCAAGAGCTTGATATCGCCTCGATGGCATTTTGGATGTGCGCTTCTTTTGGTTCTAGATTTGAACCAAAAGCAATGACTACCCTGTTGGCACCTATTTTTTCCATTTAAAGGTGTGAACAAGTTCTTGTAAATCCGTTTTTAAGTATTGTAAAGTAGGGCGGAGCGAGTCGT
>JAURNL010000042.1 GCA_030830205.1 Crocinitomicaceae bacterium | reverse complement strand
TATCGGGATGTTATTTTACCAGATGGTAATTTCTCTATAAAAATGTGTGGCTACACCCCATGTTTCAGACGTGAAGCGGGATCCTATGGTAAAGATGTACGTGGACTCAACCGTCTTCATCAGTTCGATAAGGTAGAAATTGTTCGCGTAGAACATCCTGACAACACCGCAAAGGCTCTCGATGAAATGATTGAACATGTAAAAAACTTGCTCGATAAACTAGAACTCCCCTACCGCATTTTGCGCTTATGTGGTGGAGACATGGGTTTTGCATCAGCATTGACATACGACTTTGAAGTATACTCTGCAGCACAAGAAAAATGGCTAGAAGTGAGCTCCGTATCTCGATTTGATACCTTTCAATCTAACCGCCTGAAACTGCGCTTCAAAGACGACAAAAAGACGACACTTTGCCACACGTTAAACGGCTCCGCATTAGCTTTGCCCCGAATCCTAGCATCTCTGCTTGAAAACCACCAAACAGCAACTGGAATTCAAATACCAAAGGCACTTCAGCCATACACTGGATTTTCAGTTATTGACTAAAAGCAATGTCTAGGCAATTTCGACGTTAATATGCTGTTATTGCCCATGAACCGCTTTTTGAGCACTCGTTTCTTTTTATGCTGCTTTTTCAACCTACTCTGGTTGCAATCCTTTGCGCAACAAAATCGCAAAAGTATTTCCCTTCCCCCAGATACAAGTATACGCTATTTAGATAGCAATGCTATTTTTACTCCCTCTCTATTCTTTTCTCATTTGAAATCACTTGAAGACACGATTTTTGTGCCACCAAGTGCTTATATTTTTGATACCGATAACAATACTTTTCAATGGAAAAATACGCCGGAAGACACATTACAATTGAATTTTGTTGTCTTTCCATTTCCGCAGAGACAAACCATTCAAAAATATATTTTTACGCCTGTTTCCTCCCAAAACCTATTGGAAAAAGAACGTGAAAAATTCCAAATTACCTCCCGCGACCCACAAGATTTATTTGGAGGAAATGCCATACATAAAAGTGGGAGTCTGTCCCGGGGTATTGGTTTTGGAAACAACCAAAGTTTAGGTCTTAACTCAGCCCTTAATCTTCAACTCAATGGTCAAATTACACCAGGGCTAATGCTTACAGCCTCATTGTCAGATGCCAATATCCCATTTCAAGCTACGGGGACAACCAATCAATTAAAAGAATTTGATCAAGTTTTTATACAAATTCATAATGAACAACTCAAAGTTACTGCTGGCGACTTTTGGCTCGATAAACCCGATGGGGATTTCCTTACTTACCGTAAGCGAGCACAAGGCTTAACTGGGCATTATAATTGGAAAGGCCCTAATGGCAATAAGCTCTATACCCAAAACAGCATTGGCTTATCCAAAGGAAAATTTCAAAGACAAATTATTCAAGGGCTCGAAGCTGTTCAAGGACCCTATCGTTTAGTAGGAAATACTAATGAGCCATATATATTGATACTAGCAGGTACCGAGCGGATTTATATTGATGGACAACTTCTCCAACGCGGACAAGAGTTTGATTACATCATAGACTATGCCAGTGCGGAACTCACCTTTACATCCCGGCACCTCATTACCAAGGACAGTCGCATAGTAGCAGAGTTTCAATATGCAGATCAAAATTATGCCCGAAGCTTACTCCAACACAGTACGAGATTCTCCTCTAAAAATCTCCAAGCTTGGGTAGCAATATATCAGGAACAAGACTTAAAAAACCAAGCGCTTCAGCAAATTTTAAGCACTGACCAATTGCAAATACTGAGCCAAATTGGGGACAACCTCAGTGCGGCGAATGTTCAAGGTTTTGATTCTAGTGCTTACCTACAAAACACAAATATGTACCGCCTAATTGATACACTAGGCTACCAAAATATTTTAGTTTTTAGTGTAGATGAACAACTCGCACATTACCGAAGCATTTTTACTGAGGTAGGAGCCAATCAGGGCGATTACATCTTAGCTGGAGTCAGTGCATCTGGTAATTATTACAAATGGTTAGAACCGATTAATGGAATATCTCAAGGGAATTTTGCCCCCATAAGGCGTGTTCAAACACCTAAGCGCCAACAAATGGTGAGCTCTGGTATATCATATCAATTACATCCAAATTGGACCATCTACACCGAAAATGCTTTGAGTGAGAACGATCTGAACCTATACTCTCCCTTAGACGACCAAGATAACCTTGGTTTTGCATCTAAAGGAGGGCTGCGTTTCAGTCTCATAAGTCAAGAGGATACGACTAAACGCAAACGAGAAACCTCTCTCGATTATTTATTTCTCAATTCACGTTTTCAGCCCATCGAGCAGTTTAGAGCCGTTGAATTCGACAGAGATTGGAATATTCGCAACCAGAATTATTCGGGAGCTCAGAGGCAAATTGAATTGAAACAACTTTTTTCCAATAGTCAATATGGTCAAATTCATATAGCTGCCCAACATTTGGATATAGATAGTTTATTTTCAGGACAACGTTTATTTACAAACGGTCAATGGAAACAAAATCGTTGGGATGCGAAATGGGATGCCTCTGCTTTGCGCACACAAACACAAACTGTTCAAAGTTACTTTGTGCGTCATCGATTGAAAATAGACAGACAAATTGGGCTCTTTAAATTAGGATTTATTGACGACCATGAATGGAATCAATTCAATGGTCTCTTACAACTTAATTCCTATCAATTTTATGATGCTCAAGCTTTCATTCAGTTGAAAACAACACGCAAGCTTGACCTTAAACTATTTTACCGCGAACGATACGATTGGAGGCCTGACAGTCTATTAGAACTTGCGGCAAAAGCAAAAACAACCGGTTTAGAACTCAAATGGGATCCGAATGCTAGTCGAAATCTTCAGTTACTTATTGGGGCTCGTCAATTAGCTATTTTAGACTCCACACTTATCAATCAAAAGGCAGAAAAGAGTTTGGTAGCAAGATTAGATTACAGCGCCCGGTTCTTTAAAAACGCACTTGCCTTATCCACTTTTTATGAATTAGGATCTGGCCTAGAGCAGAAACGTCGCTTTCAATATATCCAAGTCAATGACGGGCAAGGGATCTATACATGGAATGACTACAATTCAGATGGAATTAAAGACTTAAATGAATTTGAAATAGCCATCTATGCTGACCAAGCAGATTATATTAGGGTTTTCGTGCCAAGTGCAGCTTATGCATCCGTTTTCTCCAATGAATGGAATCAAAGCTTACTTTGGAGGCCTGAAATGATTTGGCGTCACCGCGAAGGCGTGCTACAGATTTTAGCTAAATTTTCAAATCAAACGCGCATAAGAGTTCAGCGGAAACTTCAGGATGCATCCACTCTTCAATGGATCAATCCAATGGCAGCCGACATCAATGAATTCGCGTTGCAATCTGCAAATGCACAATTTTCAAATTCTTTGTTTTTCAATCGGAATTCCAAACGTTTTAGTGCGGAATACAGTTGGGTAAAACAAGAAAATAAAATACTGCTCGCAAATGGTTATGACGCGCGTAGTTTGAACAAAAATCAACTCAATTTTCGTTTCAATATCAGTTCCAAAATAGCATTGGAAACAACCCTTTCTCAGGGTCAAAATACCTCATTTGCAGACTATACAAGTGGGCGTAATTTTCAGATAATTCAACAAGAAGTGAAACCACAATTCATATATCAAGAGGGGTCATTACTACGCATCAGTATGGCTGGAAGCCTGACTCAAAAATCAAATAGCATTTTATACGGTGGACAGACAGCGGCAGCAAAATCCCTAGAAGCAAGTTGGAAAATCAATAGAAGCGAAAAAGGAAGCTTAACAGGATCCTTGAAGTATATTTATTTTGACTTTAATGGCAATGCCATTTCAGCGGTTGGCTATGAAATGCTCGAAGGACTTAGGCCTGGAACGAACTGGACCTGGAATTTAAGTTTTCAAAAGATAATTGGTAAAAATCTTCAACTAAGCCTCAATTATGGCGGTCGTTTCGTAGAAGGTCAAAAGATCGTCCATACAGGGGGAATGGAACTACGAGCCTATTTTTAGACGCGCTGCTTATTTAGAATTTCGGCTTGAATAAAAGCCCTTGCTTTAGCATCTGTAGCGACATAATCTTCGTATTTCGGATGGAGTATATTCACTACGTTTTGCATACAGTACTCATTAAGTTGAGCAATCTCAACAAATGAAATCTTGCGGTCCAAGTAGGCTGCAACCGCCTCTTCATTGGCTGCATTTAGCGCACAAGCAGCAGTTCCTTGATCGGCCATTGCCCGATAAGCCAGATCTAAATTTTTAAAAACCTTACGGTCTGGTTGTTCAAAGGTAAGCTGCGGATAGTCCATAAAATTAAATCTTGGAAAATCCGTTTTGAAGCGGGCAGGATAAGTAAGTGCAAATTGAATGGGTAGTTTCATATCTGGAAGGCCCATTTGAGCTTTCATACTACCATCTTCAAATTGCACTAAACTATGTACAATTGATTGTGGATGCACAATGACATCAATTTGGTCGGGTTCTAATCCAAATAACCACTTGGCCTCAATGACTTCTAGACCTTTATTCATGAGACTTGCAGAATCAATTGTGATTTTGGCACCCATACTCCAATTTGGATGTTTTAGTGCTTGTTCAAGGCTTACATTTTGTAGTTGTTCGTAGGTAAACCCTCTAAACGGTCCTCCTGAAGCAGTGAGGTATATTTTTTCAATAGGATTTTGAAACTCACCTACCAAACACTGAAAAATAGCAGAATGCTCAGAATCGACAGGATAAATATTCACTGCTTTTTCACGTGCCAATTTGGTAATGAGCTCACCTGCAACAACTAGGGTTTCTTTATTGGCAAGCGCAATTGTTTTTCCAGCCTCTATCGCATGAATAGTTGGTTTAAGACCTGCATAACCAACCAATGCTGTAAGTACCGTATGGACTTCATTGGATTCAACAACTTGACAGAGCGCTTCTTGGCCAGCATAAACGTGAATATCTTCAGACCACAATGCATCTTTAACCTTTTGATACTGTGTTTCATCGGTAATCACAACCGAATTGGGCTGAAATTTCTTGGCTTGTTCGATCAGTAAATCGGCATTTTTGCCTGCAGTTAAAACCTGTAATTCAAAATAAGCTGGATACGCCTCAATGACGTCTAAAGCCTGTGTCCCAATCGACCCCGTCGAACCAAGTATGGCAATGCCTTTCTTTTCTTGCATAGACAAAGGTAACAAATGAGCGCATAAAAGGTTGAAGTTGCATAGTGCAACTTGAGTTACGCATTAATATTGTTTTTGTCTATAGATTTGCAGTAATAATAAATAATATTTATAACATGGATACAATAAACACACAAATGTTGCGAATAGGAGATTTCGCACCTGATTTTGAAGCAGTAACAACAAAAGGTAAATTAAAATTTTCTGAGTTTGCAACTAACAAATGGATTGTTCTATTCTCTCATCCTGCTGATTTTACTCCTGTTTGTACGACGGAGATGAGCGGTTTTGCTTTAGAAAGAGATAAATTCGATGCGCTCAACACTGAATTATTAGGGTTAAGTATTGATAGCATTCACTCTCATCTTGCTTGGGTAAATAATGTGCGCGAAAAAACTGGGGTTTACTTTGATTTTCCAATTATTGCCGATATAGACATGCAGGTGAGTAAACTATATGGAATGTTGCAACCTAACGAAAGTGAAACTGCGGCAGTAAGAGCAGTATTCTTCATTGACCCCATTAAAAAAGTCCGCTTGATCATGTACTATCCATTAAATGTGGGTAGAAATATGGATGAAATCATACGCGTACTTGAAGCACTTCAAACTTCTGATGAGTACAAGGTTGCAATGCCCCTAAATTGGAGAAAAGGAGATAAAGTAATTGTTCCTCCCCCAAAAACACTT
>JAURNL010000041.1 GCA_030830205.1 Crocinitomicaceae bacterium | reverse complement strand
AATCGCAAGACCAAGCGTCGTTTTTATCCGAACTTGATCACGAAGAAGTTTTTCGTTCCTGAAGAAGATAATTTTATCACTTTAAAGATTTCTGCGGCTGCCCTGCGCACCATCAACAAAAAAGGAATCTCTGCTTGCTTAAAAGAAGCACGTCAAAAAGGATTTTTGAAATAACCTGTTGGGAAACAGAATAAACATTTAGAAAATGGCTAAGAAGAGTAAAGGCAACCGTATCCAAGTAATTCTAGAGTGCACAGAGCACAAAGAATCTGGAATGGCAGGTACATCACGCTACATCACCACCAAGAACCGTAAAAATACGCCAGACCGTATGGAGATTAAAAAATACAATCCCATTCTAAAGCGTATGACTGTCCATAAAGAAATTAAATAATTAAGTCATGGCAAAGAAAGTAGTTGCATCACTCCAAAAAGGTGGAGGAAAAGAACACTCAAAGGTGATTAAAATGGTTAAGTCTGAAAAGACTGGCTCATACACCTTCAAAGAAGAAATTGTACTTAACGATAAAGTTAAAGAGTGGTTTACTAAAGGTTAAACCGCTATACATTCCCTTTCATAAGCTTCCAAATTGGGAGCTTTTTTTTTACCTTAGCAAATGGGCCTATTTGATTTTTTTTCAAAATCTAAAAAAGAAACCCTTGATCCAGTTCAAAAAGAAACTTTAGATCAGGGTTTAGAGAAAACCAAACAAACGTTTTTCTCCAAAATTACGCGCTTGCTTGTTGGCAAAAGTCGCGTGGATCAAGACGTCTTAGACGAACTTGAAGAAATCCTCATCACAGCCGATGTAGGCGTTGAAACGACGCTCAAAATTATCGACCGAATTGAGCAGCGCGTTTCTAAGGACCGTGTGATCAATTCTGATGAACTCAATCAAATACTGCGTGATGAAATCATTGCACTACTCGAAGAAAACGCTGCTAACTTCGAAGGAAAGCTCAAAGTAGATAAACCAACTGATGGAAACCCTTATGTATTGATGGTCGTTGGTGTGAATGGGGTTGGAAAAACCACAACGATCGGCAAGCTAGCATACCAGATGAAGCAGGCTGGATTAAAAGTAGTTTTAGGAGCCTCAGATACCTTTAGGGCAGCAGCGGTTGATCAACTCATCATATGGGCTGATCGTGTCGGGGTGCCAATTGTACAACAAGGCATGGGGGCAGATCCTGCAAGTGTCGCATTCGATGCGCTGCAATCTGCAAAAGCACAAGGAGCTGATGTTGTTATCATTGATACTGCTGGCCGACTCCATAACAAAATTAATCTCATGCAAGAACTATCCAAGATCAAACGCGTCATGGATAAAGTGGTTCCCGATGCTCCGCATGAAATCTTGCTGGTCTTAGATGGTTCAACCGGTCAAAATGCCTATGAGCAAGCAAAGCAATTTGCGCAAGCTACTGACATCAATGCATTGGCAGTAACTAAACTTGATGGAACAGCAAAAGGTGGAGTAGTGATTGGTATATCTGATCAAATGAAGATTCCAGTCAAATACATTGGTGTAGGAGAAAAAATGGAAGACCTCCAACTTTTTGACCGCAAGGCATTTGTCGAAACCCTCTTTAAGTAGGTCCTCAATAAATTAGAGTACTTGTTAAATCAATTGTTGCGATACGAATGTTGCGTATTGGCCGTTGAGTGCCATTAGATCGTCGTGCTGACCTTGTTCAGTAATTTGGCCATCTTGTAAGACCAATATTTGATCGGCTTGACGAATTGTAGACAAACGATGTGCTATGACCACAGAAGTACGACCTTTCATCAATTCTTCTAATGCCTCCTGAACTAGTTTCTCAGAGGTAGAATCTAAAGCAGAAGTTGCTTCATCTAAAATCAAAATAGTTGGATTTTTTAAAATAGCACGGGCGATTGCGATGCGCTGTTTTTGCCCCCCAGAGAGCTGAATCCCGCGATCCCCTACTTCTGTATTCAGTTGCGCTGGGAAACTACTAATAAATTCCCAAGCATTCGCTTTTTGAGCAGCTTCTCTGACTTCTTCATCTGAAGCAGATGGACGACCAAATCGGATATTCTCTAAAATGCTTCCTGAAAACAAAAGTACCTCCTGAGGTACAATAGCCATCTGTTGACGCAATTGATGAATATCAAAGGAACTTGCCTTTTGCTCATCGAAAAAGATAGCACCAGATGTGGGTTGATAAAACTGTAAAAGCAGGTTGGCTATTGTAGACTTTCCCGAACCACTTTGACCTACCAAAGCCAACGTTTGATTTGATTCTATCTTGAAATTAATCCCATTGAGAACCTGCACATCAGAGCGTTGAGGATAAGAAAAGAAGAGATTTTCAAAACGAATTGAACCACTCAATTGAATTGTTGGCGTTGTTGAGATTTGATGTTTCTCTGCTTCTTCTTGAAGCAAATCCAATAAATTTTCAGTTGCACCAACTGCTTTTTGCACACTTGCGTACAAATCAGGCAAAGACCCTATGGATGCACCCATCATGATAGTAAACAAAACAAACTGATAGAAGCCTTCTGAAGCAAGTTCAGGGCTTGGGCCTTGAGTCATGAGTAGGCCCTTCCAAACAATAAACACGATGGCTCCAAAGAGACAAAAAATGATAAAAGAGACGAATAAACCGCGCCAAATACCACTGCGCACATTCAGGTCGCGCGTTTGTTGGGTACTGGTTCTGTATTTTCCAAGTAGAAACCATTCGTTGGTGAAAGCCTTCACGTTGGCAATTCCAGTGAGTGCTTCTTCAAGTATAGCATTGGAGCTTGCAATGTAATCTTGAGCTTCTTTACTCAATTTACGGATGTAACGACCAAAAAACACAGCTACAATAGCCATGACAGGTACGGTAGCTAACATGATCAATGAAAGCTTCCAGGAAATAAAAAATAAAAAAGCAATTCCACCTACAACAATAATAATTTGTCTAAAAAACTCTGCTATTGTAGTACGTAATACTTCCTGAATTTGAGTAATATCTGAGGCTACCCTCGAAGTGAGCTCTCCAACCTTCTGACGATTAAAGAAATCCATAGGCATGTATACCAGACGCTCAAAAGCATCATTGCGCATATCTCTGAGCGCATTTTCAGTTACGTTGTTAAATAGAACAACTCGGACAAATGAAAATACACTTTGAAAAAAGAACAATATAAAGAGTGAGAATGCAATTTGATTGACATTGGATAGGTCGAGTAAGCGGATGGTATCTTGAGGATTTGAAGAAGCATTTGAACTACCGAGAAGTTTACCCATCAGATAAGGAAAAACCAACCCAGCTGAGGTACTCAATACCAAGAAAATCCAGCCAATGAAATAGGTACCGGCGTAGGGTTTGAGGTACTTCAAAAAACGAGCAGCTTTGCGCCAGCTATCTTTGGTTAATTTTACTTTGGGTTCTTTAGTTTTCTTGGGTCTCATCATAGATTAGGCGCTTTGCACTACAAAAATAACCTGCTTTCTTGGCGCAAGCGCTTTTTTTCACGATTTTTGTCGAAAGAATTTGAAATTCTAAAAAATATAGTATCTTTGCATTCCCAAAAACATTACAAATAACGACACGACATGAAAAGAACGTTTCAACCATCGGTAAGAAAAAGAAGAAACAAACATGGCTTCCGTAGCCGTATGGCCACAAAAAACGGTCGTCGTGTGTTGGCTGCGCGCCGTAAAAAAGGCCGTAAAAAATTAACTGTATCTGACGAACCAATGCACAAGCGTTAATTCGATCAGCAACCATAAAATTGCCCTGGCCTTGTGGTCAGGGCTTTTTTTTGCCTTAAAAAAAGGTTTGCGAATTGTTTAAAGAATCATCGCACTCAACTTCCTGAAAGGAATATTTATCTTAAGCACAAACATAAAGGGCCGCAAATGCGGCCCTTTATTTTCTTTCCAAAATTGTTGACTGATGGAAAGGAGGAACTATGCTGGCACTTTAGGTGCAGCTGCTAAGATGCTTGACGAGGTTTCTTTAGCGAACTTCTCAAAGTTTTTGACAAACTTAGCTGCTAGACTTGCGGCAGTATCGTCGTAAGCATTTTTATCTGACCATGTATGGCGTGGATTGAGTAATGCTGCAGGAACGCCATCACATGACGTTGGAAAGGATAAATCAAAGAAAGGCATCTGTTCGAATGCTACGTCGTTTAGCTTGCCCGTAAGCGCAGCTGTGATCATAGCGCGGGTATGGGCTAATTTCATTCGGGTACCAACTCCGTAAGAACCTCCGGTCCAACCGGTATTGATCAACCATACATTGATGCCAGTTCCTTCTAACTTTTCTCCAAGTAGTTGGGCATATTTTGCAGGATGCAAGGGTAGAAATGCTGCTCCAAAACCTGCAGAAAAAGTGGTAGTAGGCTCCGTTATACCCACTTCTGTCCCTGCAACTTTAGCAGTATAACCCGACATGAAGTGATACATGGCTTGCTCTTTAGTCAATTTTGAAATCGGAGGCAATACTCCAAACGCATCTGCAGTCAAAAAGAATATGTTGGTTGGGGCTGCTCCTATCGAAGGATTTGCAATATTGTCGATATAATCAATAGGATAAGAGACACGCGTATTTTCGGTAATGCTACCGTCGCTGTAATCTGGGGTAGAAGATTCTTGTGGAAAACCAACATTTTCAAGTAGTGCTCCAAATCGAATAGCATCAAAAATTTGAGGTTCTTTTTCTCTCGACAAATCAATTGTTTTGGCATAACAACCACCTTCAAAATTAAAGACACTATTGTTACTCCAACCATGCTCGTCATCACCGATCAGGCGGCGATTAGGATCTGAGGAAAGTGTTGTTTTACCTGTGCCTGAAAGACCAAAAAAGATAGCTGTGTCACCATCCTTACCGATGTTTGCCGAACAATGCATCGATAAGACATTTTTTTGGTGTGGCAAGATGAAGTTTAGTGCCGAGAAAATTCCTTTTTTGATTTCTCCAGTATAACCAGTACCTCCAATAAGTATCATTTTTTTGGTAAAGTTAAGAATGGCGAAGTTGTGCTGACGCGTACCATCTATGCTTGGATCAGCTAAAAAGCTTGGTGCACAAACGATATGCCACTCGGGCATAAAGTCCTCGATTTCATTTGCATCTAAACGCAAAAACATATTGTGGGCAAACAAACTAGACCAAGGCAGTTCTGCTATTACTCGGATATTCATGCGAAAAGTGGGGTCTGCACAAGCATAAACATCGCGTACGTATAGATCTTGCTCTGCCAGATGCGCTTTCATACGCTCATACAATGCATCAAACTTAGCAGGTTCAAATCCAATATTGATATCGCCCCACCAAACTGCATCTTCGGTGAGAGCATCACGAACAATGAAGCGATCTTTTGGAGAGCGACCTGTAAATTCTCCGGTTTCTATGGCTAGAGCTCCGGTATCGGTCAGCATGCCTTCTCCCAAAATAATACAGTCTTCGATGAGTTCAGCTGGGGTCAGGTTCCAAAATTGATCTCCAGTCTCAGCTAAACCAATTGAAGCGGCTAGATCGGCATTTTTCCCGAATTTTCCGTGTAATTCCATTGTTCTTTATTTAGTATTCTGAGCTACAAAATTACAATGCTTTAGCACCTCAAACCATGATAAATATTAGCTTTTTGTAAACATCGTTTCTGTATAACTGTGGAGAACTAAATTTGATTTTTAAAGGGATTTTTACTATATTGAAGTAAGTGTCAGAAATACACTTTGCGTTTTGTAAAGCGCATTATTATACCTAGTTTTGAATCAAATGAAACGCATGCGCCTCTTCTCATCTCTTCTGGTATTATCATTACTTGGCTTTACCTTAACCCACTTTTATTCAAAGGAAAAATCACTTTCACCCTCGTCCAAATTCAAGTACGAGCTTCCCAACAAATGGATCGGTCAGACTTTTACTGATTTGAATTCAATGGAAGAGAATCGTCAAGCTGTTGAATACAGAAAATACATAACACTGCTTCAAAATAAGCAGCAAGTATTACCTATTGGTCGCCTAGATCATAAAATCGCATGCATTTCTTTAGGTGGTAATTCATCGGTATTCACCGAAACCCTAGCGCTTTATGCAGACCGTATAGCAACTTTTGATGCCGACACCCTCCAAATCTCTGCCATGCTGGATAAGTTCTACGGCTTAAGCGATCCGAAAGTCTGTATTTTTAGCTTACATGCACAAAAACCCACGCACAATCACATTCCTGAATGGGCGTGTAAGCAAACTCAAATTCTAAACAAAACGGACCAAAACATCTTGGTTCTTTTTGGAGATAAACATGCTCTCCAACTCATTGACACCTCACTTTTTGATGCAATTATTCTTGCTCACGAAAACCACCCAATTGCACACGAGCAAGTGGCCCAACTGCTCATGGGAGGTTTAAATGCTGTTGGTCTTCAGGCTAATGGCCGGCTTGGCATTGCTCTTCCTGAAGAACTTGGTCTTAACAGTCAAGATCTACAAGAAATTGATGTCATTGCTCAAAAAGGTATCAACGCAGGTGCTTACCCTGGATGTCAGGTTTTGGTTGCAGTCGAAGATAAAATCATCTGGCACAAGGCTTATGGCAAGCAAGGTTATGAAAGTACGGCACCTACAATCAATCTCCAATCGATGTATGATATCGCATCAGTCACTAAAATTGCCGCCTCTACCCTACTAGCAATGGAGCAACATGCTAAGGGTAAATTTGACTTAGATCGGAGCATTGGGTCTTATATACCAGAAGTGACCGGGGAAACCCCATTTGGTGCTCTGAAAAACAGAGAAATCATGGCACACCAGGCCGGCCTCACCCCTTGGATTCCATTTTACAAGCGCACCCTAAGTGATGGGACATGGAAAAACAGTATTTACAGGAGCAGTCCATCTGAGGAATTCCCGCTCCAAGTAGCCAAAGACATGTTTATACACAAAAACTACAAAGACAGCATGTACGCGCAAATTATGCGAACTCAACTTGGCCCTAAAAAATATGTGTATTCTGATCTCTGCTATTATTTCACACAACCCATACTTGAAAGCCTCATTGGAGAAAGCCAAGCAAGCTACCTTCGCCGCAATATTTACCTTCCGCTTGGACTCAATCGCATATGCTACCATCCACTTCAATACTTCACAGCTAATCAACTTGTACCGACTGAAAATGACAAGCTTTTTCGCAAACAAACACTTCAAGGCTTTGTACATGACCCTGGAGCTGCAATGCTTGGAGGAATTGCAGGGCATGCAGGTATCTTTTCAAACGCTTGGAGCCTAGCTCACGTCATGCAGTTATTTTTGAATAAAGGACAAATGGCCGGGATGAATTTCTTTTCAGAAGCAACTTACACCGAATTTACCAAGCAACAATATACCGGCAATAGACGGGGTGCTGGCTTTGACCGGCCAACGGCAAATGGTGGTGGAACTTGCGATGTATTAGCCTCACAACAATCTTTCGGGCACTCTGGCTTTACTGGCACACTCGCTTGGGCCGACCCCAAAAACAAAGTGATCTTTATCTTCTTATCCAACCGCGTGCACCCCAACCAAGACAACTGGAAACTCCGCGACCTCAACATCAGAACCGATATGCAACATGTGGTGTATGAGGCGTTAGCTAAGCGGGGCAGATAGTTTCTACCTCAGCACCAGCACTTTCGCACAACGAATTTGGGACGTGTTCTCGACCAGGAGCGTATAGCTTCCTGCAGGAAGGTTGGCTACATCAATTTGTTCAGATGTTTGACCCGATTGCACTAATTTACCTTCAGTTGAAATAATGCGATACGTTTTAAATTCTGCTGTATAAGTAGCCGGTATGTTCACTTGATCTAAGACTGGGTTAGGGTAAATTTGAAAGGATGCACTGGCATTGATTTCATTTGTACCCATGATATAATCGCAAACCTCTGTAAAAATCGGTTGATACGTTACAAAATCATAGTGAGAATAGCAGCGCAATGGTCCGCCTTCATTGGCGTCTACAGCACCATCAAATTGGTCGTAAGGAAGCATGTAGTCACGCATGAAGCCAATATTTTCTATAAGTGTATCTTGTAAAAATCCAAACGAATAGTTAGTAGAATCACATCTGTCGATGACTAAATAATTTCTTGGCTCGTTATTGATCGTCATGGTGCCTGTAGACAACACTTTCATGCGGCTATTTGGAGGAATAATATTGCTTATCAATGGTTGTTTTGCCATGCGCCAGCTCTCACCGACTTGTGCATTGAAGTTGTAAAGTGTATCCCAATGATTTTGGTAACGCAAATAGACTACGCCATTGGCTTCATAGGTATATTCGGCACCAAACTCTGAAGAATTAATCCCCATACCCCAACCTAATCCATGATAAGTTTTCGTCAGCTTTTTTGCTAACTGTCCATCTATAATTGTGTCTGCAGTGTAGGCGATATCTACATAGCCAGGGAAAAACCCAATATACGAATAATGCCATTGAGCGCCGTTGGGAGCCCAGTTTTGACCAAAAGAAATTCCAGAAAATAGTAGTAAGCATATAAGTAGTCGCATCACAATAAAATTATTGGTTAAACGTATAACGTAGCTTTAGACTAAAATAGGGAGTCTTGTCGTAAATAAATAGGGTCTATCTTGATCATCTACTGATTTACAAAATAGATTGAATTGGCTACCATGAGTTTGCCGCTTTCCCAGAAACCGCGGAAGAGCGGATTATCTATGAAATAAACAATCGTACCGCGGCCATAAGGTACACTTCCTGCGATATGGGCTTCAGATTGCTGTGCTTTGACGCGCGCACCCACAAAACCATTAACAGCCGAAGCATTTTTAGTCAAAGCGAATGCTGGTTTGCCATCGATTTGGTAGGCTGTGGCGCCTTGGCGCAAGGTGTAGTAAAAGTCGTAGCCAAAAACCATTGGGTTACTTTGATCAATCACACATGGATAAATGGCGCCGGTAATGGCATCTGAAATTTGATCGCGATCTTGGTTACCATAGCTAACTGGGGCGTTTGCACCAGCCTGACTTTCTTTGTGCTTGATACCAAAGCCTTGGTCGGCAGCAAGCGCATCGATGGCACCACCTATTACAATTAGGGTTCCGCCTCTGCGCACCCAAGAGTTGAGCGCATCATTGCCCGCAATGTCAAAACCGCCCTCTGGCACGAACAAAACATCCAATTGACTCAAGGCAGCGTCGATATCGTCTTCAAAAATGAGGTGAGCAGGTTTCACGAGTTGCTGCTCAAAGAAATGCCAAATCTCGCCGACATTTAGTGAAGAAAAACTGTCTCCGGCAAGAATACCTACCCTTGGGTTGGGCACCATTTTCACCGAAGAAGAACCAAAGTCAGGGCCGCCATCAACCATTCCAGTCACCAGACCCTTGATGTCAACGCCATAGCGAGCAGTATAATCATTGACGATTGCATGAAAATCGGGACGCTTGTTCTCACCGGTGAGCAAGAGCAAGGTTCCGGGCGCATATGTTTGGTTATCGAGTTTGAAGCCTTTCTCATGAAAATAAACTTTTATACCCGCTTGCTGAACTGCATTTAAGAACTGCGCTGTGCGCAAAGACTCCCAACGAACCGCATAGGCAATAAATCCCTCAGATGCTAAAAAATCTGACTTAGATTCCTGAACTAGAACAAATGGCGTGGCTTTGAGCTGAGCTTCTACAGCAAATCCATCCAAACCATAGGCGTGCGGAAGGGTCCATGCAGTAATGTCGTAAGTAAGACTATCGGAGAGTTTGGTGCGGGGCTCAAACAAGACCGAAACCAAAGTGCCTTTTTCTTGTTGAGTTGAAATGACGATATCACCGAACTCCAATTTAAAACCTTCTATCATTCCTGAACTGTAATGGTAGCCTTTAGTGCTGATTGCCTGCGTGCCCGTGGTAATGACTTGCCAATCGATCTTGTTTTTGCCTAGCAAATCTAAGATAGGGTCTACCTTGGCCTTCGTACCACGCAACACATAAGAATTGTATTTGGAAGTCTTCGCATTGCGGAATTTTTGATATTCAACGACCAGTTTTTGAGCATTGCGCGCGCTGGTTTCTACCGTAGAAAGCCCTGTAGTGACATGATGCTCCACGCGGTCAGCTAAGCGCAAGGTGTCGCCTACTTGGGTAATCACTGCAAGTCCTGCGCGTCCGCTTCCACCTTGCTCATAGGTCATACCGATACTACCACTGTAAGTTGGATAAGTATCTCCGTAACTTGGGTAGAGCAAGTCAAAAATTTCTTTAGAGAAATAAAGCCATCCTGCTTTGTCAAAATAGCCTGCGTGGTTTTTACCAATTTCCTTTTGGAAATCACGCTGCCAGTCGGTGATTACCTCATGATAAGGCTCCGCAGCAGGCGGAAAATAGTACGGCTCATTAATACCCTGTTCGTGAAAATCGACATGAACGTGAGGCAACCACTGGTTGTATTGTTGAACCCGAACAGCAGATTCTATTTGAGTCATCCATGCCCAGTCTCTATTCAGGTCAAATAGGTAGTGGTTAGGGCGACCGCTTGGCCATGCCTCATTATGGCTTGCGCTAAAGCGCTGGTTATCTATCGGGTTTGCGCCATATTGGTAATAAAAGTTGACATAGCGGTCGCGTCCATCAGGATTCAGACAAGGATCCATAATAACAACCGTATTTTCCAAGTAACTTTTTTTATCCGTTAGCAAACGGTAAGCCGTTTGCATTGCAGCTTCTGTACCAGAACTTTCGTTACCATGAACGTTATAGGATAACCAAACAATTGCAAGCTGCTCATCAGCAGCTTGGGTCATGTGTTTTTGACGGATATCTTCCAATTTCATAAGGTTCTCGGCGGTGCCAATATAACAAAGCAAAAGATCTCTTTTTTCGTAAGTCTGCCCTATTTTAGTCACCTTGATTTGTTGGGGGAAGGCTTTTTCTAAAGCATAGAAATAATCCACAACACGATGATGACGCGTGAATTGTTCACCAATATTATATCCCAAAAACTCTTTTGGGGAGAAGGTATTTTGAGCAACAAACGAAAGAGTGCACTGAATGAAAGCAATGATAAAAATGAATATGTTCTTCATATGTTCTACTTTGATTAAATAAAATTAATGCTCCTGTTTTTCTTTGGCTAAATGAATAATAGCGTCGCCCCTGTAAACAACTGAAGCCTCATTGATACAAATAACATAGCCCTCTTGATTGGCCTTTATTTGCTTTTCATATTTACCATAAGGATCTGTAATGAGGGCTAGAATATCACCCTTCTGCACCTTGGTGCCATTGGGTACAAAGCATTGAAACATCCCACTTGACGGAGCACGCATCCATTTGCTTTCTGCAGCAAATATTGGTTGGCGTTCTTTGGAAATATCAATTTTGTAGTTGCGCATCCCCAAGTATGCTATTACCCGTTTCAAGCCGTTGAGACCTTCCTCAACAACATTTTCCTCAATATTACTTGCTTTGCCTCCTTCAAACAACAATATCTTTTTATTGCGTTTGACCATACTTTCCCTTAATGTTTTGGGGATCAGACCTGAGTGTAAAATGAAGGGTGGATTAAATACTTTTGCTAATTCAACACTTTCATTATCTGAGAAAACACAGCGAATTTGAGGAAAATTATTGCGTTGGGCTGCACCCGTATGATAATCAATAATGTAGTCACAATAAGGAGCAATTTCTTTCATAAAATGAAATGCAAATTGAGCCGCTAATGACCCTTTATGAGAACCCGGAAAGCTACGATTCAGATCGCGGCCATCAGGCAACTCACGTTTGAGATTGAGAAAACCAAATATATTGAATATGGGGAGACAAATGATTGTTCCTTTAGTAGGTTTGTTTAGTTTTTTACGTAGAAAGCGACGTACAATTTCAATACCATTAAGCTCATCTCCATGAAGTCCTGCCATGACCAGCACAGTTGGTCCATCCTCTTTTGCACGTTCTACGAAGACAGGCACCTGAATGGGGGTACGCGTGTGTAAGTGTGCAACTTCTAAATTGAGTTGAACGCCTTTACCAGGCATTATTTCATGCCCGAGAATGACCATTCTTTGATGTTGTTTTTTTTTAACGCCGGACATTCTTTTCAATATAGGTAATTATTTTACCAGCGATATCAGTCTGGGTTGTATTTTCTATCCCTTCGAGTCCTGGTGAAGAATTGACTTCTAAAACTAAAGGGCCCCGCTCAGATTGAAGCAAATCTACACCTGCAATTCCTAACCCTACAGCTTTTGCAGCTAATATGGCAGTGTATTTTTCTTCTGTAGTCAACTCTATTACTTCTGAGCTACCACCTCGGTGTAAATTCGAACGAAATTCTCCGGGAAGACCTTGGCGTTTCATAGCGCCTACAACCTCACCATCAACAACAAATGCACGGATATCTGCACCTTTTGCTTCACGTATAAATTCTTGAACAATAACTCTTGCTTTGAGTCCGTTGAAAGCTTCGAGTACAGATTGTGCCGCATTCAAATTTTCTGCCAAAACTACACCTAAACCTTGCGTACCTTCTAGTAACTTTAAAACTACGGGTGCCCCACCTGCGCTCTTTACCACATGCTTCACATCTTTAGAATAATTGGTAAATACCGTTTTGGGTAATCCTATCCCCTCTTTAGACAAAACTTGTAGACAACGAAGTTTATCTCGAGAATGAATAATCCCTCTAGAACCCACTGCGGTAAAAACGTTCATCATTTCAAACTGTCTTACAACAGCAGTTCCATAAAACGTAACAGAAGCACCAATTCGCGGAATTACTGCATCAAATCCTGTCAGATATTGATTCTGATAGTAGAGTGCAGGTCCGGTTTGTTCGATTTCAATATTGCACTTTAAGTGATCTATTACATGCGCCTCGTGGCCGGCTGCTTCAGCTGCTTCAACTAGCCTACGGGTAGAATATAAATGTGGATTGCGGGAGAGAATGGCAATTTTCATAGCTGATTTTTGGTGTTTATATGGATGTATTTTTTGCTCGTGTCTATCACAAAGCGCTTGTTGAGTACTTTTCTGCCCAGTAATATTGGATAACGCATTCCTTGTCGCTTTGTGAGAGAAAATTCAGTCTGAAACTTCAATCCTGCTATTTCTATTGAGCCAAGAACAAAAAATCTTTCTTGTACTTGCCCGGTACTGCTTTTGACATTTTTGGTCCTGAACTTAGAAAAAGTCATTTCTTTACCAGTATAAGCTGCGTGTTTATCATCGAGAAAAACTACCTTGAGCAGCTTGTCCTCAACATAGCAAGAACTTACATGTATGCTAGAAGTATAGGCTCCAGAATCTACCTTTGCCTTCACCTCAGCCAAACCAAAATCAGGCAACCAAGCAAGTTCTCTTCGACCTATTAAAATTTGTTCTTTAGGCAACATAAAACAAATGTAGTTCAAACTAATAACACATGAAAATACGCCAAAACCAAATAAAGCGTAAAATTGGACGTTAAGGGTTGTAACTTTGCAACAATGAAGCAACTTTTACTTCTGATCATAGTCCATTTTCCGTTGCTCTTTTGGGCACAAGAAATAGCTGTATTCGGGCATTGTTACCTCAAAGGAAAAAAACCAGCAACCGGAGCTAATGTACAACTCCATTTCATTGCTGAAGGGGCTGTTTTGAATTCCATGATGACTACCACTGATAAGAACGGGTATTATTCCTTTACACCTTTATCTTTGGGTGATAACATTGAGATCATTTACCAATACGGGGATGTAACACTTACATTGAAAACACAGCTCAACAGCACAAATACGGTACAAGAACTTCCTGATCAAAATTTTACCATTCAGGAAAACAAAGGTGTTGTGGTTCGTCAAGATGGTCAAAACCCATTTGAAATCGAGAAACTTCCCCAATTGAATTTAAAGGGTATTGTAGGTCTTGAAAAAACCTTAACCCTAACAACCGCAGCCACCTCCAATAACGAACTCACATCGAATTACAACGTAAGAGGAGGTAATTACGATGAAAATCTGGTTTATGTCAATGGTTTTCAGGTCTACCGTCCATTCTTAACTCGTAGTGGTCAACAAGAGGGCATGAGTTTTATTCACTCTTCATTGGTTGAAGATGTTCGCTTTAGCGCAGGTGGGTTTTCTTCGAATTATGGCGATAGATTGAGTTCTGTTCTAGACATCACCTACAAATCCCCAAATGACTTTCACGCCTCCGCTATGGCCTCTCTTTTGGGAATTGAGGCCCATATAGAAGAAGCTGTCAATGCACGTTTTAATTTTTTAGTAGGCGCACGCTATCGATCCAACGGTTATTTTCTAAACACTCTTCCTACAAAAGGAGCCTACAACCCTGTGTTTGCGGATGCTCAAATCCTGAGCAACTATCAACTGAATGAATATTGGACTTGGAGCTTTTTAGGACATTTCTCCACAAATGCATACCGTTTTGCACCCCAAACAGCGCAATCTGACTTTGGAACAGCAAACGAAGCTTACCGTTTGATGATCTATTTTGAGGGTCAAGAAAACTCAAATTTCCAAACCCTTATGGGCGGCACTTCCTTGAAATATGCCAAAAACAATACCAAACTTGATTTTTACTTAAGTGCCTTTAGTTCAGATGAACGTGAGTATTTTGATATCCTTGGACAGTATTTTATTAATGAACTCGAGACAGATCCCTCTAAAGAAGCTTTCGGGGACTCAATCGCTACGCTAGGTGTCGGTGGTTTTCTCAATCATGGACGCAATCGACTACAAGCTCAAATTTTAAATGCCTACCACAATGGTAGTTTTGTCTTCCTTGACAATTTCATTGACCAAAACAAAACAAAAAAACGCTTCTATGAACTATCTTGGGGGCTCAACTTACAATCAGATCACTTCGAGGACCAACTAAGCGAGTGGCGACTCATAGACTCTTCGGGCTATAGCCTCCCACAAACCCAACCTGATTCAATAGTATTGTTTGAAACGATCAAAGGGAAACTTAGTCTTGATGGGTATCGAGCAACAAGCTATCTTCAATTTTCTAATTCATGGGTAAAGGTAAGTCGGTCTAAAATTATTGCACTAAAGGCCCCTTATAAAAATGAAAATGGAGAAAAAATTCAAGTCTATGATACCCTTGATATTTCTTCCCGAAAAGTCAATTTTCAAATTGGATTAAGAGGTGGCTATACAAGTATTAATAAAGAGCCATTTTTCACACCGCGTTTAAGCATTTCATATGCTCCTGCCGCATACATGTGGCAAAATGGGCAAGCCGTCAGAAGAGGTTTACTTTTCAAATTTTCATCAGGTCTATATTATCAGCCACCATTTTATCGTGAATTTAGAACCTTCGACGGCCAACTTGCACTTGGTGTTCAGGCACAAAAATCTTTGCACTTAGTTGCTGGGTCAGAGTTTTTATTTCAGATGTGGGGAAGACAAACACCTTTCAAACTGAATACCGAACTCTACTATAAATATCTATGGGATATCAATCCTTATGAAATTGAAAACGTTCGTACACGCTACTATGCAAACAACAATGCTGTAGGTTACGCATATGGCCTTGATATCAATGTGCACGGCGAGTTTGTTGAAGGAATTCAATCTTTTTTCAAACTTGGATTATTGTCTACAAAAGAAGATATCATAGGTGACCAATACACAAACTATTACAACGCAGCAGGAGAGCGTATCATTTTTGGGTACAGCCAGGACCAAGAAGTGGTAGATTCAGTTGTCGTCATACCAGGTTTTATTCCTCGGCCTACTGATCAATGGCTGACCTTTGGTGCATTAGTCCAGGATCAAATGCCTGGCTATGAAGCCTTCAAAGTTCAGATGGGACTTCAATATGGTTCGCGTTTGCCTTATGGCCCTCCGGATTTTGTACGCTATAAAGATACCTTGAGAATGCGCTCATATTTCCGTGTTGATCTCGGGCTTTCTTACGACTTATTGCATCATCAGGCTGAAAAAAAGCCAGGCAAAAAGGCATGGCAAACACTCGATCAAGCACTCATATCTTTAGAAATATTCAATGTCTTAGGGGTGAATAATGTCCTATCAAAACAATGGATACAAGACGTACAAGGGAAGTTTTATTCAGTGCCTAACTATCTCACTCAAAGACTTTTCAATCTTAAATTTAGTATGGCCTTTTAGTCAGTTAAGAACTGGCGAAAATAAAAATCGATTAGGAGAAACCAATGCAGTTTTTACTGCGTACATGACAATTCCAGCTGTATTTTTCACACCTAATTTTGCCATTATATTTTTCCGATGGGTGTTGACAGTATGCTTACTTAAAAATAATAATTCAGCAATTTGTTCATTTGTTTGTCCTTCTGCAATCAAAACAATGATCTCATTTTCACGTTCTGACAATACGACTGGACCACAATTAAAGTCTTCGGTATTTAGTTCGCTTAAATCAATATTGGATCTTTGAATCGTTTCGAGGATTTGCCCACAAAAGAATTGCTTTCCTTGCGCTGTTTCTTTAACGGCATCAATGATCTCGGCAAGTTCACAGTCCTTTTTTACATAGCTAGTGACCCCTGATTTGAGCGCATCAATCAAGATCGGTGCATGCTGCGCTTCGGTGACAGCAACAAATCGAAGATCTGTATATTTAGCTCTTGCTTTTCGAATAATATCGATATCAAAACCAGGCGCAGTAAAATCAATGAGTACCACATCGGCTCCAAAATTTTGAAGCTGAGCCATGAGCTCATGTTGGTTTTTAGCTTCACCAACTATTTGCACCCCAGATTGAGCATTAAGAATGGTTCTTAAGCCTAAAAGAATGAGTTCGTTGCTATCTGCTATGATGACTTGCATCTTATTTAGAATTATTCTAGACAAAGTTACAAGCAAATTTCAATTTTAACTACCTGATTCAACACTTTTTTTCAGAAAAAATGAGACCGAGCTTCTGTAAATGACAAATTTGAAAATAAGCACCTAACTTTGTCCTATGATTACGGAAATTGGTACAGACTTGCAGCATGCACGAGAACTCATTCTCAACGGTCAAATTGTTAGCATTCCGACCGAGACGGTATACGGTCTTGCGGCAGATGCAAATAATGAAGATGCGGTGTGTGAAATTTTCAAGGCAAAAAATCGCCCCACTACCAATCCATTGATTTTACATTTTGATTCTTTAGCTACTGCTCTACCCTACATAACTAATTTCCCAAGTATTTTTGAGAAACTCCATACACAATTTTGCCCTGGACCACTTACGTTTGTTGTCCCCAAAAGTACCTTGGTAAGCGACCTCATTACTGGTGGGCAAAATACAGTTGCTATTCGTTTTCCGAAGCACCCCATTCTTCAACAATTATTAAAAGAACTAGGCCGTCCACTTGCTGCTCCAAGTGCAAACTTATATGGACAATTGAGTCCTACAAATGCAATGCATGTCCATTCCCAACTTAAGGATCGCATCCCTTATATTTTAGATGGTGGAAACTGTAGCGAAGGATTAGAATCTACCATCATCGGGCTCGATGAAAACAAAATTGTAGTCTATCGTTATGGTAGCATTACACCCGAAGCATTAGCTGAAGTAACTGGATACCTTCCAAAAGCTAAAGTTCATGCCGAGGGCACGGTACTCACAAGCGGTATGGTCAAGCATCATTATGCCACTCAAACTCCTTTATATCTGGGGTTTAAACCAGACGAAGAATCCATATCATCAGTGCAAATAACTATTGGTAAACACGAGTTTATCGCTGACCCACATCTCATATTAAGTGAAAATAATCAGTTAGAAGAGGCAGCACGCAATCTCTATGCAATTCTTCATTCTGCAGATGCACTTGGCATGAATAAAATCTATATAGAACCTTTCTTAAACCAAGGTTTAGGACTTGCCATGAATGATCGTTTGGCACGTGCAGCTGCAAAATTTTCCTAAGATAGTCAGCGCTGGAACCTCAATTCTTTTTTTTTAAAAAAGTGCATAAAAAAAGGCTCCTTTTGGAGCCTTTCAATATGTTATGTTAGTGGAGCAAACTTAATTGCAAACTCCATTATTTCATGTGACGACCGTAACGGTTTTTGAACTTGTCGATTCGACCCGCAGTATCAACGAATTGTGCAATACCAGTGAAGAACGGGTGAGATTTGTGAGAGATATCCAACTTCACTAGTGGGTATTCGTTGCCGTCTTCCCAAGAGATTGTTTCTTTGGTTTCTGCGCAAGAAGGACAGATGAAAGTATAGTCGTTAGACATGTCTTTAAATACGACTAAACGGTAATCAGAAGGGTGGATATCTTTTTTCATGAGTATTACTTTTCGAAAATGGAATGCAAAGATATGTATTTCTTCTTGAAAAACAAGAAAATCCGCCCCGAAACGAAAAAAATGTAATTTCGTAAGGAATTTACCGCATTTATGAGTCCTGCTTCAGATCCTGCTTTGTCATACCTAGAACTTAAGGACAACCGTTTACACTCTATTTTAGAGTTAACAAATGCCATCAATGCGAATATGGCTGTCGAACAGCTCTACCGTATTTTTACCTTTATTCTCAAAGAACAATTGCATTTCAGCCGGTTTGCGCTCTTGCATCATCAAGAGACGTGGACATTAGCAGCAAAAAGTGGCTACAAGCGTAAAATTGGACCTGAGGAACTAGCATTGGAATTAGTTAGATTTAAGGAGATTACACTTGTAGAATCATCAAATAGTTCACTCTTAGAAGATTTCCAAGCGGTCATTCCTATATCTCATCATGATCGTACATTAGCTTATTTGCTCTTGGCTACTCCGAGTAAAATGGAGTCTTTAGAACCTGCTCATTTCTCTTTTGCTCAAACGTTGACCAATATTTTAACAGTGGCGTTAGAAAATCGAAAACTGAGTGCACAGAATGAAATCAAAGAACAGATTTCGAAAGAGCTAGAATTGGCTTCTGAAATGCAAAAGTTACTCTTCCCACAAGAATTGCCGTCAAATAAAAAAATGGACATATCTGGCCGCTATATTCCAAGGCATGCAGTTGGAGGAGATTTCTACGATTTTATTCCGTTGGGTGATGAGGAATATATTATCTGTATTGGAGATGTAAGTGGAAAAGGGATTACTGCTGCACTGCTGATGGCCAACTTCCAGGCAACTATCCGCACACTTTTCAAGTACCAACGTTTCGAGTTGACCTTTTTAATGGAGGAGCTTAATAAACTCGTTATGAAAAATGCAAAAGGTGAAAAATTCATTACCTTTTTCATTGCCCACTACAACGCCTACACGCGCCAACTACAATATGTCAATGCAGGTCACAACCAACCTTTCATTCTGAGCGGAAAAAAGACTACTTATCTAACAGAAGGATGCATTGGCTTGGGAATGCTCGATGAACTCCCGTTTGTACAAGTCGGTAAAATGCAAATGCAGGCTAAATCTACGATGGTGTTATTTACAGACGGAGTTGTGGAACTCGAGAATGAAAAAGGAAAGCAATTTGGGATTGAGCAATTGGTTAAACAAGTAGGTTCTTTCTCAGCGCTCAAAATGGAAGACATGAATGACATTATTTTCTCGAAACTTGAGGACTGGAAAGGCAACCTTCCATATGTTGATGATACAGCTATCTTTAGTTGTAAGTTCTTCTAATTAATGACTGTTGAAAATGGGGCGCCAAATGACCATTTAAGCGAAAATAAATGCGTAAAATAACCTTCTCCACCAAGTCCTAAGCGAGTAAACGCATAGTCAATAGTCCAACTTTGTAGTTTCACCCCTGCTCCTAAATGTGGTTGTAAGCTCAACTTTTTATTTTCATCAAAATCAAGGAAATATTGAAACTGTGAAACACCAGTTCGCAGAAAGAGTTTGTTTTCATAATTCAAATACAAACCAGCCCTAGGATCAAGCGCAAATACATTACCCGAAAGAAGCGTATTGCGCTGACCATCAGTTGTAATTTCTGCGTTTATTTGCCCGCCCATCTCATATTTATCATTCTTCAATGGTAACTTCCCAGAAATCCCTAAAACCATCCTAGGTAACATTTGCTCGATACCATTTTGAGGAAGCTTGTTGTTGGTTTCAAGAAAAGTTGCCTGCATTTCGGGACTTAAGTTATAGCTCCAAGCGCTAAAAGTGCTTGTAGCATCGCGTAGATTCAAACCTACAGCCCAATACTTAGAAGAACGGTATTGTAAACCGACATCAAATCCAAATCCAAAAGCTTTGGCAAAATTGCCAATGTGACGGTATATCACTTTTGCACTCAGGCCAATATTCAGATTTTGCACCCTAGTAGGTTTACCTACAGAGCCTATCAGCGCATAATCTGCGCTATTAAAAGATTGCAATTGACTGTAATCGATATTCCCTTGATTATCGATCAGCTGTGTGGTATTGTAAATGTTATCTACTCCAAAACGTATGGCATTCAACCCAAGAACGGTTTGTGCATGAATTCGACGCGAAATACCCATATGGTCAAAGGCAGCTAAACCACCGAAATAGGAAGCGTGCATTAGTCCGATCTCAGTTTCGCGATTTTGATGAAGTAAACCCGCAGGATTCCAAACGCCAGCATGTAGGCCATCGACATCAGCTACAACAGCTGAACCCATTCCGAGTGCAGCAGCACCAACGCCCATATTGAGAAATTCATTGGCATATTTAGGATTGAAATCTTGCGCATGAACTTGGGAAAGTCCACACAAAACGACAAACAAGGTGCTTTTGATTGAAAACATGATACAAAAACTCAAAATTGCACAAAAAATTGTGTTTAATCGGTACTTTTACAAAAAACAAAAGCATGTTTGGTCTCGCTAATCTCCTTACTTCATTTAATCTACTTGGCGGAATCTGCTCCATTATTTTTAGTATGAGTGGCCGGCTTGACTGGGCTGTTTATGCCCTTGCCGTTTCAGCAATACTAGATTTTTTAGATGGGTTTGTAGCAAGATATACCAAAACGAATAGCCTTCTTGGAAAACAGCTCGATTCTTTGGCAGACCTCGTTAGTTTTGGAGTAGCCCCGGGTATTTTGATGTTCGTAATGATCATTATAGGCATTGATCAAAGCGGGCTCTTTAAAAATGCAGATGGCATACGAACATACAGTGGTGTAGCACAAGAATATGTTGTCGCTCAACTTATCGATTGGAAAGCAGCGTTCTTTTATGGTCGAAACAACATCTATAATGCTTCTATAATGTACTTGCCATTTACGGCTCTTATCATTCCTTTCTTTGCTCTTTTTCGATTGGCAAAGTTCAATATCGATGAAAGACAAAGCGATAAATTTATTGGTGTCCCTACCCCAACTGCCACCATATTCTTTTCATTTTTTCCACTTTATTTTTGGACTGAACTCTCTAATTGGAGTCACCAACCAAAGTTGATTTTACAATTGTTTGATTGTTATACACTCAGCATCATTTCGGTATTATTCTCAGTACTTATGATACTAGAATTACCCCTGCTTGCATTAAAATTCAAATCCTTGAGCTGGAATGGCAACCAATTTCGTTACTTATTGCTTTTCATTTCGTTGATAAGTATTCCATTTTTTTTGGTTTGGTCCATTCCAATAATTGTAATTTTGTACCTGATTTTATCCATCATTGAACATTTTCAATTCAAAAAACATGAAATTCAAAGCTGAAATCGACGTCATGCCTCTAGATGCACTTCTTGACCCGCAAGGCAAAGCTGTTACTAACTCCATGAAAAATATTGGCCTCGCGGAAATCGAAGGCGTTCGTATCGGTAAACACATCAGACTTTTTGTAGAAGCTTCCAACAAAGATGAAGCTGCACAGAAAGTAGATACCGCATGTAAAAAAATGCTGGCCAACCAAATTATGGAAAGCTATCATTTTGAGCTAACAGAAGCTTAAGCATATGTCCAAAGGTTTCAGGACCTTCAATGCAGCCCAAAATACTTGGGATAACAAATTATTCTTCCCTACACCACCATCTTTTCTGCAGCATTGGGAAAGCCAAATACATAGTGCCCAAGCTCAATTTGGTTCCTCCTCCGTAAAAATACGTGTTCAACTGCTCGAAAAAATCTTAAAATTTATCTTAGCAGACAAAGCTCAAATTGAAACGCTTTATTGTCAAGAAAGTGGTCTCAGCTCCATGCGTTTTGAAGCAGAATTCAATAGATTGACCCAAACTATCCGAGACTTTAGCGAGCACATTCAAAAAATGTCATGGGAAAAAAAATCGATTTTTATTACTGAAGGGAAATCCTTGAATAAAAAAAGATTACCGATCGGCCCAGTTCTAGTTCTTGGTTCTTCTAATTTTCCCTTGGCATATTCAACCATGGGAGGAGATACGGTGGCGGCATTAGCTGCAGGATGCTGTGTAGTCCTAAAAGCACACCCCATGCATGTGGGAACAAGCAGTGCAGTAGCTCATTGCGTAGAGCGCGCACTTATTGAGCTACAATTGCCAACCGCTATTTTTAGCCATATCATCGATAACACCTATTATTGGGCATGTACTTTCGCTCAACATCATGCTATTCAAGCCATTGGATTTACTGGAAGTATTAAAGGCGGTCGTGCACTTATGGATTTGGCAGCTCAAAGATCCAGTCCAATTCCTGTTTTTGCTGAAATGGGAAGTCTAAATCCCGTTATAATATTTGCAGATTACCCCGCCTCAAAGATTCAAGAAGCCGCAGAAAAATTAGCGCGTTCTATCTGTACAGATGCAGGGCAATTCTGCACCAAACCTGGATTACTATTGGTTCATGAAAGTCATTTTGCGCATTTTAAAATAGCCATTCTTGGTGCGCTCGCAGTTCAAAAACCTGTGCCAATGCTTCACCCCGATATTCATCAAAAATATGAAGCACGTAAACAGCAAGTATTCAGCGTAAAAGGAATTGTACGTCACCAAACAACAGCTCACTTAAACGGTATTATTGGTCGTTGGGCGCTGACTGAAATTTCTTTCAATCAACTCCAACAAGAACCGACACTTCTTGAAGAAGTTTTTGGCCCTTTTGCAGTATTAAGTAGCTTTGAAACAGAAGATGATATCCAGAAACTATTCCAACAGTTAGGCGGTCAACTCACCTGTAGTATTTTTAATTCAAATCCAGATTTCCTCTCCCAATCTCTTCAATATACCCTGAATCATAAGGTTGGGCGCATCGTACACAACGGTGTTCCAACCGGCGTTAGTGTAGATATTGCAATGCAACACGGAGGGCCGTACCCATCAAGTAGTGATGTGCGATTTACAGCTGTTGGACCAGACAGCATCTACAGATTCACCAAAGAAGTATGCTGGCAAGTGCACACGAGTTAAAAAAGCATGTTTCACAAGATTTTCTTTTGTATTTTTGATTATCAAACCTGTCATCATGGAAACCTCACCTCAAGCACCTCAAAAATCAAATAGTTTTTACTACATCTTTATCTTTATCCTACTAGCAGGACTAGCTGGTCTTACGCTTGCCTGGTCTAGACAACGTGCAGCTCTCAATACTTGTAACAATAAAAACAACACACTTCTTGCAGATATGGCTGATATGGAGGCTGCGCTTTCTGGTTATACCGGCTCTATGAAAAATGACCTGAAGCAAGATCTTCAACAAATGCTGAGTAACTACAATAAACTTATCGAAAAAGATGCAACAAAAGCAGATAGTTTGAATGCTCAAAAAAATCAAATCTCCCAGCTTCTTCAAAAATTAGAGCGCTCCAAAATGACTGCTCGAGACCTCGTTAGAGCAAGAAAAGAGAACGAAACATTGCGCGGAATCATGCGCAGTTATGCCAGAACTATTGATTCACTCAACACGCTTAATATCGATTTAGGCAGTAGATTAGAAGAAACAAACATTCGACTTTCTACAACAACCAATGAACGCGATACCTACCGTAAACAAGCCGAAGAATCACAGCAGCAAGTAAAGAAAGGAAGTAAGCTTCAAGCCTATGGGATTCAATCTGAAGCACTAAAACAACGACTCAACAACACGATGGATGTAACTGATCGAGCTAAAAATGCGGTGCAATTTAGAAGTAGTTTTACCCTTTCAGAAAATGTTTTAACAACAGCGGGTCGTAAAAGTGTATACCTTCAGATAACTGCTCCTAACGGACAAGTATTACAAGGAAGCAGTAACTTCATCATCGATACAGAAAACGGCAGAACTTCCTACTCTCAACGAAAGGATGTTGATTATCAAAATCAAGCATTAGACCTCACTATTTACTATGAACTAAAAGGTGAAGAGGCCGCAAAAGGCACCTACAAAGTTCGGATTTACTGTGAAGGTCAACTCATAGGTACAGACAGCTTCTCGCTCAAATAATTATGGAAAATACACACGAAAAGGGTTTTGTTCTCACTGAAATAACCAACAACGGCATCGGCCTTATTACTTTTGGACATCCAATGAGCAACTCGCTCCCTGGTCACATTCTGCAGACACTTGCCGATACCATCACAGCATTAGCCGCAGACGAACGCACAAAAATACTCGTTCTCCAATCGCAAGGCAGCAAAGCTTTTTGTGCAGGAGCCAGTTTTGACGAACTCATAAATATTCAAGATTTAGATACAGGACTAGCCTTCTTTTCAGGTTTTGCTAAAGTAATAAACGCTTGTAGAAAAGCACCCAAACTTATTATCGGACGTGTTCAAGGTAAGGCAGTCGGGGGTGGTGTTGGCCTAGCGGCAGCGACAGATTATTGTTTTGCAACGACAAAAGCAGACATCAAACTATCTGAATTGGCTGTCGGAATAGGACCATTTGTAGTTGGTCCAGCAGTTGAAAGAAAAATTGGTTTAGCTGCGATGAGTGAATTAGCCATTAATGCAACAGAGTGGCGCAGTGCCGAGTGGGCTAAAAATAAAGGTCTATATACTGAAATTTTTCCCGATGAAATCAGTCTAGATACAGCCATTCAAAAACTAAGCGAAAAACTTGCGCAATCTAATCCTGAGGCCATGCAAGAACTTAAACAAATCTTTTGGCAGGGGACTGAAAATTGGGATAACTTACTGTTAGAACGCGCAGCAATTAGTGGTCGTTTAGTGCTCAGTGATTTCACTCGAGCAGCTATTTCGGCCTTCAAAGCAAAATAATCTGAGATTTTTTCTTCTTTTCGTTTGTAAATAAACACAATAGTTGTATCTTTGCACCCCTAAATTTAGGGAAATTAAGTTTTTTATTTAATAGAAAGAACCGTGAACACATTAAGTTACAGAACGTTAGCTGGTAATACCGAAACTGCCGATAAGAAGTGGTATGTAGTGGATGCTGAAGGTCAAACAGTTGGACGTTTGGCGAGTAAAGTTGCCAAAGTCATCCGTGGAAAATATAAAACCTGTTACACACCGCATGCGGACTGTGGAGATAATGTGATCATTATCAATGCGGAAAAAATTGCCTTTTCAGGAACTAAACTACAAGATAAAGAATACGTTCGCTTCTCTGGTTATCCAGGTGGTCAACGTTTTACCTCTGCTGAGAATATGCTCAAGAATCACCCTGAGCGTCTCATAGAAAAAGCAATTAAAGGTATGCTTCCAAAAAATACGCTTGGTCGCAAACTTTACACTAATCTTAAAGTATACAAAGGAGCTTCGCACAGCCATGAAGCGCAGCAACCTGAATTATTGAATCTTGATACCCTCAAATAAAAAGTATGGAAGTCATTAACTCATTAGGAAGAAGAAAAACAGCGGTTGCGCGTGTTTATTTAACAAAAGGAAAAGGTAAAATCTCGATCAACAAACGCGAGATGAATGAATTTTTCCCTATTGACTTTCTTCAGGCAAAAGTACATCAACCATTCGCACTTACCGGAACAGAAGGTCAGTACGATGTTAAAGTAAATGTTGTTGGTGGTGGTATCAACGGTCAAGCTGAGGCAGTACGTTTAGGTATTTCTCGTGCACTCGTTGAAATTTCTGCAGACTACAAACCAATGCTTAAAGTGGAAGGCCTCATGACACGTGACCCACGTATGGTTGAACGTAAAAAACCAGGTCAACCAAAAGCAAGAAAGAAATTCCAGTTCTCCAAGCGTTAATACGCTATCTGGACTGTTTAGCATCCAAGCATTGCAGTACTTGCCTTTTAGGCCCCTACAATGTTGCTTTAATTTAATAGGAACGTAAACAAAAACAAAATATGTCTAAATTAACTTTTGAAAACCTACTCGACGCAGGTGTACATTTTGGTCACCTCAAGCGTAAGTGGAATCCGGCAATGGCTCCTTACATCTTCGAAGAAAAGAAAGGAATTCACATCATTGACCTTAATAAAACTTTACTTCACCTTGATCATGCTTGCGCTGCAATGAAGCAAATAGCAAAATCAGGTAAAAAAGTTCTTTTTGTTGCTACCAAAAAACAAGCAAAAGAAATCGTTGCAGAACGAGTTGCTGCTGTTAATATGCCTTTCGTTACTGAGCGTTGGTCTGGTGGTATGTTGACAAACTTCCAAACTACCCGTAAATCTATTCGCAAAATGTCGCTTATCGACAAAATGAAATCAGATGGTACTTGGGATACACTCAACAAAAGAGAAAAATTATTCAAAAGTCGTCAGCGCGAGAAACTTGAAAAGAACTTTGGTTCAATTTCAGATATGACTCGTCAACCTGCCGCAATTTTCATCGTTGATATCCTCAAAGAACACATTGCGCTTGCTGAAGCACGTCGTTTGAATATCCCAACATTTGCAATGGTCGATACGAATTCAAATCCTAAGTTGGTTGATTTCCCTATCCCTGCAAACGATGATGCTACTAAATCTATTACTTTGATTCTTGACGCAATTTGTGGCGCTATCAAAGAAGGTTTAGAAGATCGCAAGAACTTGAAGTCTTCGGACAAAGATGAAGCACCTGCTGAAGCTCAAGCAGAAGCAGCTGCAGAGACTACAGAAAGCGCAGAATAATTCACCCATAAACTCTTATAAAATGGCTATCACAGCTGCAGACGTAAACAAATTGCGCCAACAGACAGGCGCTGGCATGATGGATTGTAAAAATGCCTTGGTAGAAGCCAATGGTGATTTTGAAACCGCTATCGATATTCTTCGTAAAAAAGGTCAGAAAATCGCTGCAAAACGCGGTGGAAATGACGCTAAAGAAGGTTTAGTTATGGCTCAAGCTACTGCCGATGGCAAAGCTGGTGTCATTCTAACACTTAATTGCGAAACTGATTTCGTTGCAAAAAACGACGGATATGTTTCATTTGTGCAATCATTAGTTGACCTCGCACTACAAAATCTTCCTGCTACCGCTGAAGAATTAAAAGGATTAGCCTACGATTCTAAACTATCGGTTGAAGAAAAAATTACAGAACAGGTTGGTGTAATTGGTGAAAAATTAGATCTTTCTGCTTACGCAGTTGTTCGCAGCGAAAACGTTGTTGCTTACAACCACCCAGGAAACCAGTTAGCTACACTTGTTGGACTTACAATTGCTGGTGAAGAAGTTGCAGAAGCTGGTCGTCAGGTAGCAATGCAAGTAGCTGCCATGGCTCCAATTGCAGTAGATAAAAACGGTGTAGACGAACGCACAATTGAGCGTGAAATTGAAATCGGTAAAGAATTAGCTATCCAAGAAGGTAAACCTGCTGAAATGGCAGAAAAAATTGCTATGGGTCGCTTAAACAAATTCTTCCAAGAAAATACATTATTGAGTCAAGCATTTGTTCGCGACAACAAAGTAACAGTAGAACAATTCTTAAACAGCACGGCAAAAGGCCTTACGGTTTCTGAATTCCAACGTTTCTCCTTGAGCTAAACAACTCCAAAAAATTAAAAAGCTATCGAAATCGATAGCTTTTTTTTTACCCTAAATTGATTTCAAAACGATTCATAGTATATTTGTCCTGCTTATGAAATACAAACGCATACTTCTCAAATTATCTGGTGAGTCTCTAATGGGAGACAAACAATTTGGTATAGATAACGCTCGCATTAGTGCTTATGCGAATCAAATCAAAGAACTCAATGATGCAGGTGTTGAAATCGCCATTGTCATTGGGGGAGGCAATATTTTCAGGGGTGTTCAAGCTGAACAAGGAGGCATGGATCGTACCCATGGTGATTATATGGGTATGCTTGCAACTATGATTAACTCTATGGCACTTCAATCAGCGTTAGAATCCGCTGGCGTGATCACTCGTTTACAATCAGCCATTGAAATGAATGAAATAGCTGAGCCATTTGTACGCAGAAGAGCAGTACGACATCTGGAAAAAGGTCGCGTAGTCATATTTGGTGCTGGTACTGGAAATCCATTTTTTACTACTGACTCCGCAGCTTCATTAAGAGCCATTGAAATTAACGCAGAAGTGATATTGAAAGGCACAAGAGTGGACGGAATTTACACTGCTGATCCGCTCAAAGACAGCAGCGCAACAAAATTTGAACACATTTCCTTCGACGAAGTTTATGCCAGAGGGCTCAACGTCATGGACATGACGGCATTTACACTCTGTAAAGAAAATAATTTACCCATCATCGTATTTGACATGGACACTCCCGGCAACTTACGCAAATTAATGGAAGGAGCGCCTGTCGGAACTTTAGTTAGCGCATCATGACAGAAGAACTTACAATGATTTATGACGAATTTAAGGAAGCAAACCAAAAATCCTTAATTCACCTCGACAACGAACTTGTTAAAATTCGGGCTGGAAAGGCAAGCCCTGCCATGCTCAATAGTGTGATGGTAGAGTATTATGGCTCTATGACACCTTTACAACAAGTTGCAAACGTAAATACTACTGACGCAAGAACTATTATTGTTCAGCCTTGGGAAAAACCACTCTTAAATGATATCGCGAAAGGTATCATCAATGCAAATTTAGGTCTCAATCCTCAAAATAACGGAGAACAACTCATCATAACGGTTCCTCCACTTACTGAAGAACGTCGACGCGAATTAGTAAAACGTGCTAAAATGGAAGCTGAAAATGCGAAAATTGGCATTCGAAATAACCGCAAAGACTCCTTAGACATGATCAAAGACCTTAAAAACGAAGGTCTATCTGAAGACCTGATCAAGGTGGGTGAAGAAGAAGTACAAAAGATTACTAACAATTACATCAAAAAAGTTGATGAGTTGTTAGAGCAAAAAGAAAAAGATATCATGACTGTATAGGTCAAGCTTTTTCAATCAATAATTGCTGCACATCCCTTTTTGAAAGTCCTTGTACTACGTTCAATTTTTGCTGGGCTAGTAATAGCAACGGCAAGTCATGTTCAATGCACAAATCTAAATCATGACTCGAGAGCACTACGCATCTATTTGTATGCATAGCCCATGGAATCAAAGTGCGAAGCAGTTGCTCTCTATTTAAAAAATCTAAAAAACTAGCTGGTTCATCTAAAAGTAAGACAGGGGTATCTTGGACAAAAGCTCTGGCCAAACTCACCATTTGCCTTTCACCATCACTGATCTCGAGCGTACGTTTTTCGGATAAATAAGACAATCCGAGTTTTTCTAAGGTGTCATGTACTAGTTGCCTTTCATCGGCTGTCAATTTACCAAAAATTGATGCATAAGGAATACGTCCGAGACCCACATAATCTGCTACACTTAGATGTTCGACACCCTCAAAGCGACTCGAAACAAACGCAATTTGCTGAGCGCGTAAGTTGGCGTTTTGAGCAAGTTCTTCAACTTTAAAATCATTAATTAATAAATTACCTGAAAGCACAGTTATTTGTGCCGCCAAAGTTTTAAGCAAAGTAGATTTTCCTGAACCGTTTAATCCCAACAAAGCATATACTTTTCCTGTCTGAAGATGTAGGTCTTCTATGGCCAGGAGCGGTCGATGATAACCAATTTCGGTATGTTGAAAACGAATCATGAGCGGCGTAAAACTAGATAAGCGATATACGGTGCACCGATCAATGATGTCAAGACATTGATTGGAAGACTAAAATAGGGTTCTAACAAGAGTGAAAAAACGTCACAGGCTAGCAGAAAGAAGGCGCCAAAAAATAGACAGAATAGGATTAAATGCAAGTGATCTTGAGTACGCAAAAGTTGTCTGCCTAAATTTGGAATAGCCAATCCAACAAAAGCAATTGGTCCGCAATATGCTGTAACACTTCCAGCTAAAATAGCCGTAATGGCGAGGATAGAGAAGCGTACAGTTTTGATTCGGACACCTAATTGAAAAGCTTGCTCTTGACCCAGTACAAAGGCATTGAGTGCCTTTACAAGAAGTAAGCTCCAAATAACCGCCACTCCAAAAATGGCTATCAACCAAGGCGCCTGCTGTGCGGTGAGCTGTTGTAAAGAACCCATATTCCACAAGAAAAATTGCTTCACCTCCTCAGGCGCAGCCCAGCTTTGTAAAACAGACTCAATAGAACCTGTAAAACTAGCAAACATAAGACCTACCAATAATAAACTCGTAGTTTGCTGTATGCGCCAAGAGACAAAGAGCATAAAAGTAGCAGCTAACATTGCTCCTAGCAATGCACTGCCAACCAAACCTAAATTGCTGCTCACAAAGGTGAATCCACCCATCATAAGAAGTGCTGTAGCCAAACTAGCGCCTGAATTGATTCCTAAAACATAAGGGCCGGCCATTGGATTTCGAAAAAGATTTTGCATCAATAGTCCACTTAAAGACAAACCTGCACCAGCGACAAGTGCACTAACCAGGCGAGGAAAACGAAATTCCCACCATAATATATTTGCTTGAACTTCATTCAATACATTTACTTTGGTTAGCTCCAGATGCACCAAACAGCTCAGAACTAATACTAGCGTAAACCCGATGAACATTAGGCTTTTCCTATTCATAGTTTTAATTCTTTGTAAAAGTGCATATCAGCAGTAGGATTGTCACGGATATTTGATAGGTCTGATAAAACCCAATCTGGTCTGACAGCAGCCCACTCCCAATAAAAATTAGTGTTGTGGGTATAACAAAAGATGCGTTTTTCAAAAAATGGAAAATACTTGTATTTCGGATATTGTGCCAGAAGTGCAGAACGGCTTGATTGCCCTGGATTGAGCCAGATACTCACACTTGCACTTTTCGTCAATATACTCGGGATACTACTAAAGCAGCTCCCAGTTCCGGGACGCTCATTAAAATAATAGGCAAATGCAACATCTGCATACAATTTCGCTTCAAAACTGTTGCCAGCAGGTGCTATCCATTGGTCACCGTATATATAACCACTGATGACATTAGGGTTGGTGTTACACAATTTGGGTTGTTTCCGTATGCGCATATAATTTTGACAAACCTTTCTAAAATGAAGCTGTGCCTTTTCAAATTGCCCAGTCAATGCACCAAATAACAAAATCCATTCTGCTCGAGCCAAAGGATGCGTTTCACGCCACTCAAAATTAGGAATACAGGTAATGCCCAATGTACTTAACCTTTTGATTTGTGCTTTTTCTGGTCCAAAACCACTGTAAATCAATGCTTGAGTTTGCTTTGCTAACAGCTTTTTTACTGAAAGTTGCTGTTCACTTTGTAAATCGATAATACTTCCTTTTGCAAGTAGTTTTTTAACCTTTGGAGCGTGTAAATAGCGTTTATCGGGAATAGCACATAACAGATGTTCTTGTTTGAGTGCAGCCATCATGCCTACGTGTGTTGCACTAAGCGCTGCAATGCGTTTAAATGATTTCTTGAGAAGAAATTTAAAGCGTGCTTTGGGATGTTCCGGATTTTGAATTTCAATAGCATAGCCATCCTCAACCCTCCATATTGTTAAAAGCTTGCTATACTGACAAAGATTTCTCGGAATACCTCCTCGTTGTGAATCGGATTTGGGCCTACAACCAAAGGCCAGAAGTATCAGTAAAAAAGCGAGCCAGCGCATCAATTAATATTGTTCGGATGCATTCGGGAAATCTCCTGACTGAACATCTGCTTTGTAATCTTGAAATGCGCGGAGCATGTGCGCATGTAAATTATTGTATTTACGCAAGAAGCGCGGATTAAACTCGTTGTTGATGCCAAGCATATCATGAATAACCAATACTTGGCCATCCACTCCTGCCCCAGCCCCAATACCAATCACTGGAATTTGAACCATTTCAGCCACTTTTGTTGCAAGTATCGCTGGTATCTTTTCAAGTACAATAGCAAAACAGCCCACTTCTTCCAAAGCCTTGGCATCGGCTATAAGTCTGGCAGCCTCCTCTTCCTCTTTTGCGCGCACAACATAAGTCCCAAATTTGTAAATTGATTGAGGGGTCAAGCCAAGGTGTCCCATTACAGGAATTCCAGCGGTTAAAATACGTCCTATTGACTCTAAAATTTCTTGCCCACCCTCCATTTTAACAGCATGGCCACCAGATTCTTTCATGATCTTAATTGCACTAGATAAGGCCTCTTTTGAATTACCTTGATAAGAACCAAAAGGCATGTCGACAACAACCAAAGAACGTTGCACTGCACGAACTACGCTTGATGCGTGGTAAATCATCTGATCAAGTGTAATAGGAAGTGTAGTTTCGTGACCTGCCATGACGTTGGAAGCTGAATCACCCACGAGAATCACATCAATTCCAGCTTCATCCACTATCCGTGCCATAGAGTAGTCATAGGCAGTGAGCATGGAAATTTTTTGACCATTTTGCTTCATTTCTTGAAGCGTATGGGTGGTGATTTTTTTTGGACTCGAGGCGTGGACAGACATAATCAGCTATTTTGGAGGTAAGCATTGACATTGTGCTCAATTCTGGCAACAATATTTTCGGTATCGGCCTTTTGAAAAGTGAGGCCAGTTATGCGTTCATATAATTCAATGTAGCGTTCCGAAATGGTATGAACAAATTCATCAGGCATGGCTGGCATTTCTTGTCCTTCCAGACCTTGAAAACCATTTTCAATAAGCCATTGACGAACAAATTCTTTGGAAAGCTGCTTTTGTGCTTCCCCATTATCTTGACGCTTTTGGTAGCCATCAGCATAAAAATAACGAGATGAATCTGGTGTGTGGATTTCATCGATAAGCGTAACCACACCATTATGCAAACCAAATTCGTATTTAGTATCTACTAGGATAAGCCCCCGCTCTGCTGCCATTTCTGTTCCACGCTCAAACAAAGCATGCGTGTATTGTTCCATTTGAGCGTAGATTAGAGGATCCACTAATCCTTTGGCAAGGATGTCCTCTTTGGAAATATCTTCATCATGACCTTCATCTGCCTTAGTTGCAGGCGTAATGATGGGCTCCGGAAGTTTGTCATTTTCTTTGAGGCCTTCTGGTAAAGTAACTCCACATAAAATTCGTTTTCCGGCTTTGTATTCACGTGCAGCATGCCCTGCTAAATATCCTCTGATGACCATTTCTATTCTTATTGGTTCACAGGCTACTCCTATGGCAACAGCCGGGTCTGGGGTTGCTACCAACCAATTCGGAACAATATCTTTAGTGGCATTCAAAAACATAGTTGCTACCTGATTAAGCACTTGTCCTTTGTATGGAATTCCTTTAGGTAGAATGTGATCAAAAGCCGAGATGCGATCCGAAGCGACCATCACAAGTAGGCCGCTATCTAATGTGTAAACATCTCTTACCTTTCCGTTGTAGACATGTTTTTGGCCATTGAAATGAAAGGAATTGTTAGTAAGGGCTTGCATATATTTTAAATGATTTTTAAGAATGTATTTAAAGTTTTTCTTTCTGTTCAAGCTTGGCTTGTTTTTGTAATTTTTCTTGGTGCTCTGCGACGTCAAATGCTTCAATAATTTGCTTCACTAGGCGGTGACGAATGACATCAGACTGCCCTAAACGAACGATTTTAATTTCATTAATGTCGTGGAGTACATCTAGGGCGTAGGCCAATCCTGAACGCTGACGCGAAGGTAGATCTACTTGTGACATATCGCCGGTAATGACAAATTTAGCAGTCATACCCATGCGTGTCAAGAACATTTTCATTTGCATTTGGGTAGTGTTTTGAGCTTCATCTAAAATAACGAAAGCTTTATCAAGTGTTCGACCGCGCATAAAAGCTAATGGCGCTATTTCTATAACTCCAAACTCAATCATGTCAGCTAGTTTCTCAGCAGGAATCATATCGCGAAGAGCGTCGTAGAGCGGCATTAGGTAGGGATCAAGCTTTTCTTTGAGATCTCCCGGTAAAAAACCGAGGTTTTCTCCCGCTTCAACGGCTGGACGCGTTAAGATAATACGCTTAACTTCTTTTGCTTTTAAAGCTCTTACCGCCATGGCAACAGCTGTATATGTCTTTCCTGTTCCTGCGGGGCCAACTGCAAAAACCATATCTGAGGCAAGTACTGCCTGTACCAACTTCTTTTGATTTACGGTCCTTGCCTTGATTTTAACCCCTCCATTTCCGTGTACAAGGGTTTCAGAACCATCATCTTTGGAGAGTAATTTGGCACCGTCTTGCAACATAAGATTATCGATGTTATTCTCAGTGAGGGTATTAAAAGTGTGGTAATGTTGGACTAGAAGCGCAAATTTGCGTTCAAATTCATCCATCACTTCGTCGTCGCCTGCCAAATTGAGCTCATTTCCACGGGCAATTACCTTGAGCTTGGGAAAGAAACTCTTGATGTGTTTGAGATTTGCATTGTTTATGCCGTAGATTTCGGCCGGATTGAGGCCCTCAATGCTGATCTGACGTTGACCTGTACTCAATTTATTTGGGTGTTTTATGAAGGGTTTCTAACGATTTCGATTACTTTTGGTAAAATTATGAATTTCTGAGGACAAAGTCGCCTTCTCTGCCATGCAAATCATTACGCTCACTACAGACAACGGCCATCACGATTTCTACGTCGGAGCCATTAAAGGAAGGCTATTCAAAGCGTTTCCTTCTGCGCATGTAATCGATATCAGTCACGGGATTACTCCATTTAACGTCAGCGAAGCTGCATTTCAATTACGCTGCTGCTTTGAAGAATTTGCGCCAGGTACAATCCATATTATAGGCGTTGATAGCGAGCCCCTATTTGAAGCACCAAACGAGCGCTACCCAGGTATACTCAAATACAAAAATCAATACTTCATTAGCAATGACAATGGATTTTTTGGTAGCTTTCTTGAAGAAGACAACCCTGATGAATTCTACCTTTACACAGCGATCAAAGACCAACCTGAGGCATGGCGTTTTACCACCAAGAACTGTTTTATAGATCTTGCTTTAAAAATTTCTAATGGTACCCCAATTTCAAGTTTTGCAACTGTTTTCAGTAACTACAGAAGGGCATTTGATCAAAAACCTGCTATTGATCAGCTTTTGATTCGTGGTATCATTGTTCACATAGATAGTTTTGGAAACCTCATCACGAATATTACCCAAACAGATTTTGAGCGCTTCGGAAAAGACATTCCATTTATCATCAAGTATCAGAAGAAAGAATACTTTATCGATGAAATTTCTGCGACCTACAATGCTGTATCTCAAGGTGAGCGTGTTGCCATTTTTAACAGTTCTGGTCGCTTAGAAATTGCCATCAATCGAGGTGCCAATGATGGATTTGGAGGTGCTAGCAAATTATTTGGAATGCGTATTGGAGATCCAGTTCATATAGAATTTACCCCTCAAGGCTCTAAAGAAAATATACAATCGCTGTTCTGATGCTTACTAGAGTTGTCAAATTACATTTCAAAGAAGAGCACCTAACACAATTTTTAGCTCATTTTGAACAGGTAAAATGGGAAGTAGCTCAATTCCCCGGCTGTAGTGGTATGCAACTACTTCAAGATCAAACTGATCCTTGTTTGATTTTCACCTATTCTATCTGGAATTCTGAAGAAGATTTGAATAACTACAGAAACTCTTCACTTTTTAGTTCTATTTGGCCCATAATCAAGCCATGGTTTGATCAAAAAGCCGAAGCTTGGAGTTTAAATCAACATTTTAGCGCATTTATTTGAGAAAAATAGTGCAAAACTCAAATAGGTCCTTACCTTTACCGAAATTAATATTATTAGAATGAGTAAAGGACATGTAAAATTTTTCAACGAAACCAAAGGTTTTGGATTTATTGTTGAAGAAGACACGAACAAAGAATATTTTGTTCATGTTACCGGTTTGGTAGACAAAATCAAAGAAAATGACGAAGTTGAATTCGAATTGCAAGAAGGCCGTAAAGGCTTGAACGCTGTGAATGTGAAACAAGCATAATAAAGATTGAGTGTATCTAAAATTCCCGCCCCACAAGGCGGGAATTTTCGTTTATAGATATTTGTTAATTTTGACAACTCAACTTTTACTATGCGCGCCTTATTCTTAAAAGAAATATCGAGCTTCCTGAGTTCAATCATCGGATATGTTTTTATTCTGATCTATCTCATTGCCTCAGGACTCTTCCACTGGGTACTTTCTTACAACACTAATCTTCTAGAGGGTTCAACTGCCGATCTGATTCCATTTTTTAATATGTCGCCGGTTATTTTTTTGATTCTCATTCCTGCGATCACTATGCGCTCCATAGCCGAAGAACGCAGAACCGGAACCATCGAACTTTTACTTACTCGTCCTATCTCTGACTTTCAACTCATTTTTGCCAAATACCTCGCTGGAGTAGCATTAGTTTTTGTGGCTATTCTTCCAACACTTGTTTACCTTGTGAGCATGTATTTTCTTGGCAAACCAATTGGCAACATTGATTTAGGTGCCACCTTCACCTCCTACATAGGCTTACTTATGTTGGGTGCAGCCTTTGTTGCCATAGGAATGTTTGCTTCTGCACTCACGCATAGCCAAATTGTTGCGTTTATACTTGCAATGTTTCTTTGTTGGGTATTTTATGACGGCTTTGAATTACTAGGTAACTTTAGTCAAATTGGCGGACTTGACTATCTGATCAAGTACATTGGCATCTCTTTTCACTATGAAGCTATCAAAAAAGGGGTGATTGACACCAGTGATTTATTATACTTTCTCAGTCTGAATGCTATTTTCCTTGTTGCATCGCTTACTGTTTTAAAATCGCTCAAAAAATAACGCATGAAATTCAACTTCACTAAAGGACTATACAATTGGACAGTGCTGGGTTTACTTGCTGCTGTTTTGATCTTGCTGAACTTTATTGGCTCCATGCTTTATTACAAGCTCGACATGACCAAAGACCAGCGCTATTCTTTGGCCAACAGTACCATCAATTATCTCTCCGACAAAAATAACTTTGAAAATCGAATCAGTATTCAGATTTATTTAGATGGCAATATGCCTTCGGAATTGAAAAACTTTCAAAATGCACTTAAGGATAAACTCAAAGATTTCAGACGCATTGCTGGCAACCGAATTGAATTTTTATTCACAGACCCCAATGTTGGCACAGAAGATGAAATAAATGCCCTACGCGCCCAGCTTTACGATCGTGGAAAGGGAATTTTACCTCTTGAAATTCTCTACCTCAAAGACGGAACACAAAGTCAAATGCTCATGTTTCCTGGGGCCTTACTCTCTTACAGTGTAAATGGAATTACTAAAGAAGGCGTCGTACAATTTTTGCCTGGCACACAACCTGGCCGACCGTATGCTTTAGAGCAAATGGGTGAAATTATCGAAAATGCACTCAACAACCTCGAATACAATTTACTTTCTGCGATGCGCAGACTAACCCAGAAGAGCAAGCCCACAGTTGCCTTTTTGCAAGGGCACGGTGAACTCAATCCTGCTGAAACAATGCGTGCACGAGCACTCATTTCTCCCTATTATCAAATCAAAGACATCAGTCTAAACGACAGCATTGCTGCGCTGAAAGAAGTTGATGGCCTCATTATTGCTGATCCGCAAATACCTTTTTCTCAAAAGGACCTTTATCTCATTGATCAATTTGTGATGCGCGGAGGTAAGCTACTTTGCTTTATGAATACGCTAGCGCTAAATGAGGACACCCTGAATGCCACTGGTATGACCCACACTACGCGCAAAAACCTTTTACTCGATCGCTTACTCTTTGATTACGGCATCAAAATCAAAGAAAATTATGTACTAGATGTCAATTGTGCTCCCAAAATAGTCCCCTTTGCTGAAACTGCATTCCTACCCTGGTTTTATCATGTGTTAGCTACGCCAAGTCTACATCCAATAACGCGCAATGTAGATCCGATTTCATTGAAATACGCCAACGAAATTGAATTCGTTCAAGTGCCAAAAGCACAGCTAACTCCAATTCTCACAAGCTCAAGTAATGCAATTCCAAGTGGATTACAACCATTAATCAATTTGGCCTTGCCGCTCAATTACGGCAAAAATCCGAAATTGGTAGACAATCCAGAAGATGAAATCAATAAGCTTTGCGTAGCCGGACTTTCTGAAGGTTTTTATCAGTCACACTTCAAAAACAGGATCGTAGCCGAATTTGCCAATAACAAGGATGCCAACTACCTAGAAGAAAGTCAAAAAGAGACAAAGATATTAGTGATTGGAAATGGTACTTTTATCCGCAATAGTTACGATTCTATACTCGATCCAAAAAAAATCAACAGTTACCTATATCGGCCTATCGCTATCAATGAACTCAAGGTCGATGCGGAATTAGCACAAAGACGAATTCCGATTATTTTCGGAAATCAAGAATTATTTCAAAATATAGTAGACTACATGATGGGAGATAATTCCGTATTAGATATCCGTAGCCGACAGATTGACATCAAAGAAATCGATAAAGAAAAAATTAAAACGGCGTCATTCTTTTACAAAAGCATGAACATGCTTTTACCACTGCTTCTGATTCTAGCATTCGCATTTATCATGCATTGGATCAGACAAAGACGCTACACTCGCTAAAGAATAAGTCATGAAAAAAAAAGGTCTTGTACTCATTTTATTTATAGTCCTATTGGGAGCACTCACATGGTGGGCACTTGATTTAAAAGGAGGTCAAAACGCATCTGATGCGCGCGCTTTTAACTTTAAAATTGAAGATACTACAAGTGTATCAAAATTGATCATTACAGATGCTTTTGGACAGCAATTCACGTTGGTCAAAAAAGATAACTCATGGACAGATAGTAAAGGCGGGTGCGTTTCCAAGGCAAATGTTTCTTTGATTCTCGAAGCACTCAATAAAATTGAATTCAAAGGTTATTTACCCAAGAAATCTGAAAAAAAATTCACAGAGTTGATGTCAACTTCTCACATCAAAGTAGAGATTTTTCAAGATGGTGATTGGACCAAAACGTGGTATCTTGGCCCAGCCACACCAGATCACTACGGCCAGATTATGCTACTCGAAACCGAAGCTGAAGGAAAAAGTGCCAATCCTGTAATGATGAAGATTGCCGGTATGCACGGCCTCATAGACCCACGTTTCTTTGCCGATCCACGACAGTGGGCCTGCACAGAAATTATGGCCCTACAAATGGAAGATATCATCAAAGTAAAAGCCAAATTTGAAGGTGAGTCTTACCGAAATTTTGAACTACAAAATAAAGGTCGCCGCTTTCAGGTCACCCAAAATGGAAAACCTCTAGCCTATTTAGATACCACCAATGTTTTTCGCTACCTTCAAGGTTTTCAGAAAATTCACTACGAACAAAAGAATTTTTCACTCTCCAACAAGCAAGTAGATAGCGTCAAAAACAGCCGGCCTTTTTGCCGCTTTGAGGTACAAACCAAATACGAACGAATTGCATTGAAAATGTTCAGAATTAAGAGCAAAGAGGAGCAGCGCAATGAATTTGGTCAATTGGTAAATATGGATATGAATAGCTTTTGGTGTTTACTTCCAGATGGAGAACTCGTACGCTGTCAGTATTTTGTTTTTAATCCACTCATCTTAGGACACGTATTTTTCCCTGCTATGGAATCTTTGTTCCCGAAAGACTTACAAAGTATCGCGCCTTAAAAGCAACTTTTTGCCAAGATTTTACGTTTTAACTAGGTAATGACCTACCTACGTTTTTTGCTCGTCAGTATAAGCTGGCTTGCCCATTCGATTTTTGCTCAAAGCCCGGTTGCGAATTTTTCGGCAAACCCGCTTGTGGTCTGCGTAGGTGAAAATGTCAATTTTACAAATACTTCAAGTCCCAATGGTGGTCCTGCCCTTAGTTCTTATCAATGGGATTTCGGCGACGGGAACGCTTCGACCACCACCAATACTACCCATGCTTTTAGCACCCCAGGTACCTTTACCATCACCTTAGTAGCCACAAATGTCAATGGTATTGCCGATGCTGAAATCAAACCAGCATACATTACCGTTAACCCGTTGCCCAATGTTAGCTTTGCAGCAAATGGATTGGGTTGTACAGTACCTTTAACCTTGAGTTTTACCAATAATTCTTCTCAAGGTGCTAACTTTTCTCAGTCTTGGAATTTTGGCAATGGGCAAACCTCAACACAATATGCGCCACAGAATATCACCTATAATTCACAAGGCACTTTTCAGGCTCAACTTACGGTGACGAACAATAATACGGGCTGTATAAATTCGCTCACCCAACCAATTGTTGTTTCTAATTTCCAAGCGGGCATAACTGCACCAGCGGTTGGTTGTGTCGGTCAAGCTATTTTATTTGAGGACAATTCAACTATTGGTGCAAATACATGGAACTGGAATTTTGGAACCGCAGGACAAAGCAATGCCGAAAACCCCAGTGTGACATACAATTCGCCTGGAACCTACACGGTCAATCTAAGTGCTCAGAACACCAACTCAGGCTGCTCGGGAAGTACGAGCCAACAGATCATTATACAGCCCAATACTACGCCAACTTTCTATGCAAATCCAACGGCTAATTGTGCACCAGGTAGTATTCAATTTTTCAATACAACAAACCTCAATGGTACATACGTCTGGGATTTTGGAGACGGACAAACATATACAGGACCAAATCCTCCTCCACACATTTTTCAAAATAGTGGTTTGTACGATATCAGTTTAACTTACACTTCTAGTGCAGGATGTAGTGGCACCCAAACACTCAATAATTACATCGAAATCACTCCTGTTGAGGCAGGATTCTTTGCGCTAGATACAGGCGGTTGTGCACCATTTACCGTCCAATTCATAGATACCTCTTACACGCCTAGCAACCCTATTGTATCTTGGCAATGGAATTTTGGCAATGGTCAAACTTTCAATGGTCAAATTCCACCAACACAAACCTATGGCGTTGGTCTTTATGACGTATCATTGATCATTACTACGGCTTCAGGTTGTACGGACACCTTAACCAAAACTCCTTACATCACAGTTGGGTCTATAGACTCCATAGATTTTAGCTGGGACCCGAATATTACTTGTGCCAATACAGATGTTGAATTTGAATCTGAATTCTATATTTCAGTGCCTTATGACAGCACTGAGATCAGTTACTTCTGGGATTTCTCTCAAGGGATCAGCAGCCAAGATGATCCTACATTTCAGTTCTCTCAAGACACCGGCTGGGTAGATGTTACGCTGTACGTCAATTTCCGTGGTTGTATTGATACCCTAGAAAAAGATTCTGTACTCTATGTACTTGCACCAATAGCCATGTTTGGACCCAACAATTCCTTGGTTTGTAATCCAAGCAGTTTTCCAGTAGATTTTGATTTTATCAATACCGCAATTGAAGGAGAACTTCAAGACAGTGTAGCATTACATTACGAATGGAATGATGGCACACCAGACACCTATTTTAACAATGCAGAACTCGATCTACCCAATGGAGGGAACACCAGTCATGCTTTCTCTGACTATGGGACTTATCAAATAGAACAAGTTGTACACAATTATACAACCGGGTGTTCGGACAGCATAACAATTGCCGTTACCATTTCTCAACTACAATCAGCTTTTTTATTGCCCGACGATACGATATGCAAGGGCGATGGCATAGGTCTTTTTGATCAAAGTACAACCTGGTCAGGACATCCTATTTATGATTGGTTCTATAATTTTGGGAATGGGCAGCAAATCCATAATGGACCAAATGTGAATTATGTATATCCAGCAAGTGGCACTTATAATATCAGTTTGTTGGTTTTTAATACAGCTGGCTGTTCCTCCACTAGCAGCCAAACCATATATGTGGCCAACAAACCAGTTGCAGGGCTATTAGCGCCGTCTTACGCAGGTTGCTCGCCTTTCCCACTGAGTTTTACCAATACTAGCTATAGCATCACCAATGGCCTGCCCTTGGCTTCGTTCAACACCACTTTCTCTGACAACAATACAAGCGTCACCACCTCCAACGTCAATCAAGCGATCAACCATACGTTTGTTGGGAACGGCGTATACACAGCGAGCATCACCGCAACAGACATCAACGGCTGTATTTCTAACCCAGCAACCATTCAGATTACCCTGACTAAACCTACAGCACTTATTAGCGCTGACACCATCATTTGCGCACAGGACAGCAGTTTAATTTCAAGTTTGAGTTATGGAGTCGATACACTGAGTTACACTTGGTATCTAGATGGCAATATCATCAGTTTAGACAGTATATGTGCATTGAATGTACCGGCAAACGGTACTGGACTGTTTACTACCTTCCCATTATCTCTCCTAGTCATGGATGGAAATGGTTGCACAGATAGCGTCAGCCAGACCATTTATATTTCCACTCCTCATGCGGTACCCTCCTATACATTTTCTGGTGCAGCGATAGATGTAAATGGTCAATTTAGTTGCCCGCCACTATTTTGCGATTTCACGGACGCTTCAACAAGTATGGGTGATATCACAAACTGGAATTGGGCATTTGGAAATGGAAATAATTCTATTTTACAAAACCCAGATAATACATTAGTGACTAGTGGTTCTTTTGATTTATCCATGAGTATCACTGATGAATATGGCTGTACCGACGATACAACCATATCCAATTATGTTTCTATTGGCGGGCCATTGGGAAATCCTCAATGGATCCAAGACAATACAATTTGTGCACAAGGTGCATTATTTACCATCCAAAATCCTTCCAATATTGATTCTGTAAGTTGGAATCTAGGTAACAATATTTGGATCGGTGATAGTCTTACTTTTTCTTATTTTTATCCAAATACCGGGACCTACAATCCGAGCGTAACCCTTTACGATACTGCAGGCTGCCAAATCCTATACCTCTTGCCTCCTATTACAGCGAATATCAGTGGGCTCAATGCACAAATTAATGCCTCTCCAATTTATGCGAACATCAATCAAACGGTAATTTTGACAGATGCAAGTAGCAGTTTAAACCCAATAAGCACTTGGACCTGGGTGTTTCCAGATAGTAGCAACTTATTTTTTCAAGATACCCCCCAAGATATTGCCTTCCCAGAAGGTGGATCTCAACAAATTTTATTAGTCATCACAGACAATCTTGGGTGTATCGATACCGCATACATCACCATTTACGTCTCTGATCCTGATATTTGGATCCCAAATGTATTTACACCAAATGGAGATGGTATCAACGATATTGTGACACTACCCTACCCTTCCTTCAAGCGATACGACATTCAAATCCTGAATCGTTGGGGTCAACTACTCTACGAACTCAAGGATCAAACTGGAATAGCAGTATGGGATGGTTATGATTTCAATGGAAAACTACATACTGATGGGGTTTTCTTTTACCGCTTGCGCGGTGAAATGCTCGGGGGCACCTTGATTGACAAACAAGGGTTTATTCACCTTGTAAATGGCGAGTAACAAAAAAACCCTGAAGAATCTTCAGGGTTTTTGCAGTGGTACCTCCAGGAATCGAACCAGGGACACAAGGATTTTCAGTCCTTTGCTCTACCAACTGAGCTAAGGTACCAGCCGTTGGTGGATGCAAATTTAACACATTTTTACTGTTGTACACAAGTTAAAAATCAAAAAAGTTCAAAAAAGCTCCTTAATTTTGGATATGAGTGATTTCAAAGAAGTCTATTTACTCGACGCAGGTAATACCCATATCAAATTAGGGATTTCACAAAATGGTGTCATTCAAGAAGTTGAGCGTTTCAATAAAGGAGAATTACCAATTGCTAAACTACATCGTAACATCCCAATCGCCTTTTCGTCTGTCATAGAACAGTCCTTGAAAGACGAGCTTCATCGTTATTTTGAGACTACTTTTGAAATAACACCAATGCTCAGTTTTCCTTTTAAGATGGCTTACGAAAGTCCACATACCCTTGGAATGGACAGGCTTTGTAATGCTGCTGCCATAAGTCGATTACATCAAGGTAAAGCAAGATTAGCAATAGATCTCGGAACTTGCATCAAATTTGATTTTGTAGATGCACAAAATAATTACCGAGGTGGCTCTATAAGTCCTGGTTTACAAATGCGTGCTAAAGCAATGGCCCATTTTACCGAAAAGCTACCTGAAATAGTCATTCAAGCAAATTCAAAACTCATCGGAACCAATACCCAATCTTGTCTTGAAATAGGCACTTATCTTGGTTGGCAAAAAGAGATTGAAGGACTTGTGCAGGCCTACATAGATTTAGAACCTGAGCTCATCGTCTACCTCACAGGAGGAGATGCGTCATATTTTGATTTAGGACAAAAAAATGGCATCTTTGTACACGAAAATTTAACTTTAGAAGGCATCCTAGCTCTTTACCAAGCCAATGAATAAACTACTCTCTCTTATCCTTACTGCTTTAACAAGCAATATATTTTTGGCACAATCAATCACAGCTGAGCCAGCGAGTTTTTATGGCTTTGGTGAAATGAGCTCTAAAGGACATGGCGTTTTTGACGCTATTGGCAAAAATGCAATCAATTATTTCGACTCTACACTCGTCAATCATTACAATCCGGCGAGCTACAATCGTCTGAGTAAAGGCGCAACGCTCTATACGGTCAGTATCCATTCCAGACAATCTTGGTACAGTAATACCAATGCTCAACAGTTTGCCGCAACACCAATGGTTGAACAGTTTACACTTGGTTTTAAAATCCGTAAGCAAATGGGTATGTCTTTTGGGTTGCGTCCCTTTAGTGCACGCGGGTACCAAATTTCTGAAACTCAATTTACTGGCCTAGACTCTATTCGTTATCTCTATACAGGAAAAGGCGCTATTCAAGATCTTTATTTAGGCTATTCTTTTGGACTTATCGAACGAGCCAAAACTAAAATGGCAATAGGTGCAAATGCATCATATTTGTTTGGAACACTCATCAACGAACGCAGCTCTGAACTCATCACCGGTAACAGCTCAGCTGGTGGAATAGAACGCAATTCGTTAGTGATGCGTTCATTTCATACAGAAATCGGTGGCTACTTTAGCCAGCAGTTAGCAAAAAATCATACGATTGCTATTAGTGCAGTATATCAGCCAAAAATGATGCTCAACGGGACCTACCAAAGAGAACTATATAGCTCAGCAACAATTGGCTCTCCCAACACTTACGATACGATTTTAAATAACAATCAACCATTTGCTGCTTTACTTGCCCAAAGTTCCCAATTTGGCTTCTGTTACAATTGGAAACTACCAAAATACAAAAGGCAAACGCGTGAATTACACCCTCAACTTCAGATACTTGCTAGTTACAGCCTCTTTGGTGCAAATACCCAAACAGAAAATTTACTTACCGGTTTTGACCAAAAGAATTATGAACGATTGAGTTTTGGTGTGCAATTCCAACCTGAATTTAAAGTTCTTGAAAATATGGCAACCTTGAAAGGTTTTGAAAAAATCAGCTATCGTATAGGTTACTATCAACAAACGCTACCCTATACTAACGGTGGTTTACAATACCAAGAGCAAGGCTTTACCCTAGGATTTGGTGTTCCTTTGTTAGCACAAATCTCCTTATCATCGTTAAATGTTGGTCTTACTTTTGGACAAAGAACTATTGAAAGTAATATCTGGAAAGAGCAATTTATTGGTGCCCGCGTCAGTTTAATTATGGCGCCGTCTAATTTTGAAAAGTGGTTCCGAAAGCGACAGCTCGATTAATGCGCGCCTTCAATGTCATCGGACCAATTCTCCTTGCGTGGGTTCTAAACAGCGCTTGTGAAAACGATGTGGCAATTGTACAGCGCATCAGCTTTCAGGCAGATGCACCTGCGGAGAGTACCAAAAACCTAGTGCTGAGATATGCAGAAGATGGTTATGCAAGAGTTGAAATACATGCAGCCCTTGCCGAGACCTACAGAAATAAAGAACAAATCACCAAGATCAAGGATAGTTTAAAGGTTTATTTCTTCAATGAAGTTGGAGATATTGTTTCTACTTTGAGTGCCTTATATGGTGAAATTAATTACAGTACTGGTAAGCTGATGGTGAGCGACTCAGTGCGTCTATATAACCATAAAAAGAAACAAACCTTAGAAACTGAAAAGCTCTATTGGAATCAAAAAGACAGTAGTATATTTACACAAAGTGCAGTAATCGTGCGCTCCCCAAAAGGAAAGCTTTTTGGTCAAGGGATCCGCACTAAACAAGATTTCAGTAATTATGAAATACTGAAACCAGTAGGCTCTTGGCAAATCGAACAAAACCAAACAATTGAATAATATGTCACAAAAAGATTTCATCAGTCGTTACAATCAATTTTCGGGCTATCTATGGTTACTCATTGCAGGTCTGAGCTTTTTGGTTATTTCCTATAAGATTTTCACAGAAGGATCTCAAACTTGGGTTGCGTATTACGTGATTCCAGCGATGGCGTTGCTTATGTATGGAACGAAGCGTTGGATGATGAAACGCATGTATCGCCACCTTGAAGAAATGGCAAAACAAAAAGAAGAGTCAGAATTACTGTAACCTTTTGCTAACGAAGCGGTATTCATTTAGTGAAAATATTAACATTCCTCCTTGTTATCCTCATCATCAGAACTGGCTTTAGTCAGCGTCTACTTAGTGGATATATCACAAATGAAAACAACTTACCCTTAGCTGGAGCCGAAATCTTTGTAAAGAATGTAACTGAATTGAGGACAGTTGCTGATGCGCAGGGATATTATGAAATGTACCTCAACGTAGGGGAATATTACTTGGTTTTCACTGCAGATGGTTATCAAGACCGTGAAGCTTACTTAGGAATGCGCGATAACGATGTTCAACGTGATATTCAGTTATTTCCGATGAAACTGTCCGAAGTACAAGAAGTGCGTGTGACAGCAAAAAAATCAAATGTTGGCCGTGATAAAATCATGAAAGTAGTTGCACAGCGAGAGCAGCTCAACCCATGGAATTACCCCCACGAAGTGGATGTCTATATTAAAGCAACAGAACAACGCGAAAACACTGCAAAAAATAAAAATGAGCAAGCACCTACTGATCAAGACCCCTTAGAAAACCAGGGTAAAATCCCGGAATGGATCAATAAGTTACAGCTCATGGAAGTAGAGCTACATCGTTCATTTGCACCACCCAATCAAGTGAAAGAAATTCGCAATGCCTATAAATCACATGGCGATGTCTCTCAACTTTACTACACCACAACCGTCAAATCAAATTTCAATTTTTTTGAAAATTTACTACACCTTGATGACCTACACCAAACTCCAATTGCTTCTCCAATTTCTGCTCCTGGAATAATTGCTTATAAATATAAGCTCGAGGAGAAATACGAAGAAAATGGGTACATGATTTCTAAAATCAAGATTTCACCTCGCAACACTGCTACCTCCACATTAGAAGGTTTTATTTGGGTAATTGATACACTATGGCTAGTTCAAAAGTTAGACCTTACAATGAACAAAGGAAATTTATTAATCTATGACTATTTTAGAATAGAACAAGATTATCAAATTCAGGGCGATAGTTTATGTGTATTGAAAAAACAAGTACTAACCTATGGGGTAAAGTATAAAAATCAGGTGAGTCAATGCAAGACAGAGGCGCTTTTCAGTAATTATAATTTTCAGCCATCTTTTGTAAAACGCCACTTTAATTCAGAGGTTGCATTAACTACTCAAGAAGCATACGAACGCGATAGTTCTTACTGGGAGCAAAAACGTACTATTGCACTCACCGAGGAAGAAATCAAGTTTATCAGAGCCAAAGACTCCATAAGGGACTACTTTAATCGAAAGGAATATTTAGACAGTATTGATGCTGTTTTTAATAAAGTAACTTTATTAAAAGTGCTGTGGTTTGGTGTTGACCACCGAAATCGTGAGCTTAAACAGCAATGGACCATTGGATCTTTGGCGTCAACCGCACAGCCAATATATATCGCAGGGCCACGTGTGGCACCTAGCTTTGACTATTTCAAGAAATGGAAGGATGAACGTACCCTAGATTCATATACCCGCATATCGTATGGCTTTCTTAATGGCGATTGGAAAGGAGACTCTTGGTGGAAGTATCGCTTCGATCCATTTCATTTTGGTTTTTTACGCGTTGCGCTCACCCATGACTTCGATGTCATAAGAGGTTTTGATGCCATCACTCAAATTTATAAGCGGGACAACTTTTTTGAATCGACTAAACTAAATATCAATCTTGAATATGAACTATTTAATGGCTTTTATGCCTATGCCAACTCCCAATTCACCAAAAGAAGAAGTATTGAAGGCTATGATTTTTTAGATGGAATTGATCAATCGCTACCCAATAATGACCCACTTGCATTCAATCCATACGATGCATACATATTGAATTTTGGAGCTTCCTATACACCAAAACAACGCTACATGCGCGAGCCCTATCGCAAAGTCGTGTTAGGATCTGCATACCCAACTTTCTCCGTACACTACGAGCGCGGATTACCCCATATTTGGAATAGTGCCGTTGATCATGCCTATTTACAATTAGAGGTAACACAAAATTTCAAAATTGGCACCATCGGAACGTCTTCATACCGGGCATCTATTGGTAAATTTCTAAGCTCGCGTGCAATTTATGAGCCTGATTATAAATTTCAACGCAGAAGTGATCCACTTTGGTTTTCAAATCCACTTTATTCTTTTCAAGGGTTTGACACCACCTTGCGAACAACAGATTATGTCATGCAAGCACACTACATACACCACGACAACGGAGCAATCCTTAATAAAATTCCCTATTTTAAGAAAACACGAGTGGGTTTGGTAGCTGGCGGCGGGGCTATGTACATCAAAGAATATAATTGGCAGCACTATGAAGTGCTTGCAGGACTGGAACGAAATTTCAAAATGAGTAGACGGCGACTACGTATCGGAATTTATGGGGTGGTGTCGGATGGTAATCAAATAGAACCGACAAGCGCTTGGAAAATTTCGTTTGCTATACTAGATGACCGGAGCATGAAGTGGAATTTCTAAGCAATCCATCTACCCTACTGTTTTTTCTTCTTTAGGGAAGAATTTCTTCTGACGGATAATTGCCCAAATCAAACCTACTGAAATACAAAAATCTGCTAAGTTCCAAATCGCTGGAAAAATATCCGAACCTCCAACTATTGGAAAACTGTTGGGCCAGCGTACATTGAACTGAAACATATCTACGACGTTTCCAAACAAAAACCCTTGGTGTCTAAGTTCTACTGCGTAATCAAAATGACCGGCATGACAAACAGCCTTATGCCCGCTTCCCGCTAATTGATTAAATGGAACACAAGGATCTAAAGTAAAGAAAAGGTCGTAAAACATGGAATCCAGAAGGTTTCCAGTTGCGCCCGCGAGCACTAAGGATACAACGATTAAAAACTCACTAGAAACACCTTGCTTAATTTGCCTCCACAAGTATCGAACTATTAATCCGATAGCCACAATTCTAAACAAACTTAATGAAAGTTTAGCCCACATACTTGCTCCAAAAGTTTGACCAAAAGCCATACCCGGATTTTCAGTATAATGCAACACCAACCAATTTCCTATGAGTGGTTCAAATTGACCTGGTTCAAATTGTGTTTTGATGGTAAGTTTAATCCATTGATCAAGGAGCAATAAGATTCCAACAAGTATGGCGCTAAAAAGCAGAGGTTTTTTCACACTTTACTTTTGGGCGTTTTTGGCATCAATACTCATAGTCGCATGTGGTACTAATCGAAGACGCTCCTTTGGAATGAGCTGTCCTGTAACTCGACATACTCCGTATGTCTTATTCTCGATGCGCATAAGGGCAGCATTGAGGCTTTGGATAAATTTCTCTTGACGTGCAGCAAGTTGTGCTACTTCTTCTCTTGAAAGCGTTTCTGACCCATCCTCCATCATGTTAAAGGTACGTCCGGTGTCGTCTGTGCCATGATCATCCGTATGAGACAGCGATCCTTTTAATAAGATCAAATCTTCATGAGCCTCTTGGAGTTTATTCTGGATGAGGGTTTTGAATTCTTCCAATTCTTTATCTGAGTATCGGTTTTTTGGCTTATCCATGATGAACTGTTTTCAAAATTAGGATAGCAAATATATTGTTTTTTGCGTTTTACACAAGTTTAATTACATGCATTTAACAAGAAGTTATCTTCTTTTTAAACAATCGCACAGACTTATTCACAAGAGAAGGCTGTCCTGCATGTTTAGTACTATTTTTGAATATGATTAGATTGTTTTTAGGCAACCGTGTTGGCGTAGTACTTTTGTTGCCGTTGATACTTGCTTTGTATACAATTGGTTATTTCTTCGGATACAACCCAGTATTCGGCCCGTCCATTCAAGTAGAGCAACTCATTCCCTATTTGGCAGAAATGCCAGCAGCGCACCTTATGGCGCATTTCATCATGCTCTTACTCAATGCTGTTGCGCTCAATTGGGTGTTTAACAGTCGTGAATTTTTAGAAAAAAACACTTTTATCATTAGTCTAAACTACTTGATTTTTGAAAGTTTTTTTCACTCTTGGGGAGAGCCGAGCTGGCTTTTAGTTGCTCAATTTTTCTCTATAATTGGACTAGGTTTATTTTTAGGTATAAAACCACAACAAATCGCAAAGAAAACAGCATTCAATGCAAGTTTTGTTTTTGGTTTGAGCGTTTATTTTGAAACCAGCTTCGTTCTGCTCTTACCGCTGTTGATCTTTATGTTTATCTCCATCCGAGGTCTTTTTTGGCGAGAATTAGTCTTGATTGTTATCGGTTTTTTAATGCCACTCGGGGGTTTGCTGAGCTTTTATTTTTTCAGTAATGGACTCGTTGGTTTACATTTTATTCCAAAAATGAAGTTTTATTGGCCAAATTGGCAAGACTATACTATTTTTTTATGGTTCGGGCTCATTCTCATTTTTAGTCTTTTTGGTCTTCGTGCCCGATTACTCAAGGCCTCATTAAAACTTAAAAAACAAACCCAGGTCCTCACTCTATACTTATTTTATGTGTTGTTAATCGGAACAACTGGATTCTTTTTTACAGGTCAATTTGGGTTTTTAAGTCTAGTAGTTATCCCATTCTCCTTTTATTTTTCTTATGCCCTACTGAGTAGTAGCCTTGGAATTAGCTCACACCTATTTTACTACTTATTATTTGTCTTTTCCTTGCTAAAATTTGTACTTTTTACATTTTGAGCCTAGACTTTTACTAACTTTGAACCAACTTAATAAGCAAAAATGAAATTCGGCGTTGTAACATTTCCAGGATCAAATTGCGACCAAGATATGGTCTATGTACTCAAAGATTTAATGGGTCAAGAAGTAGTTGAGCTCTGGCACAAAGACACCGATTTAAAAGGGGCTGATTTTATTGTGATTCCTGGTGGATTTTCCTACGGAGATTATCTGAGATCAGGTGCTATTGCCAAATTCTCACCAATAATGGAATCAGTAATCGCCCACGCCAATAATGGCGGATACGTGATGGGAATTTGCAATGGATTTCAAATTCTGACAGAATCTGGGCTTTTAGAGGGCGCCCTCTTACACAACGACTCTCAAAAGTTCATTTGTAAAAACGTTTTCCTCAAACCAGTAAGTAAAACAGCTGCACCAACCATCGATCTACCTTCGAATCAAACCTATCAAATCCCTATTGCCCACGGAGAAGGGCGTTTTTATGCAGATGCTGCCACTATGGCTTCCTTAAAGGCCAATGATCAGATTTTATTCACTTATTGCGCTGCAGATGGGAGTCAAGATGCACAAAACAATCCAAACGGATCTCTTGAACACATAGCCGGAATTACCAACAAAGGAAAAAATGTTTTTGGCATGATGCCCCATCCAGAACGGGCAGCAGACCAACACTTAAATAATACTGATGGCCTCCGAATTTTTGAATCTATTTTAGCACATTGTTCATGAGAGTTCTTCTACTCGGTTCAGGCGGCCGCGAACACGCCATTGCTTGGAAAATTGCACAAAGCTCCATCCTCGACGAATTATTTATCGCACCCGGTAATGCTGGAACCAAAAAACACGGCAAAAACCTCGATATCAAACTCAATGACTTCGAAGCTATCAAGCTTGCCGTACTTCAGCATGCGATCGATATGGTCGTAGTAGGTCCAGAGGAACCCCTTGTTTTAGGGATTTATGACTACTTCAAAAAAGACACTGAACTTAAAAATGTAGGTTTAATTGGCCCAAGTAAAGAAGGAGCCCAATTAGAAGGAAGTAAAGATTTCGCCAAGGCATTTATGTCTCGGCACCGAATTCCCACCGCAAAATACGGAACATTTGATGCAAACACACTTACAGAAGGCCTGCGCTTTTTAGATGCAATGAAAGGTCCGTATGTCCTCAAGGCTGACGGTCTGGCAGCTGGTAAAGGTGTTTTGATTATAGAAGACCTCAATGAAGCAAAACGAGAATTAGAAGAAATGCTTCTCGAAGCCAAATTTGGCGAAGCAAGTGCAAAAGTAGTAATTGAACAATTCTTAAGCGGAATTGAATTATCTGTTTTTGCTATTACTGACGGTGAGTCTTTTAAATTATTACCAGAAGCTAAAGATTATAAAAGAATTGGTGAAGGTGATACCGGACTGAATACTGGTGGAATGGGAGCTATTTCACCCGTCCCATTTGCTGATGCCGCATTTATGGATAAGGTGCTTAATCGCATTGTAATTCCGACCATTAAAGGACTTAAATCAGAACAAATCACCTATAATGGTTTTGTCTTTTTTGGTCTCATTAATGTCAAAGGCGACCCTTACGTAATAGAATACAATTGCCGAATGGGCGATCCAGAAACTGAAGTAGTAATGCCTCGTATCAAAAGCGACATACTTGACTTGTTCGAAGGTGTAGCTACACATACCCTATCTGAAAGAGATATCCAATTTCACGATAAAAGTGCTGCTACCGTCATGATGGTTGCTGGCGGATATCCAGGCACCTACGAAAAAGGAAAGACGATATACGGTCTCAATAGCATCACAGAAAGTTTAGTTTTTCATGCAGGAACATTAGCTGATGGACCTTCAGTCGTTTCTAATGGAGGTAGAGTGCTTGCGGTTACTTCTTATGGAAAAAACATCGAAAGTGCGCTTGAACGCAGTTACGAGTCAATTTCAAAAATCTCTTTTGATGATGCCTATTACCGAAAAGATATCGGTAAAGATGTCTTAGAAAAATAAGCGGCATGGACCTCAATTTTACGCTGATCATTTGTTCACTAATCTGCTCAGCCTATTTTTCAGCAATGGAATTGGCTTATATTTCTGCCAATCGCCTACGCATAGAAGTTCTCAAAAAAGCAAATACTTTTCAATCTAGCATACTTACGCTTTTCTATCGGAAAGAAAGTAACATGATTGCATTATTGCTCTTGGGTAATAATATTGCACTCGTTTTATACGGTATAGCTGCAGCTGCTCAATTGGGTCCAGCATTACATTCAATTGGAATTCAGGATCAAAATTTACAACTCGTTTTACAAACCCTATTGTCTACACTGCTGGTGCTCATCACTGCAGAATTCCTGCCTAAAACACTTGTTCAGCTCAATCCTAACAAAGCCCTTGATTATGGCCTATATCCGCTATTGATTTTTTATGCCGTTCTCTTTTTACCTACGCTTTTGATTGTTTGGGTAAGCTCTGGATTTCTCTTTCTTTTTGGAGTTGCAAAAGAACAACAACAAAGGGTATTTTCAAAAATTGATTTAGAGAATTATGTGGATGAACTCAGTGCGAACTTAAACAATGAAGAAGAGCATGGCAACGACATGCTATTGTTGCGAAATGCACTGGATTTTTCTCATGTAAAAGCAAGAGATTGCATGATCCCAAGGCCAGAAATAATTGCTGTTGATATTCAAGATAGCATCGATGAGGCCAAAACACTCTTGACCTCAAAAGGATTATCCAAATTAATCGTTTATCGCGACGACATCGATAACATTATCGGTTACATACACTCATTTGATTTATTTAAAAAACCACAATCCATTAAACAGATTCTGAAGCCCATTACTTTTGTGCCAACAGTGATGAGCGGAAAGGAACTGCTCGAAAAATTTACTAACCAAGTTGGAAACTTTGCTGTTGTCACAGATGAATATGGAGGTACGGCAGGAATTATAACCTTAGAGGATGTCATCGAAGAAATTTTTGGAGAAATCCAAGATGAACACGACAAGGAAGTACTCATTGAACAACAAATTTCACCAAAAGAATACCTTTTTGCTGCACGTATTGACATAGACTACCTCAATGAACAATACGGTTTTCAATTACAAGAATCCGAATCTTACGATACACTAGCTGGTTTAATTCTAAGTCACCTGGAAAGGCTACCGGCAGAGGGCGATGAAGTAAATATAGGTGACTACCGTTTGGTAGTCGAGAAGATGAGTGAACGCAAGATTGAAACAATTCGCTTCTTCCATGAGCCAACCTGAAATTCAACCCATACTCTCAGATTTTGATGCCGTCATCTTCGATATGGACGGCGTACTTATCGATTCAGAACCACTTTGGAAAATTGCCATGGAACATGTGTTTGGGCAATATGGTTCTACACTTACGCACCAAGATTTTCAGAAAACAGTTGGTTTACGCATTGACCAAGTAATTTCCTTTTGGAACACCCATGAAAAATGGGGACTTACGGACCTTCAACTCGTAGAAAATCAAATTATCACAAAACTTATTTTTCTGATCCAGCAAGCTCCGCACCCGCTACCTGGTGTAATTGAAATACTGAGTTTTCTTCGATCGAAGAATAAAAAAATTGGCTTAGCGACCTCCTCTTCACAAAAACTAATCGAGACAGTGCTAGATAGTCTTGGAATTGGTTCTTATTTTGACTTCACCTATTCTGCGGAATTTGAACCCCACGGAAAACCACACCCCGGCGTTTATATCCAAGTGGCTTCAGCACTTCATGTAGCTCCTCAAAGATGCCTGGTGATTGAGGATTCTTTTAATGGCGTGCTTGCAGGTCTTTCGGCTCAAATGAAAGTTTGTTGTATTCCTGAAAAAACACATTTTCCAAATCCGCGACTTACCGTTGCAGATTTTCATTTTACCAACTTGTTACAATTACTTGATGCTTGGCAATAAGCTAGCTTCAACAAATTGTTATTTTTGTAAACAATGGAGGAAACATTCGACTACCGAGAAGAAACAAATGGCCAAATCGAACAAGAGCTAGATAAGGTCTTGCGTCCAAAATCCCTGCAAGATTTTGCTGGTCAGCCGTCTGTTGTAGAAAACCTAGAGGTATTTGTTCGCGCTGCACAACTCAGAAAAGAGCCTCTCGATCATGTATTGCTCCATGGACCTCCCGGACTCGGCAAAACCACACTTGCCAATATTATTGCGAATGAGTTAGGTGTTGGCTTTAAAGTGACCTCAGGGCCTGTTTTAGATAAAGCAGGAGATTTAGCGGGATTGCTTACCAATTTAGGTGAAGGTGATGTTTTATTTATAGATGAGATCCACAGACTCAGTCCAGTCATTGAAGAATATTTATATTCTGCAATGGAAGATTACGTTATCGACATCATGTTAGACTCTGGAGCAAATGCCAGAAGTATTCAAATCAACCTGAATCCTTTTACACTTATTGGTGCAACTACTCGTTCTGGCTTACTAACATCTCCGTTGCGTGCGCGCTTTGGCATTAATGCCCGACTTGAATACTACGACTCTCAAACATTAACCGCCATTGTAGAACGTTCTGCTACTTTGCTTCATATTGGAATTGAGGAAAGTGCCGCATTCAAAATTGCAAGCAGGAGCCGAGGTACGCCTCGTATTGCCAACGCATTGCTTAGGCGTGTGCGCGATTTTGCACAAATCAAAGGATCTGGCCGTATAGATGACGACATTACTGAGATTGCACTCAAAGCGCTCAACGTCGATGCGAATGGCTTAGACGAAATGGATCTTCGAATTCTAAAGGTACTTATTGATAAATTCAATGGTGGCCCAGTAGGCTTGAGTACTATCGCTACTGCAATTGGCGAAAATGCAGGCACTCTTGAGGAGGTTTATGAACCATTTTTAATTCAAGAAGGTTTTTTAATGCGGACACCGCGTGGCCGCAAAGCCACTGAAAAAAGCTACAAGCATCTTGGCAAAGACTTAGGTTGGGCACAAGGTGGACTCTTCTAATATGAAGCACGACCAGTATAAAAAACTGATCATCGATAGCGCACAAGCACTAGGGTTTTTCCATGTAGGCTTTGCCAAAGCTGACTTTCTTGAAGAGGAAGCACCCAAACTTGAACAATGGTTGCAACAAAACTACCATGGTAAGATGGCTTACATGGCGAACCACTTTGACAAAAGACTTGACCCCAGGTTGCTCGAACCCGGAACTAAAACTATCATCTCCTTATTACTCAATTATTATCCCGCACAAACGCAGCACGATGATCAAGCACCTAAAATAGCCAAATACGCGTACGGTAAAGATTACCACTACGTTATCAAGGAAAAGCTGAAAGAATTGCTTACTACATTACGTACGCAAATTGGGGATATTCAAGGAAGAGCTTTTGTGGATTCAGCACCTGTAATGGACAAAGTGTGGGCCAAAAAAGCAGGATTAGGGTGGATAGGAAAAAACACGAACCTAATCGAACCGAAGAATGGAAGCTTTTTCTTTATTGCTGAATTGTTTGTCGATTTAGAAATTACCCCTGACGGACCAATTAAAGATTACTGTGGGACGTGTACGCGCTGTATTGATGCTTGTCCTACAGATGCCCTGGCTACACCTTACCTTATAGATGCGACACGTTGCATCTCATACCTTACTATTGAATTAAAAGATGCTGATTTACCGAGCGAATTTAAGGGCAAAATGGAAAATTGGGCATTTGGTTGTGATATCTGTCAGGATGTTTGTCCATGGAACCGTTTTTCAAAAATTCAAAAAGAGGATGCATTTGAACCCCATCCAGAATTTTTAAATCTATCAAGTAAAGAATGGGAGTCGCTCTCCGCAGAAAGCTTTCGTTTTCTTTTTGGAAAAAGTGCATTAAAAAGAACAAATTTCAAAGGGATTCAAAGAAATATTCAGTTTCTAAAAAAGGAAAATTAGACGTTTTTCGAAAACCCTTAGTGCTTACCTTTGTTATGGAAGCAGCTAAGTTTAAAAGAAGAAGTGAACATGACACAAAAAAGAGAAGCCATTATCATCGGTGCAGGACTAGTAGGATCATTATGGGCTGTATATTTATCAAAGGCAGGATACAACGTCACTATATACGAACGTCGATCGGATATACGTAAGGCTGAAATAAGTGCAGGTAAATCAATCAATCTAGCGTTGTCTGTCAGAGGATGGACAGCACTTGATGCAGTTGGCGTGGGAGATGAAATTCGTAAAATAGCTATTCCAATGCACGGCCGCATGATGCATGACCTTAATGGAAAACTCACGTACCAACAATACGGAAAAGAAGGCCAGGCTATTTATTCTGTTTCCCGCGGGAAGGTAAATGCCACCATGATGGATATCGCTGAAACGCATGGAAATGCGACAATTCACTACCAAACTGAGTGCCTAAGAGTTGATTTACAAAATGCTGTGGCTTACTTGCGCAATACACAAACGGGTGAAAATTTTGAGGCCAAGGCAGATGTTATTTTTGCTGCAGACGGTGCATTTAGTGCCGTGCGCTACAACTCCATGCAAAAACTCAATCGTTTTCAGTATAGCCAAAACTATATTGCAGATGGATACCGTGAAATATTACTACCTGCTTTACCCGATGGAAGTTATGCAATGGATAAAAACGCTTTGCATATTTGGCCTCGAGGACGCTTTATGATGATCGCCTTAGCTAATGAGGATGGCTCCTTTACTTGTACGCTTTTCATGCCTCATGAAAATCATGAATTTGCCTTTGACAAACTCAACACGAAAGCAGACATAGATCGATTTTTCAGAACAATCTTCCCCGATTTCCACGACCTCATGCCCGATATCGCCGACAAATGGGAAGATCACCCCTTATCTAATCTAGCCATCATTCGCTGCTATCCTTGGGCCGTTGGTAAAGTAGGACTTATGGGCGATGCAGCCCATGCAACTGTTCCATTTTATGGGCAAGGAATGAATGCCGGGTTTGAAGATTGCAGAGTACTCAATGAACTCATGCTTGAGCATAATCACGATTGGGATGCCATTTGGGCTGCCTATAGCCCAATGCGAAAACCAAATGGCGATGCACTTCAAGACCTTTCACTCGATAATTACATTGAAATGCGGGACCTCGTTGCCGATCCCTCTTTCTTACTCCGAAAAAAAATAGAAGCAAAATTCAATCAATTATATCCTCACAAATGGTTGCCATTGTATAGCCAAGTTACCTTTAGCAACATACCATACGCCGTTGCCTATGAACAAGGCAAGAAACAAAGTGCTATTATGGATAAAATTATGGCTCAAGCTGATATAGAAACAAAATGGGATAGTCCTGAAGTAATGCAGGAAATACTCCAAGAATGTAGCACCTTTAATTTTCAAACATGAGATTCATTTTGATCCTTTTTCTTTTCCCAACTGTACTTTTGGCGCAGGGCGGTTTTGAGAAATCACAAAAAAAAGGGAACGATTACCTTCAAGTAAAAAACCATGGTTACCAATTTTCAATAGGTCCTACCTACTCGTTGGTCAATCAACCACTGCGTGGCGATCTATTTGTTAATCAAGTAGATAGAGGTGATTTTACCATCACGCCAGAGGCCAAACTTGGATTTTATGCAGAATTTGGATTGGCTCATTTTCCAAAATGGAAAGGCACTCCTATAAAAGCACTCCATAAAAGTAGAATTATGGATTATTTTGACTGGGGAATCGGTTACCGTCAAATCAACGGTCTTGAAACTACGCTACTCGAAAACCAAAATGCCTTTGGTGAAATTTACAGCACGAGTAGTGGTAGTGGACAAATGCGCACAGGTTATCTTTATGGGAGTTTGAGGGCTCACTCGCTCATTTATTTTGGAAAAAAAGTTGTGGTAAAAGTACGCAAGCACTTCCTAGACCAAAGTCTAGGCCTAAATTACGACTTCCAGGTTCGTCAAGACACGCTAGGATATCAGCAACAGTTTACAGCATATCAAGCTCCCCAAGTTTTTCAACCTAATTTGGCGGCTGGTATGCTACAGTTTAATTATCAGATTGGTATTGGCATTCGTTTGAACAAAGCTTGGATATTAATCCCTGGATTATCTGCGCCTATTGTTACCCTAGCTCCGTGGCAAGGATTCAACGCCAATATACATTGGTTTAGTTCAAATTACTGGCCTATCCAAGCTCAATTTAAAGTCATCAAATTATTTGAAGCACCACCGAAATGTGGTGTGTATAGTACCCCAGAAGACCGAGAAATGGAAAAACAATACCGAATGGAGAATTAATCTAAAACGGTTGTTAACGTGCTCATTATGCCATCCACAACGGAAGCACCTTTTTTGGTAGACGCTTACGTAATCTTTTGAGGACAGAATCTCGATCAGATACATTACCACAGCGCAAAACTTGACGTGAAATTAACTGGCCTTGTCTGTATATTGAAAACTCAAAAGAAACAGATGTTGCCTCTTCACGATAAATTTGATAGATACTTGTCGTTTCAAGTAATTCTGCTAAAGTCTGTGTATCCTCACTTGGTTTGAAAGTGCGGTCATATCCTCTTACATTAACTACCAAGTAAGTATCAAATCCTTTTTGTAACAAGATTTTTTGAATGGAGTCGTTGAGTAAGTGCTGTGGATCTTCGCCTTGCTTGAGTATATTCATTAGTGGCAAAGATTTCACTTGATAACCCTTTAATATATCCACCATAAGTGCTTGCATGGCATATCGGTCTTCTTCTTTGTCGAATTGACTGATCACTACGGCATTACTAAGCTTAATATTTTGAGTAAAAAAATACTGCGAACTAAATAAAAGAACAATCAATAATAAAAACTTCATAAGCTAAGTTAAAAAACTTCTGATGCAATTTGACGTACAGAAGTAGAATTTGACATTGTGTAATAATGTATGCATGGAACACCTGCAGCCTTTAACTCTTTTGACTGCGCGATTCCCCATTCTATTCCTAGTTGCTCCACATCAGTATTGGATTTGCATTTGAGCAGTTCTTTAGAAAGTTCCAAAGGGTAATCAATATGAAAAAACTTGGGCAGAAAACTGATATGTGCAAGGCTTTTAATGGGTTTAAGACCAGGAATGATAGGAACATGAATACCCGCACCTCGACAAGCGGCTACAAAATCAAAATACTTTTGATTATCAAAAAACATTTGCGTAACCAAATAACTTGCTCCCGCATCTACTTTTGCCTTTAAGTATTGTAAATCAGTCTCGAGGTTCATGGCCTCAAAATGCTTTTCTGGATAAGCTGCAGCTCCAATACAAAAATGAGTAGGGTCTTGTCCTTGACCTTCAGTAAAATAGTGGCCTTTATTCATGCCTTGTACTTGACCAATAAGCTCTACAGCATAAGCATGACCCTCGGGATGAGCTCTAAAATTGGCTTCCGACTTGACTGCATCACCACGCAAAGCCAACACGTTATCTATACCTAAAAAATGAAGATCGATGAGTGCGTTCTCAGTTTCTTCTTTACTAAAACCTCCACAAATTAAGTGAGGGACCGCATCTACATCGTATTTATGCATAATAGCTGCACAAATACCTACCGTTCCCGGACGTTTGCGCACGGCTTTTTTTTCTAATAAACCGTGTTCACGTTCAATATAAACGAATTCTTCTCGGTGGTAGGTTACATTAATGAATTTTGGTTTAAATTCCATGAGGGGATCAATACCAGCGTAAATAGAAGCAATGCTTCTCCCTTTCAGGGGTGGCAGAATTTCAAAGGAAAATAAAGTGTCTTGGGCAGCAGCCAAGTGATCCGTAACCTTCATAACTTGAATTAGCTCACAAAGATAAGGAATGGCAAAGAATATGCGCTCTATAAGTGATTTAATGCTGAAATTATAACCCTTGAAGCCAAATCCCAATCTGCTTGCGATAAATTAAGAGGAGGTGACAATCTAAAGCTATAAGGATGAGATAGAAACCAAAAGGTAAGCAAGCCATGCTCCAGACAAAATTTTACCACCTTTTCAACTTCTTCAGATGAAGCCAAATCGAATGCAAACATGGCCCCGGATCGTCTGTGGGCTTTTACCGCTGGATGCTGAGCAATTATTGCTTCAAAAGCTGCAGCACGCTGCTCTAGGGCTAGCCAGTCAATTTCACTGCGCAAGACTTCTATTGTTGCAGCTGCAGCTGCACACACCATTGGGTGACCACCAAAGGTGGTAATATGCCCAAGCATCGGCGCATGGGTAAATAATTTTAAATGCTCCTGTGGTGCCACCAGTGCGCCAATAGGCATACCCCCACCCAGGGCTTTTCCAAGCGCAAGTATATCAGGAATGATTTGGAATTGTTCAAATGCAAAAATACTACCTGCCCTACCCATACCACATTGTATTTCATCCAAAATAAGCAAGGCTCCAACTTCAGAGCACCTTGCTCTAAGTGCTTGCATAAAGTCCACAGATGGCCTTCTTACCCCAGCATCTCCCTGTATAGTTTCAATAAGTACACCAGCAGTTCGAGTTGTTATTTGTTGTAATGCAGAACAGTCATCATGTGGCAAAAAACGTACATCAGGTAACAATGGACGAAAGGCAATTTTCTTAACTTCATTTGCTGAAACACTCATCGCACCATGGGTACTACCGTGGTAACTTCCTTTGAAAGCAACAAGTTCTGTTCTACCTGTAGAACGTTTAGCTAGTTTCAATGCTGCCTCAATCGCTTCTGTACCAGAATTCACAACATAAACACCATTCAACGGTTCAGGTAGTACTTCTAGAAGTTGACGAACCATTTTTTGTTGTGCATCTTGAATGAATTCACCATAAACCATGACATGCAAATGCTTCTCTAATTGTTCCCTTAGTGCTTGCACTACCTTTGGATGTCGATGACCAATATTATTGACTGCAACCCCAGCAATCATATCGAGGTAGGCTTTACCTTGTTTGTCAAATATATAGGCACCTTCAGCCCTATCTACTTCTATCAAAAATGGGAATGGACTTGTTTGTCCAAGATGGGAAAGAAAAAATTGGCTTTCGTTGGTCATTTTTTAGGTTGTTGAAGGAGCGGTATAATTGGGACTCCGGTCATCGATCCTGGTCGTTGAAGATTTAAGATATGGACTAGGGTCGCAGAAATATCTGTAATCTGAATAGGCTCATAAATAGAAAGTCCTTGAGGAATCCCTTTACCGTACCATAAAAGTGGTACGTGAGTGTCATAATTAAAAGCGGATCCATGTGAAGTTCCTTGGTGTGCGGTAGGCACATCAATTTCCTTTGCCAAATAACCTGGCTGCAACAAAAACATGACCTCTCCACTTCGCTGAGGATTGTAACCATTTCGCATCAACATACCCCAATAATCTGTACATGCTGAGCCAGATCGCAATTGTTCACGAGTCAACACAGTTTTTACTTCTGGCCATTTGCGCAATTCTGATGCTGTGTATTCAGCAACCTCATCAATATCCAAACGAAGTGAATCAATTTTATCTAAATCAAGATATATATTTTGATTGATTTCATATTCGAGTAAATCAGCATTATACTTCATAATAAAGTCATCGCGTAGTACTTGTAAATGATCTTGCATAAAGAAATAACCACCTGGAAGATTCATTTTGACCAACATTTCTGGAACAGGCACCACCGCATGATCAGCTGTCAAGAAAAGTACAAAACCATCTTTTCCAAATCGTGTTTCAAGACTTGCAAATAAGCGTTGCAACTCACGATCAAGTCGTGCATACATGTCTTCTAACTCTCTAGAATACGGGCCAAATGCATGACCAGCAATATCTGGAGTTGAGTAGGAAATACATAGAAAATCTGTGAATTGATCTTGCCCAATATTTTCCTGCTCAAGTGCAGCGATTGCAAAATCTGTAAGTAATTCATTGGCTTGGGGTGAAATGGTGAAAAGTGAGTTTGCCGATGCGCCAGCCGCAATCATAGCCGGAAAATCATAAGGAAAGGTGGCGCTTGTTTTGCCCGCCAGCACAACCTCGTACTGGCTTTCATCTTCCATAAGGTAAGTACTTTCCGGCAATAATAACCGCCATGCGCGCAGGTCTTTTTTAGGGTCAAATTTCGAATTGAAACGATCTACCCAAGCAGGTAATGTTTGCTTGTAAAAGCTACTTGTCACAAAGTCTCCAGAATTATAATCGTACCAATAACTACCATCCGAGAGGTGTCCTCCGGGTAAAATAGCTCCCCGATCTTTAATGGAGATTGAGATAACTTTTGACTTCGGGGAAGCCATTTTTAATTGATCTGTAATCGTGTAGGTGAGTAGATTCATAGGTGCGGCAACTCCGCCTGCCAAACTTCCAACTGTAGTATAGCGTATGTCAGAGACACTCGTAACGGTTTTCCTCAAATCGCGCACATACCAATCGTTACCAACGATACCATGATTAGAAGGAGTTGTTCCAGAGTAGATAGATGCATGTCCGGGTGCCGTATAAGTTGGGACATAATTATATTGCGTATTGCGGCAATTAGTACCTTTCGTTAGCAGACGCTTAAAACCACCTGTAGCATACACGTGTTCAAAGCGATATAAATAGTCATAACACATTTGATCAATAACGATTCCAACTACAACCTTCGGCGCAGGAATTTGCGCAAAAAAGGATAACGGAGTTGCTAATAAGAGCAGCTTTATAATGTTGATTTTTTTCATGAGTCAAAAATACACAATCCCACCGTGGACAGCAAAGCAACTTTTTAATGAATTTTACGTCTTAACAAAAAACACATTTATTTATGAAACAACTCTTACCTCTCCTTTTCCTTAGCATTAGCCTTTTGAGTTTTAATCATTTAAAAGCTCAATTTGTGATGAATGTCTTAACAGTAGACTGCAGCAGCCCCAACATATGTGATGGTTATGCATCTATCGACTCTACTAATACACTTAGCTTTAGCAACGTTATTTGGTATATGAATGGCAACGTTATTCAAAATGGAGGCACTTCGATCTTTAACTTATGCCCAGGTAACTATGTAGTCAATGCCACCGGCGGCGGAGTTACGCTCACTTCTCCGTTTACTATTGGAAGCAGTTCGCCAAATCCCTGTGCATCTTTAGGAATGTATCTTACAAGTACACTTGCCTCTACGCAAAATAGTTGTGATGCAAGTATTACTGCCACGGCTTACGGAGGAACTACTCCTTATGCCTTCCAAATATCAAATACGCCTTTTACAGGAACAAACATCTTTGATAATCTTTGTATTGGAACCTATAATGTCACTGTTTCAGATGCAAATGGGTGTACATTGACCCAATCTGAAACGATTATTTTTGATACTACAACAACTTCACCTTGTGCGGGGTTTTCTCCATCAGTTACTGTAACTGATTGCAGTGCGCCTGGCGCTTGCGATGGAGCTATAGCCATTTCTTGTACAAATTGCGGTCCTTATACAGTTATGTGGAGTCAAGGTGCCACCTCGTACAGTATTAGCAATCTGTGTGAAGGGACTTATGCTGCTGTTGTGACAGATAGCAATGGTTGTACCTTCAACACCACCCAATATGTTGGAATTAACGGTGGTGGTAATATAGATAGTATCAATGTAGTGGGAAATTTAGCAACCGGAAGTAACATTACTGGCTCACTCATATCCGACTGGATCTACAATTGTGACATCGAATTATCGATGCTGGATACCGCTTATATGGTTTCAGCGAGTTTTGGAAACAATCCTTTGAATCAAGACAGCTTATATACGGTATGGTATTTAGCAGATACTACAGGTTTATTTACTTACATCGATTATACTTTCTATGCCCCATTAGCAACCGGAATCTATAACCTGATTTTGCAAGTATATTGCCCTATCAAATCTACACCGCTTTATTTCAATATCATTTCTCAATTTGATGTTCAAAGTGCGGGAATTGACGCAAACTTAGCAACATCGCTCTCACTTTCTCCTAATCCTGTTCAAAATACGCTTCAAGTGAATGGTGGGAATGCCAAGACATATGCCATTTTCAATTTTGCCGGACAGTGCCTTCAAAGCGGTCCATTCAACAAGCAAATTGACGTCAGTAACCTTGTCAATGGTAGTTATTTGATTCAAATCAATAATCAAATGTTACCCTTTATTAAAATGTAATAACAAGCGTTTAATAACTAGAAACGCTCTCCAATGAAAAGGGCCCGCATGCGGGCCCTTTTTTTTGATATAAATAGGTTAAACTAAATTTATCCTTTGCCAATTTTAACGCTTGGTTTCGGACTTGAGGGCATGCTTGGTTTGGGTGTAGGCGTACTGATTCTTGGAGCAGCTGGTTTTGGAGCAGCTGGTTTTGGAGTAGCCGGCGTGTATGGTTTTGAATTACTCGGAGTAGAAGGCCTAGAATTGATTGTTGAGCCAGGCTTTGGAGAAGAAGACTCCCTTGATTGGACTGGTTTAGCAACTGAATTAGTTTTGTCTGTTGAATTAGGCTTTTCACTATTTGAACCCGGTTTATCTAGGGTCTCTGGTCTGTTACTCGGATATTTGCCCTCCGCAAAACTATGCGCATTATTATTGAGAGCTGGACGTTCAACCTTGTTCAAAACAGTAACGGTTGGGTTTGGAATATTCGGAACAGGAGGCAAATTTGGTGCAATATTCAGGTATCCTTGATCAAAAATACAACCTCCCATTTCATCTGAAGGAACCCCCATTTGTAAGCAACGCTGACGAGCTCGATCCCTGCTTTGTGCATTCATTTGGGCGACATTCATATGAATTCTTGGGAAACTTCGGTCAGTATAAGAAGCAGTGGTAAAGCCTGGACTGTAATCAAAAAGGGTGTTGTTGTCGGTCACTCGCCAATCTTCTGCAAAATTCTGTGCTAAATAAGCTTGATACTCTTGCTGAGCCATGTTATTTAATTGCTCAGCTTCTCTTGAATTAAAAGCATAAGCTGATGCGATAGAGATTGCTGCAATATTATTTGGTCGTGGCATATTGCTTCGGCTATTGAAGTCGTCATCAGCAAACCCATTATTATTTCCTAACAAACCTTCAAATGCATTGCGATCACAATCAAAAATACCTACAGTTATATTGACAAAACCCCGCGAACCTGAAGAGCGCACATCGATTACGGTGGTCTCACCCGTAGGCCAAGCAATGGTATAATTGCGCCCATCTAATCGTATTACACCACCATGTGGCAAGTAATAACTTCTGCCCTGCAATTGAATAGGTTGTCCGTTTAATCGCAATGGTGTTTGCTGGATACCATCCGGCTTTTCAGCGGCATAAAAACAAAGACGGTCCCCTGCTACGTTCATAGCTACAGCGGAGTTTAAAGAGAAGTTTTCATCTTGGGCGCGTTGGCGCGTTTGCACCTCAAAAAGACCATTTTCATTTTTAGATAAAATAAATTCACCAACCGTCTGAAATGAATAACTCGCCCTGTCGTATGATTTAAGATGTGGATCTCCAAAGGATCGGCCGTATTTCAGGCTACAAAAAGTATGTTGAAGTAATGCAGAGAAAATATCAAAATCTGTTTGTTGTGCTGGCGTTGATGATCCTGGGTCTTGCATATTAAGCATCATTTGACGCAGCTCGTTCCGTTCTTTAAAAGGAATCATGCTTATCATCTCAAAAGGTGTGAAATCTTCAGGGAATGTACGGTCAGGAACTGCTTGCTTAGCTGCTATAGCTTGTATAGCCATTGCAAGCCATGCACCACGAATTTCGTCCCAAGTTTCAAGACGGTCTTTGATGGGAGTAAAAGCAGCGCTAGGAACTTGAGCTTGGAACTGATTTACGGTAAGGCAAAAGCCCACAAAAAAAAGTACTGTTTTTTTCATATGTTGATGATTTGTTAGAAACAATAAGCAAGATTCGGGCCAAACTTAGGCATTGAACTTGTAACCTATACCTTTGATAGTCGAAATGTAGTGATCTCCAATCTTTTCACGGATCTTTCTAATGTGCACATCGATGGTTCTATCGCCTACAATAATCTCCGTACCCCAAACCTTTTCTAATATTTGCTCACGCTTGAAAACAAAATTAGGACGAGATGCAAGCAAAGCGAGTAATTCAAACTCTTTACGGGGAAGCTGTAAGACTTCTCCATTTTTTTCAAGAATATATTTTTCTCTATTGATATAAAAATCAGGTTTTGGTTCTGCTTCTGCGCTATGGTGTTTCAAACGACGCAGCATGGCCTGAATACGCGATAAGAGGACTTTTGTTTTGATGGGTTTGGCTATATAATCGTCCGCACCAGCATCAAGACCAGCTATTTGACTGTAGTCTTCGTTTCGAGCAGTTAAAAAACAAATGAGGATATCTTGAAATTGAGGATCCGCTTTGATGCGCTCACATACTTCTATGCCGTCAAGTACTGGCATCATGACATCCAACAAGATCAGTGTGGGTTTCTCTTTTTGAATGAACTCCATACAAGCCAATCCGTCGGCAACCGTATCAACTCGAAATCCCTCTTTTTGCAGGTTGTATTGCAACAACATGCGTATATCTTCTTCGTCGTCTACAATGAGGATGTGTGGCGGGTTCATTGAGTAAAGTTAGGTATTCTTGTTTTGGCAAAAAATTGATGTTAGAAAAAATTATGAAAAATTTAACAACTAGCCGTAACCTAGTAATAAAAAAGCGTTTAACTTTGTAGTACTAGTAGTAGGTTTAGGTTAATAGTCAGGAGCTTTGGTACACCAAGGCTCTTGGCTTTTATAGACACTCATGAAAATCAAAATCCTCATGGTAGAGGACGATATCAGCCTTGGTATTGTCGTTTCAGATCAGCTCAGAGCAGATGGTTACGCCGTTACGCTATGTGAAAATGGAGCTGAAGCTCTTCGTCGCTTTCAGGAAGAGCCTTACCATCTTTGCATTTTTGATGTCATGCTCCCCGTAAAAGATGGCTTTACGCTTGCCCGAGATATTCGCAAACAAAATGCTGAGATCCCCATTTTATTCTTGTCTGCTAGAAGTAGAACTGAGGATAAGATTGAAGGCTTTAATGCCGGTGCCGATGATTATCTCACCAAACCCTTTAGTGCTGAAGAATTACAGCTTAGAGTTAAGGCCCTACTCAAAAGAGTGAAACTACAGCCTGATTCTCCAGAGGTTAAAGTTGTAAAAATTGGGCTTTATACATTTGATACCGAAAATTTTACACTTCAATCGCCAACTCAGTTACTCACACTAACAAAGAAAGAAGCTATGATTTTACGAACCCTGTATAAGTTCAAAAATCAGCTCATCCCAAGAGATGTTATTTTGAACTCCGTTTGGGGTCAAGATGATTACTTTGTTGGACGTAGCCTCGATGTATTTATAACCAAATTGCGTAAATACCTGAAGGAGGATGGCAATATCCAAATCAATAACGTGCACGGAGTTGGATTTAAGTTTGAGTGTTAGAAAATGAATCCGCTAATCCTCCATCTCGAAACCAGTACCAAGGTATGTAGCGTGGCTCTCTCCCAGAACGGAATACTCCTCTCCCACCTAGATCAATCTAGCGATGGCTACATTCACGGAGAAGTACTCACATTAATGATTCAAGATGTACTTCAAAGTGCAAAAGTCACGCTTGAGCAAATCCATGCTATTAGCTACAGCTCTGGTCCAGGATCATACACTGGTCTGCGCATAGGACTTTCCACAGCAAAGGGGCTTTGCTTTGCATTACAAATCCCTTTGATTGCTATTCCAACTCATCTTGCCCTTTTTGAACTCGCCAAGCAAAACGGCCTATCCTCTCCTACTAGTGTCCTTGCACTCCTCGATGCCAGAAGAACGGAAGTTTACATGCAAATATTTGATTCAGAAGGAAATAGTCAAGAAAAAGTCCATTGTGCATTACTCGAAAATACATCCATCACAGCATTTGTTCCGGCGTTTGTTGTTGGCGATGCCAATGAAAAAGCAATGACTTATTGGGAGCAACAAAATCTAACCTGGATTAACACAAAACTTTCTGCCCAATACCAAGTATTGCCTGCCTTAACTGCATTTGAAAATCAAACATTTGAAGATTTGGCTTATTGTAGTCCCATTTACTTGAAAGGTGCCAACGGCGTGCTCCTTTGAAAAATCGCCTCATTTCCTACTGCATCTTGTACGCGTAATTCAATTTGAGTGCCCGTAAAAAATGGAACTTCAAATTGAGCCTTGATTACTTTCTTTTTAGCGTCGTAATAAGCTGGTATCCAAACTCCATTCTGCCAACAACTGTAGGTAGCAACACCCGAAAAATCATCGCTAACGGACCAAGACCAGGCGCCATTATTAAGACTGTCCAGTTTATTATTGGAATGCGCCTGTATAACAGGAGCCAATACATCCTTACGCAAGGAAAACACACCTAGTGATTTTGATTCAGCCATTAACTTTCCGTTTTCATAGTGTGTATTCAGCGGAATTCCATTCATTAATAAGAATCGCTGTTGGGCATCCGTACTATCTGTTACTGTATATGAAATATGAATGGGTTTAGCAATTTGCACTTGGCTTGTTGCTAGACGACGGGCCGCTAAATCGATATTTTTCTTCACTGGTTCAAAAAATGTAAACGAGTCTATTTCAATTTCCCAAAATCCAGTTTGATATCGATAATTAGCTTCCGGAAGCCAATGAGAATTTGAATTGTAGAAACTTGGAGCTGGCGATTTAGCAAAAGGATATACCACCCAAAGCTCACTTTGGCTCTCATTTCCATTGACATCTCTCAACATGATTGAAAATTGGGTGCTGTCAAATGCTGCTAGTTCAAAGGCTCCACTCCCCTCGTAAGGATAAATCGTCAAAGGATTATGCGGAGATTTAAATACCTTCTGAAATTTTCTCTTTGAAGTCCTGGCATAAGAAAAATCATGATGAGCATTAATATATCTGGCATCATTGAAATCAATTTCGTCAAGTTCAAATGCAAAATGCCCCTCCTTTGCTGTCCAAACCTCGGCACTAAATAACCCTAGACTTCGACCATCTCTAGAAAAATAATCTGTCACTTGAAGCGCAATTCCTATTCGATCTCCATCTCTTAAAAATCCTTGAGGGAGTGATGTTTTGAGCTGTTTTTGCTGGGTACTCACAGTCATTGATTTGCCCGGGACCTCATACCCTTGCTGATCTATTGCATATAAACGTATACCATTGAGCACAGGTTGAGCAACATCGCTGACAAGAAACCCGTGAAGTAATGGATTGAGGGCATGTTCGGTTGTTGAAGAACGGAGTTCAAAATGCAAGTGCGGGCCGCTAGATCCTCCTGTATTACCAGAAAAAGCGATTTGTTCTCCTTGATGAATCGGAAGCTGGTTGACACCTAAGACAATGTCAATTTCATTCTGTTGGAGCACAACTGAAGTATCCAAATAGAGTTGCTGAATGCGATTCGCAAAGCGATTACAATGTGCGTATACCGAAGTATAGCCGTTTGGATGATTAATGTAAAGTGCCCAGCCGTATCCTACAGATGAAACTTTTATCCGAGATACATAGCCGTCTGAAATAGCATAGATGGGCAGATTTTCCTTCCCTCCCGTTCGGATATCAAGTCCCATGTGAAAATGATTGGGTCTTAGGTCTCCAAAACCGGCACTGAGTTCTACAGGAGCATCCATTGGTAAGGACCAATGGTTATCGCATTTTAGGATTTGAGCAATTGTACAATGACTTAAAACCAAAGCGTAACAAAGGATATACTTGAGCATCTTCAAAACTACACAAGAAAAAAAAGAAAAACCTTCCTTAATTTGTAGAATTTAAACGAATGCTTGTTAACTTTGTACAAAGTCGACGCTTAACATGACTGAGAACCTCAATACGCTCATAGAAGATATCCGCACCCGCAGCATGCAAATTGCAGCTGAACTGAAAACTGAACGTGCTCAGCACGAGTTGATTCAGGTTGAATTGCGACGTATCCAAGAGCTTTACCAAGCTGAAAAAGCGCAGGTAGAGCTGCTAAAAGCAAGCATTGAAGAACTCAACGTATCATTGGCGGAGGCTCAAAACAAAGTCGTAGAGGTTCCTGTTGCAACAAATGGTCGCAACGCTGAGGAAATCGACGCACTTGTGAAAGAAATTGAATTCTGTATAGAAATGCTTAAGCAGGCTTAAATGAGTAAAGTAGCTCTCAAAATTAATATTGCTGGTAGAAGTTACCCGTTAAACGTACCAGAAGCAGAGGCAGAAGCCGTGAGTGCTGCAGCCGCTGATATCAATAAAGCAATTGAATTGCTACGTAAAAACTATGCAGTAAACGATAATCAGGATTTGTTGGCTATGTCTGCCTTGCAATTGCTTACCAAAGCCAAAGCCGAAGCAAAGCCAACAGTTATAGAGCCCAATTATGCCGATATAGAATCGGCTCTTGAAGCACTAAAACAAGATTTGAATAACATTCAATAACTCTCAAGTGCCAAAGACCTCTTCCGACTGTAAAAGTCAGTAGAATGGATATCGTATGGTTATTAATCGGACTACTAGGTGGCGGTGTTGCCGGCTACATCCTTCAAAAGAGCATCTTAAAGAAAGATGCTGAACGCATCATCAAGGAGGCAGAATCAAAAGCTGAAACAATTCAAAAAGAACGTGCTCTTCAAGCAAAAGAGCGATTTCTAAAGCAAAAAGAAGAACACGAAGAAGCTATCAAAGAGCGGGAAAGAAAAATGCAATCTGGTGAAGATCGCTTTAGAACCAAAGAAAAGACGCTTAATCAAAAATTAGAGGAAATCAGTCGAAAAGAAAAGGACCTCGAAAAAACGCAAACAGAATATCAAAACAAGGCTACTCAGCTAGAGATCCGCAATCAAGAGCTCGACAAAATTCATCAAAAACAAATTGCTGAATTGTCTAAAATTGCCCAGCTTTCTCCAGAGGATGCCAAGCAAAACCTGATGCAAGCCCTTACAGACGAAGCGCGCACAGCAGCAATGGCTACGATCAAAGAAATTACCGAAGAGGCCAAATTAAATGCCAATAAAGAAGCTCGAAAGATTGTAATCCAAAGTATACAACGCGTAGCTACTGAACAGGCTGTAGAAAATGCAGTTTCTGTTTTCAATATTGAGTCTGATGAAGTCAAAGGACGTATCATCGGCCGAGAAGGTCGGAACATTCGTGCGCTTGAAGCAGCAACGGGTGTTGAAATCATCGTCGACGATACCCCTGAGGCAATTATCCTTTCTTGTTTCGATCCAGTTAGAAGAGAAATTGCCCGGTTAAGTTTACATCAACTTGTTTCGGACGGACGTATCCACCCCGCTCGAATCGAAGAGGTCGTAACTAAAACACGAAAACAACTTGATGAAGAAATTGCTGAAACTGGCCGTCGTACATGTATTGATCTAGGTATCCATGGCTTGCACCCTGAACTCATGCGTATGGTTGGACGCATGAAATTCCGTTCTTCATATGGTCAAAACCTTCTACAACACTCTCGAGAAGTAGCAAATCTGTGTGCTATTATGGCAGCAGAGCTCGGTCTGAACGTTAAACTCGCCAAAAGAGCAGGTCTTCTTCATGATATTGGTAAAGTTCCAGATGAAGAACCAGAATTACCTCACGCTATTCTAGGTATGAAAATTGCAGAAAAGTTTGGTGAAAAAGGTGATGTCTTGAATGCTATTGGTGCACACCACGATGAAATTGAGATGACAACCCTTATCTCGCCAATTGTACAAGTCTGTGATGCAATCTCTGGCGCGCGTCCAGGAGCAAGACGTGAAATAGTTGAAGCCTATATCAAACGTATCAAAGAACTCGAAAACTTAGCATTATCATACGATGGTGTTGGAAGTGCCTATGCCATCCAAGCTGGCCGAGAATTACGTGTATTGGTAGAGGCTGAAAAAGTTTCTGACCAACGCGCAGAAGAGCTATCTTTTACAATTTCTCAGCGTATTCAAACTGAAATGACCTACCCAGGCCAGGTTAAGGTGACGGTCATCCGCGAAAAACGCGCTGTTAACTACGCCAAATAATAAATCATGCGTTCGGACCTCTTTACAAGCCTCATAGCTGGGCCCTGTTCTGCCGAATCGCTTAATCAAGTTTTAGCAACAGCGGAAGGTCTCCAGGGCCTTCCGCTTTCTTATTTTAGATCCGGAATTTGGAAACCTAGAACCCAACCTGGGGCTTTTGAAGGCATCGGCGATCTGGGGCTTTCTTGGCTTGTAGAGGTCCGCCGTAGATTTGGTTTTCCAATATGCACTGAAGTAGCTACCGCAGAACACGTTAGAGCTGCAGCCTCTCACCAACTCGATATGGTTTGGATTGGTGCACGCTCCACTGTCAATCCATTTACTGTTCAAGAAATTGCTGAGGCCTTAGAAGGGACCAACCTCCCTGTTATGGTAAAAAATCCAGTTAACCCTGATTTGAAACTTTGGTTAGGTGCAATTGAAAGATTGGAACGGCATCATATAAAAGTTATTGGTGCCATTCATCGTGGATTCTCTGTCTATCAAAAAACAAAATACCGTAATAATCCCCATTGGCAAATCGCTATTGACTTCAAACAAGCACGCCCAGACATTCCAATAATCATGGACCCTTCGCACATTGGCGGACGTGCTGCACTAATTACTCCATTGGTACAACAGGCCTTGGATCTTCATTACGATGGTATTATGATAGAAACGCATTGCGATCCAAGCCAAGCACTAACAGATGCCAAACAACAAATTACACCCCTACAACTTCAAGAATTACTCCAAACGCTAGAGCCACGCACCCCTAATGACCGTGCGCTTCAAGAATTGTCAGAATTACGAGACAAAATGAGTTTGATTGACGAGAATTTGATAGAATTATTGCAAGAACGAATGGCACTTTCACTAGAAATAGGAGCCTTTAAGCGAAGTCAAAATACGCATATCTTACAAGTTCAGCGCTGGGAAGAAACCTTAAGAGCAAATGTTGAAAAAGGGATAAACGCCGGGCTTTCCTCTGAATTTACAGAGCTATTCATTAAAATGCTTCATGAAGAATCTATCCGCATTCAACTAGGATTACAAGCTAAGCAGCCAAATGAGAATTAATGCAAAGTCATACCGCGGTGAATTAACTGCACCTTCATCAAAAAGCTACGGACAACGCCTGTTGATTTTAGCCAAACTTTCCCAACAACCCTGTCAAATATTGCAATTAGGGACAGACCGCGATACCATTGCCATGCAGGCTGCTTTGGAAAATATCCACGTTAAAAATACCACCGATTCTATAACTGAAATACATGTTGGCGAAAGTGGTTTT